>CAIYPG010000036.1 GCA_903928055.1 uncultured beta proteobacterium | reverse complement strand
TTCAACAAGGGCGAGAAGAAGAACGACGAAGGTCTGTCGCGCCGCATGGCCGCCCTCTGCGACATTTATGTCAACGACGCATTTGGTGCCGCGCATCGCGCCGAGGCCACGATCTCGGGCATGACCCGTTTTGCGCCAGTGGCCTGCGCCGGACCTTTGATGGCTGCGGAAATCGAAGCCTTGACCAAGGCACTGGAAAAACCGGCGCGGCCGATGGTTGCCATTGTGGCCGGCTCCAAGGTGTCGACCAAGCTTACGGTACTGGAATCGCTTGCCTCCAAGGTCGACCAGCTCATCGTCGGCGGCGGCATCGTCAACACCTTCCTGCTCGCCTCCGGTGCGCGCATCGGCAAGTCGCTGGCCGAACCCGACCTCGTCGGTGCCGCGAACAAGGTCATGTCGGCAATCATGGCCAAGGGCGGGCATGTTCCGCTGCCCATCGACGTGATCACCGCCAAGGATTTTTCCGCCAGCGCACGCGCCGAGACCAAGCTGGTCCGCGACGTGGCCGAAGACGACATGATTCTCGACATCGGGCCGCAAAGCGCCGCAGCGCTTGCGGCCATACTCGGGCGCGCCGGCACCATCGTCTGGAACGGGCCGGTCGGGGTGTTTGAATGGGACCAGTTCAGCAGCGGAACGCGGACCATTGCCAATGCCATTGCCGGCTCAGGGGCGTTTTCCATGGCGGGCGGGGGAGATACGCTGGCAGCCATTGCGAAGTTTGGCGTCTCCGACCGTATCAGCTACATGTCCACCGGCGGCGGGGCCTTCCTCGAGTTTCTCGAAGGCAAGTGCCTGCCCGCGATTGCGGCGCTGGAAGCGCGAGTCTCGGGATAGTCTTTCGCGGATGGTTGTCGCGGGATCGTTTTCCCGCGATCTGAATTTTGTAATGGAATGATGGCTTGATTGCATTCCTGACGCAGCGGGAGGGAATCCGTCCCCTCGCATGTCGGACGGGCCGGACAGGCCGCATACAGGAGAGCGCAGCATGCTAAGAAGCACCAAGATCGTTGCCACGCTGGGGCCGGCATCGAGCGACGCCGCCACACTGGAGCGCATGTTTCTCGCCGGCGTGGATGTGGTGCGCCTCAACTTCTCCCATGGCAAGGCAGCGGACCACGTGGCGCGCGCGCAACTCGTGCACGAAATCGGCCGCAAGACCGGCCGCACGGTCGGCATCATGGCCGACCTGCAGGGACCGAAGATCCGCGTGGGCAAGTTCAAGGACGGCAAGGTCACGCTCGCCAAGGGTGACATCTTCACGCTGGATGCCGAGCGTGAACTGGGCGACCAGGATGGCGTCGGCCTCGATTACAAGGAATTGCCGCGCGATTCGCGTCCAGGTGACCTGCTGTTGCTCAATGACGGGCTCATCTCGCTCGAGGTGCTCGAGGTGCAGGGCCAAAAGGTGCGCTGCAAGGTCATCCACGGCGGCGTGCTGTCCAACAACAAGGGCATCAACCGCAAGGGCGGAGGCTTGACGGCGCCGGCCCTGACCGCGAAGGACATGGAAGACATCCTCACGGTGGCCGCCATCAAGGCGGACTATCTGGCGATTTCCTTTCCGAAGTCGGGTGCGGACATGCGCCTTGCGCGCAAACTCCTGCACGATGCCGGTGGTGAAGCCTTCCTGATCGCGAAGATCGAGCGCGCCGAAGCGGTGCTGCCCGATGCATTGAGGGACATCATGGATGCCTCTGACGGCATCATGGTGGCACGCGGCGACCTGGCGGTGGAGGTCGGAGACGCTTCGGTGCCGGCCCTGCAGAAGCGCATGATCCGGCTGGCGCGCGAAATGAACAAGGTAACCATCACCGCCACGCAGATGATGGAATCGATGATTTCCAGCCCGATTCCGACACGCGCCGAGGTGTCGGATGTGGCCAATGCCGTCCTGGATGGCACCGATGCCGTGATGTTGTCCGCCGAAACCGCCAGCGGGGAATATCCGGTGGAAGTCATCGAGTCCATGCATCGCATCTGCGTCGAAGCGGAGCAGACGCAGGCTGTGGTGCTTGACCAGGAATTTCTGAACCGGGTGTTTACTCGTGTTGACCAGTCCATCGCCATGGGCGCGCTGTTTACCGCCTATCACCTCAAGGTCACTGCCATTGCGGCGTTGACCGAGTCTGGCTCCACCGCGTTGTGGATGTCGCGGATGAACTGTGGCGTACCCATTTACGCACTGACCTCGCAGACCCGCACCCGTTATCGCACCACGCTGTTCCGGGACACCTACCCGCTGATGGTGAAATATGCGGGTAATTCCCGCGAAGAATCATTGGCCGAAGCTGAAGCCGTGCTGGTGCAAAACGGCGTGGTCAAGAAGGGTGACCTGATCGTGCTCACGATCGGCGAACCGATCGGCTTGGCTGGTGGAACGAACACCCTGAAAATCGTCCGGGTCGGGGAGCGCCGGCAAGGCTGATCTGGCGGCATTTCGCATTGCCCAGCCATGGTTTTTGCCCTTCGGAAACGGTAAAATTCCGGGCTTCCCCCACCTCCTTTCAACGACATCCGGAGAGTCGCAATGAGCACCCGTTCGAGCCACAGCGAATTGGCCAAGATCGCCCAAGCCATGGTTGCCAAAGGCCGGGGCATACTGGCTGCCGACGAGTCCACCGGCACGATCGGCAAGCGTTTCGAGAGCATCGGCGTGCAGAACAGCGAAGAAAACCGCCGCGCCTACCGGGACATGCTGTTTTCGGCCAAGGGCGTGGGCGAGTACATCAGCGGCGTCATCCTGTATGACGAGACGCTGCGCCAGAAATCGGCCGATGGCACCCCGTTCCCCAAACTGCTTGCAAGCCAGGGCGTCATTCCCGGCATCAAGGTCGATACCGGCGCCAAAGACATGGCGCTGTGCCCGGGTGAGACGGTCACCGAGGGCCTGGACGGCCTGGCCGCACGTTGCGCAGAGTATGTGAAACTGGGCGCACGCTTTGCCAAATGGCGCGCCGTGATCACGATCGGCCGCGACATTCCTTCCGCTTCCTGCGTCTGGGCGAATGCCCATGCACTGGCACGTTACGCCGCGATCTGCCAGGCCAACGGACTGGTGCCCATTGTCGAGCCCGAAGTGCTGATGGACGGCGACCACACGATTGATCGTTGCGAAGAAGTCACGGAGTGGACGCTCAACGCGGTGTTTGATTCGCTCTACAACCTGCGCGTAAAGCCCGAGGAGATGGTGCTCAAGCCATCCATGGTCATTTCCGGCAAGTCGTGCAAATCGCAGGCCGGCGTGGCGGAAGTGGCCGAGCGCACGATCGCCGTGCTGAAGCGCACGGTGCCATCGGCGGTTCCCGGCATTGCCTTCCTGTCCGGCGGCCAGAGCGATGCGCTCTCCACGGCGCACCTGGATGCGATGAACCGTCTGGGCAGCCTGCCCTGGGCGGTGACCTTCTCCTATGGGCGTGGCCTGCAGGCGCCGGCGCTCAAGGCCTGGGGTGGTGCTGTTGCGAACGTGGCATCGGCACAGAAGGTACTGGTCCATCGCGCGCGCATGAACGGCCTGGCTGCAACCGGCCAGTATCGTGCCGACCTGGAATCCAAAGCGGCCTGATCCGGGCCTTGATCGCTGGGGAGAATTCTGTGGCTTCCACCTTGCTGCAATCATCCATCAAGAGCCTGCCATTGCTGTCGCGCGGCAAAGTGCGCGACATGTACGCAGTCGATGACAACCACCTGCTGATCGTCACCAGCGACCGCCTGTCGGCGTTCGACGTGATTCTGGACGATCCCATTCCCGGCAAGGGGCAGGTGCTCAACCAGATGGCGAACTTCTGGTTCGAGCGCCTCAAGGACGTCGTCCCGAACCATCTCACCGGCATTGCGCCCGAATCGGTGGTGAAGCCGGATGAAGTGGCCCAGGTGCGTGGCCGCGCAGTCGTCGCCAAGCGCCTGAAGCCGGTCATGGTCGAAGCAGTGGTGCGCGGATATCTGATCGGTTCGGGCTGGAATGACTACCAGAAGTCCGGCGGCGTCTGCGGCATTCCGCTGCCGCTGGGCCTCAAACAGGCCGACAAGCTGCCGGAAATCATCTTCACGCCGTCCTCCAAGGCCGAGGTTGGCGAGCACGACGAAAACATTTCCTTCGCTGAGGTCGAAAAGAAGGTCGGCCCCGTGCTGGCGGCGAAGATTCGCGATACCAGCATCCGGCTGTATCGCGAGGCGGCCGACTATGCCCGCGGACGCGGCATCATCATCGCCGACACGAAATTTGAATTCGGCCTGGATGCCGCCGGCAATCTTGTCCTCATCGACGAGGTGCTGACTGCCGATTCCTCACGCTTCTGGCCGGCCGACCAGTACCGGCCCGACTCGAGCCCGCCGTCCTATGACAAGCAGTATGTGCGCGACTATCTGGAATCGCTGGGCTGGAACAAGAAACCCCCTGCGCCGCGACTCCCTGCCGAGGTGATCGCGAAGACTGCGGAGAAATACCGTGAAGCACTGACCCGTTTAACCGGCAAAGATCTGGAGGTTTAATTGGCAAGAACCAAACCGCTCGTCGGCATTGTCATGGGCAGCACCAGCGACTGGGATGTCATGTCGAATGCCGCCAAGCAGCTCAAGGAATTCGGCATCCCTTACGAAGCACGTGCGCTGTCAGCGCACCGTTCGCCGGATGCACTCGTGGAATGGATCGAGTCGTCGGAGAAGCACGGCGTGCGCTGCTTCATCGCCGCCGCCGGCGGTGCCGCGCATCTGGCCGGTGTCGTTGCCTCCAAGACCACATTGCCAGTGCTTGGCGTGCCCATGCCTTCCAAATATCTGCAGGGCATGGATTCGCTGCTGTCCATGGTGCAGATGCCCAAGGGCATCCCGGTTGCGACCTTTGCCATTGGCGAAGCCGGGGCGGCCAATGCGGCGCTGTTTGTAGTGGCCATGCTGGCACTGGGTGATGTCGCGATGGCGCGCAAGCTCGAGGAATTCCGCGAGCGGCAGACGAAGGCCGTGCTTTCCGCAAAATTGCCTGAATAATTTTGGAATCCGAAGCCCCAGTCAATTCATCCGCTGTGCCGGCCGACGCGACGTCGGATGGAACGCCGGACCCGACATTTGCCCCTGCAGTCGCACAACATACCGGCATCACGATCGAGGAGGCCGCCGCCGTCCTGAAACGCGGCGGCCTGGTCGCCTTTCCGACGGAAACGGTCTACGGCTTGGGCGCAGATGCACGCAATCCCCAGGCGCTCGCACGGCTGTACAAGGTCAAGGGCCGGCCGGCTACACACCCGGTCATCGTGCATATTGCCAGCCGTGGCGCCATGCACGAGTGGGCACGTGACATTCCCGCCTATGCTGAAGCGCTGGCGCAGCGATTCTGGCCCGGGCCGCTTACCCTCGTGCTCAAGCGTACCGAAAGTGTGTCCGATGCCGTGACTGGCGGCCAGGATACGGTGGGACTGCGCGTCCCGGCGCATCCGGTGGCACAGGAACTGCTCAATGCATTTGGCGGCGGTATTGCCGCACCCTCTGCAAACCGTTTTGGGCGTCTCAGTCCGACGGCGCCGGACCATGTCCGCGCCGACCTGGGGGCCGATATCGATGGCATCGTTGACGGTGGCGCCTGCAGCATCGGCATTGAATCGACGATCATCGACTGCTCGGGCGACGGGCCCGTGTTGTTGCGTCCCGGGAAGCTGCTGGTCGAGGACATCGAGACGGCCGCCGGCATGCCGCTGGCGCTGCCGGGCGAAGATGCGCCGCGTGCGCCAGGTACGCTGGCCACGCACTACGCGCCGCGTGCGAAGGTGCGCCTGCTGCGTCGTACCGAAATCATCGAAGCCCTGACCTCGCACAAGGGCAAGCGCCTCGCCGCCCTGCTGCTGGAAGTCCCGGTGCCGCGCCTGCCGGCGGCGCAGGCCATCGTCATTCCCGCAGTGGCCGCGGACTATGCGCGCTCGCTCTACGCCAACCTGCGCGCACTGGATGCAACCGGTGCGGACATCATCCTGGTGGAATCACCGCCCGAATCGCCGGCATGGGCCGGCATTCGTGATCGCCTTTCCCGGTCTGCACATACCCCCTGAGGGGCATTCAGTTTGGATTTTGAAATTATCAATTCTGATAATTTCAAAAATATCCATGAGAATTTACAGGGAAATTGTTATCACCAGGCTTTCTGGGCTGTGGCTGCCTGGTTCGCCGCGGCCTTGCGCACCAGCAGGCGTGTGAAGTTCTCCAGCGAGATCAGGTGGGCGTAGATGCGCCCCATCACGCCCTTCTTGAGCAGGTTCTTGTGCTGGGCGGCATTCAGGAACTCGAGGTTCTTTTCGTTGATCCGGGACATGCCGCCGAGGTTCAGCGGGCCGGCATCCTTGAGCGTGGCCTGCAGCGTGAACGGCTCGAACAGTGAATATTCGGCGAGGATGTCGCACATCTCGCGGGTGCGATCCAGGTCGCGCTCGTATTCCTCCAGCAACTTGTTGATCGACTCCCAGTGCGGCGTCGGTTTGCCGCCGGCATCAAACATGACTTCGCCGCCGCTGTCGCCCTCGGCGGCAAGGAAGGCTTTTTCCACGCAGACCAGGCGATCGGCCTGCTCCTTGCCGTCCAGCGACACCCTGGCCATGCAGAACGGATATCGCCGGATATAGGCAGGCAGGTACACGGTTTCATCCCAGCGGCCGTCGGTCAGGAACAGGTTTTCCGCGCCGGCCATGCCGATGATGGCGACGGGCGAGTAGCTTTTTCCGTTGTCGGTGGTGACAAAGGCCAGCGGATAATCGCGGCAGGCAGCGGCAAACTCCGAATAGCTGACTGGCACGGCATTGGTGCCGCGCGCGAACGCCGGCAGTTCACCCGGTGCCGGAAGCCTGACGCGGTTGTTCTTGTAGAGCGGAGCGATGCTCTGGTAGCCGAAGGGTGGGTTGAATTGCATGATGGATTCCGGTTGCTTCAGATGTGAGTGGGCGCATCATACCTGTACCACTGCGGCCTGCGTTGTCCTGCCGCAGAGAGTGGGAGTAAAATTGCGTCTGATGGGGAAGTAGCTCAGCTGGGAGAGCGTCGCGTTCGCAATGCGGAGGTCGAGGGTTCGATCCCCTTCTTCTCCACCATCATCCTGTCATTGGTCCGGAAGCACTGCCGCGTCGCAATAGTCGTGGCAACATGTTCAGCAATACGCTGTCATGTTCGACAAGGTGATGCTTCAATGCGGCGGCGATGTGAATGACCACCAGCGCGAAAAGCACGATGTTCAGCCCCTGGTGAACCTGAAGCAGATAATCCCCCAGAATTTTGTCCCGTCCAACCAGGTCGGGCAAGGGCAGCACGCCAAACCAGACTGTCTGCAGGCCGGTTGCGGAACTCATGATCCAGCCGCTCAGCGGGATGGCGAAGATAATCGCGTAGAGCAGGTAGTGCATCAGCATTGCTGCAAAGCGCTCCCACGCCGCCATGTTGCCGGGCAGCTCCGGTGGCCTATGCGTGAAGCGCCATGCCACGCGAACCACTGCCACCAGAAGCACCGTGATGCCCATCCATTTGTGATAGCTGAACAGCCGGAGCTTGTCCGGCGACAGCGACAGGCCGTGCATGTATACGCCCAGCGGGAACGCCGCAAAGATCAGTGACGCGATCACCCAGTGGAGGGAGATCGCGGTGCGGGTATAGGGCGTGGAAGGGGTTGGCAAGTTGGAGCAGAGTGGCTTGACGGTGGCGAGCATCAGTTCCCGGTCAACTTGAATTCAATGACGACCTCGTCACGAACGGCAATGAGGCCACCCATTACGGAATAGGGCTGGGCGCCAAAATCGGTCTGGCGCATGACGAAGGAGCCCGCCACCTCGAGGTGATCCGGGAGGCCTTCCACGCTGAGTGGTATCCACATTTCGCGCGTCTGGCCGTGCATTTCAATTTGAACGCGTGCCGCAAACCTTGTCGCTTCTCCGGAGATTTCGACCGAATGTACGCGCACGAAGGGAAAGCGATCGGCCTGGAGGTTGTCCTCCCCGAGCATGTGGTCACGCGTGCCGTCGATGGCGTCCTGCGACAACTTGGAAGCGAAGGCAATGCCCAGCTTTGAGCGGTAGCTCTCATTGTCGATCTCCAGCTGATCCAGTCGGAATTCCAGATCGAACCTGCCACTGGAAGGTCCGGCCGCGGGCAGATGGTAGTACCCCTTGAATTGCGGGGCCGACAGCACATGATTGTGGCCAAGCCTGGCGGCCGGTCCGGCGCGGAACGCGTAGATTCTTACGGACGAGGCTGCCGGGTCAAGTTTGAAGGCCTTTCCGCCGGCCTTCTCAAGGTTTGCATAAATCTCGTCCAGGTCGGGGGCGCTACCGGCCTTCACAGTAGATGCAACCACCGGTTGGGCCGGAGGGGAAATGGAAGTGCAACTCGGCATGGAGATGATCCCCGCAATGCCGATCAGGATGATTCCGATTCTTCCGAACTTCACATGAACTCCCTGGTGATCTGACTCGGCACAGTCGTTACTGGATTGTGCCGGCGACTGTTTCCCCAACCAGTTGGTCGGGGTGATAGCCATGGTGCGCGAACAGGAACAGCTCGCGCAATTGCGTGAACACGCGTGAATTGATCCGCAGCCTGATCAGGAATCTGGCAAGCATGAACAGTGTGGTTCCCGGATGAAGACCGGTCTTGCGATGCGTGATCCACGGGACCGCCACCAGCGCATAGGCCAGGCTGCCGGCCAGGATTCCCAGCATCGTTACGTTGCGGCTGAAGCGGCCCGAGATGCCCGTTTCGAGCCACATGTCGAAGACGACCGAACGGTGGGCCAGTTCCTCATGTGCGTGCTGGGCAAACAGGGCCCTCGTTGAGGCGGCATTGAACGTCCACCCTTTTTCACAGTCCAGATAGCTCTTGGACAGTACGGCGGCAAAATGCTCCAGCGCGGCCGACACCTGCAAACGGTTGCCGAGCGACAGATGTCTTCTCGCGAACCCGAACAGGGAACGGACCTGCTTCAGTCCCGGCGGAGGCAGACCCAGATATCCCAGCAATGATGTGTTGAACTGACGGTGCACCCATGAGTGGCTGGCTTCTTCGCGCATGAACGCACGGTAGCGCGCTTCGGAGGCAGGCTGTGCATGCCCTGTACGCAGTCCCTCGGCCACCGAACTGACAATGAACCCTTCGAGCAGGGGCGTCACGAAGCTGATGGCTTCCATCAGACTGGAGGTTACGGCGTCGGAATTGCACCAGGTCAGGAAGAAATCCTCTGCCGGAACGAAATCGTCGTTCGTTTGCATCATTCGTGTCTCAGGGCTCGCGACGGCAGCAAGGCTGCTGCTTTTATCGCCGGGTAAAGTCCTCCAGCGATCCCCAGAAAAAGGGAGAGTCCCAGCACGGCCAACAGGAATTGGACGGAAAACACCGCCTCGATCTTGCCGCGCATCAAATCCAGATGTTCCAGGCCGACGGTCATTGCAATTCCGAGCAGAATGCCGATCATGCCCCCGGCAAGAGCAAGGATGGTGGATTCGCCGCAGACCAGCTGCATGATGGTGCGTCGCTGCCATCCGAGTGCGAGCAGCACGCCGATCTCCCGGGTGCGTTCGCTGATGCTCATCAGCATGGTGTTGAACACCACCAATGCACCAACCAGGCTCGCGATCAGAATTGTCGCATCGCTCATTGCCTTCGAAACGCGCACGATGGCGTTGGAGCTGACCAGTTCCCCGGACGTGATTGCGACAAAGCCTGGCATCGAAGTGGCAACCCTGGTGCGAAGCTCTTCGATCTCGGAATCGGACGCCTTGCCATCGAGCTTGATGTTCAGGACGTTGACCTTGCCCGGCTTGTCGGTAATCAGCTGTGCCTGCGTCAGCGTAAGCAGCAGCGCGCCATTCTCAACCAGGGCAGCGCTCTCAAAGACGCCCGCCACACGCAGGGTGTGCCCTTCCAGTTCCAGGGTGTCCCCGGTTCTCTTGTGCAGCAGGGCCGCGGCAACGCTGCCAACCAGGACGACCGGCTCGGTGTCGCTCGCCGGCCAGTGTCCTTCAAGCAGCTTGAGATGGTCCCAGAGGTAACTGTTGTATTCCCATCCGAACACGAACATGGGCGGGGCCTTGCTATTGACGCTCAGCATTTCGCTGAGCAGCCCCACCACCTGATGCACATGGGGATAGCCCAGAAGCGTCTTGCCCGGTTCCAACGCCGCGAACGCCGATGGAAGCGAGTTTTCGCTTGCCATGCGGGTGACGATCAGGTCGGTTCCGCGCGCATCGTTCGCTTTCTGCCAGCTTGCTTCGAAGCCCCAGGCGATGCTCGTGAGCGCGACAACAGCGGCTATCCCAAGCGCAATGGCTGCAACCGTCAGTGCCGTGCGGGCGGGACGGCGCGCAAGGTTGCCCAGGGCAAAATCGATGAGCCTCATGTGTGCTCCGCCGGGTTCGTGTCGAGTTTTCCGTCGCGCATATGCACCACCCGGTCGGCGCGGGCTGAAACCTCCGGGGCATGCGTCACCATGACCACGGTCAGCCCGTTTTCCTTGCGGATGCCATCCAGCAGATCCAGAACCTCTGCAGCGTTGATGCTGTCCAGACTGCCGGTGGGTTCGTCGGCCAGAATGATGTCGGGATCGTTGATCAGCGAACGTGCGATGGCGACGCGCTGGCGTTCGCCGCCGGAAAGCTTGCCAGGCTCATGCCCCATTCTGTCCTGCAAGCCCAGTGCTGACAAAAGGCCCTGCGCCCGCTCCTTGAGAGCCTTTGCGGAGCCCGCGCAGCCTATGGTCGGAACAATGACATTTTCCAGCGCGGAAAGCGTGGGAATGAGATGAAACGACTGGAAGATGAACCCGAAGTGCTGTCGACGAAAAAGTGAGGCATCTGAAATCGTCGAGTACGGCTGCCCGCGGAAATAGATGCGGCCGCCCGTTGCCGAATCAAGCGTCCCGATGATGTTCAGCAGGCTTGATTTGCCGCAGCCGCTCGGTCCGACGAGCGCGACGAATTCTCCTTCCCGGACTTCAACATCAATGCCATTCACGGCCTTGGTCCTGCCTTCGTCGAAATGCAGTGCGATGTCTTCGAGACGAAGGATCGCGTCACCAGGACGGCTTGAACTCACGGTTTTGCGCAGACCGGAATGCGGGCCATTCACTTGCGTGTCGCTGAAGCACCGGCACCTGATGCCGGTGGCGCGAGTGTAAAGCGGACTTTCACGGGAATCTCTTCCGAGACGACGCCACCCTGGTTCCATACACCGCCGCCGATGCCGAATTCGGAACGCTTCAGCGTGAATTCACTGTTGATGACAGTCTTTCCGCCGGGCAGGTCGGTGGTGCCGAACTGGATGACAATCGGGCGTTCCTTGTTGCGGATGCTCAGCGTGCCCTTGATCTCGTAATGCCCTTTTCCCAGTTCCCGGATCGTCACGCTCCTGAAGATCGCATAAGGTGCCCCAGCCTTGTCCAGCCACTCCGGGCCGATGGCAAGTGCATCGGCTTCGTCGTTTCCCGTGGTAAGCGAACCGATGTCGATGCGCACATTCGCGCTGGATTTCTCGGCATTGACCGGATCAATGTCTATGACTGCATCAAAACGCTGGAAACTGCCTGCGACCGGCACGCCCATTTCCTTGACAACGAATTCGATCTTTCCCTCGTTCGCCAGCATGCTGCGAGGCGTTGCCAATGCGGAGGCCGACGCCAGACAAAAGCCTGCGACCGTCAGCGCTGAGACCTGAATGGCGGAGATGAGTTTTTGTAAAAGGCTGTAATTTTTCATGGGCGAAACTTCAGCGCTGCGTGGCTGATTCAAATTCACGCTGCGAGTCTAGATGACACGGCAGGGCAGGGTACTGTTAATTTGTATTGAATTGTTACTTCCAGGCGAAGTGCGCGAGGTGAACAATTCTCGATTGCGTTGATGTGCGCAATTTGGTCAGCTCACGGCAAGACAGCGTCGTCGCGACCCTTGAATGACCGGAAAGGATTCTGATTGCAGGTGTCTGTCAGGACAGGAGAAAGCCCGGGTAAGGGTGTGCCGCGACATGAGTCTTCGGCGCGCGCCCTATCCTTGGTCGGAGGAAGCTTTCATTTGGTTGACGGAACTGACAACCTCCACGGACATTAAGAGTACTGGCAGCTCAATTGAGTTGCCGATGGCCTGGTTTCGGGAGTGCTCTGGGCGCCGGACTGGCTTGGTACTTGCTGTTTGCCGGAGCGTGGGCCGTCCACTGTCGCCAGCTGGTTTCGATGATTACTTTGACGATGTCACGAAACGTTGATGCTTCGATGTTCATTGTCGCCTCCTTTTCATTTGTGCCAAGGATAGGCGGCAAAGATGACGCGGCAATGAAGCTTGCATGACGCTGTGGTACTGCGGCCGGTCAGGCTCCGGACGGCGGTCGTATCTCGCAGATTGCGCCAGCGGCATTGACTGCTGCGCCACCCAGTGTGGAGCGGGCGAGGACGCGCGCAATAATCTCTTCGGCCTCAGGGCCTTCCAGCAGTTCAGGCGCCACCGGGGATTTCGCTCCGGGTGTCTTGTCCAGGGGGAGTCCGACGCGAATGGGCAGGATGCGCAACGATTGCAGGGTCCTGTCACTGCCAAAGCGCAGTGTGGCCACGGCGCTGTGCCAGACATCGATGCCGTTCGTGTCGTAGCGCTGAGCCCGTGCGGTGTGGAAAATGAAATTGCCCAGGCCATGAAAAATCGGCCGGCCGCGATGAAAGCTCATCCCCTGCAGTACCGGTGGGCCATGGCAGAACACCACATCGGCACCGGCATCGACCAGCTTTGTGCACAGCGCTTCCAGCCAGTCCGGCGCACCCACCCAGTCCACAGCCCAGTGATGGTTATGCAGTGAAACCGCTACCAGCTCGGTGTTTTCGCTGGCCGCCCGCACGGCGACAAGCGCGTGCGCCAAGTCCTGCGCATCCGGATAGCGATTCTCTGCAATCTCCCGGCCGGTGCGCACCTCGATGCCGAAGAAATCCATGGTTCCCTCCGGCGTGGCATCGGAATATCCGACTTCAACGCGGCGTGCCATGCGTTCGGCATGTCCGCAGGCTTTTGATATCGCGATGAATCGTTCGAACTCATTGGGTGGCAGCACGAGTTCTTTTCGGATGCGCAGCGGATTGATGCCGGGGCGCGCTGTCCCCGCATATACCATGTCCTGCTGGGGGCCGAGGTCGAACGCGAACAGTGCAATGCGCGAGGTGCCGGCCATGACGATGGCCGGGGCCGACGCCGTGGTCAGGTCCGCGCCGCTACCCGCAACGGCAAAACCGTTGGCCAGCGCACCGGCACGGGTTGCCAGTACACCGGGTTGCCCCAGGTCGAAGGCATGGTTGTTTGCCAGTCCCAGGGCGTTGAGGCCCAGCCTGCGCAGGCTGGTCAGTGCATCCGGCGAGGCGACGTGCAGGGTCTTCATCTTCACCGGCCACGCATGCGGCGCACCCAGTGTGCCCTCGAAATTCGCGGCAGCCAGATGAGCGCCGGAGAGCGCTGCCTGCAGACGGGCCGCAGCGGCCGACGCAGAGAATACCGGCTGTTCGATCAGGGCCTGACCAGTCAGCGCAAGGTTGAAGGTCTGATTCGTTCTCATGGGGTCAGGTCATCGGCTCAGGCCAGAGGAGTTGATGACGCAACCACCGGAAGGATGATGTGCGAGGCATGCAGCCGACCGGTGTGCACGGTATTTGTGGCGATCTGCATGCGCTGTGCCCGGCCTTCCGGATCGCCGGTATTGGGATTCACATCGAAATGCGGGAAGTTGCTGCTCGAGATGTCGAGGCGGATGCGGTGTCCCTTTTTGAACAGGTTCGACGTCGGCATCGGCTCGATGATGATTTCCGCGATCTCGCCGGGACTGAGCATTTCCGGTTTCTCCCAGGACTTGCGATAGCGGCAGCGCAGGATGCCGCTGGTGAGGTTCATGGCATAGCCCTGTGGGTAATCCGCGCTCGACGGATGGCAGTCGATCAGCTTTGCGGTGAAATCGGTATCCGGTGCACTCGACGAAATCCACAGGCGCACGACGATGGGGCCGGTGATCTCAATGTCCTCATCCAGCGGCGGCGTCTGGAATACCAGCACGTCGTGCCGCGCCGCCAACGGCAGGAAGGGCGGTTGCGCGCCGAATACCTGCTCTGTGGCGCGCTGGTCCCAGGCGCCCGGATACATCACCGGCTCGCCCGAGGTGAGCTGCCCGCCGATGGTCGGAACGGGATTGGCCGGATCGAAATCGTAAGTCCTCGATGCATTGTCGGCCGCAGGCGATGTCGGGCTCAGTCCGCCGTCTGCATGCAGGTAGTAGGGACGGAATTCCGTGCTGGGCACAGGCCAGTGGTCGGCGCGCCGCCAGCTGCCGCCGTGATCGAGGCGCTTGTCGGCGTTGCGCCTGCCCGAACCGCCGCCCATGCGGAAGTAGCGTACTGCAGGCATGTCGGCATGTATTTCGCCGGGCTTGAGCGAGCGGTTGAACCAGTCCAGCCGCAGCGCCAGGTAATCTTCGGCAATCTGGCCTTCGAAGATGGCCTGCGGACCGAAGTCCACATCGCCGGCCCAGGTGATGCTGCGCTGGCCGTGGGTCCACGGGCCCATGATCATCCAGGCGCGCCCGCCGGGCTGGCTGGAGATGCCGACATAGTTGTCCGTCGTGGTCTGCGCATACGGATCCCACCACCCGCACATCAGCAGCACGGGAACATCCTTGAAGTCGGGGTAATGACCGGCGGCGTAGAACTCTGGCTGGCGCCAGTAGTCATCGAAAGTGCCGCGCTCCCACTGGTCGAAGAAATAATCCTCGTACTCAGGCACCCAGCGCAGCGGCGAGTGGCCGCGCTTCCAGGGCATGGCCCGGAACCAGGTCTTGATGTCCTCGGCCTTCAGCGCGGCGCGCACTACGGGGTCGGCTTCCGCGACCGGACTGAGCGCCGCCTGCTTGAATGCCCACGTGGCCTGCTTGAGTTCGAAGGTGCCGCCGTTGCGGATGCCGCCGCGATAGGCATTGGAGAAGCCGCCGCAGTCCAGTTGCATCGACTTCAGGCCGGGCGGCTTGAGGCTGATCATCGCCGTCTGGGTATGGGCGCAATAGGACAGCCCGAAGGTCCCGATGCTGCCGTTGCACCAGGGTTGCGCCGCAATCCAGGCAAGCGTGTCGCAGCCGTCATTCGCCTCACCCAGATACTTCGTGAAGGTGCCCTCGGAGCGGTAACGTCCGCGCAGGTCCTGGATCACCACGACATAGCCATGCCGCACGAAGTACGCCGCCACCGCGGCGCGGTTCAGCGGCTCCGGGTTCGTGGCCGTGCGTTCGCTGATGCGCACTCCGGTCTTGTCATAGGGGGTGCGTTCCACGACCACCGGGAACTTCCCGCTTGCGGCATGTCCGCCACGCGCCGGCCGGTGGATGTCGGTGGCCAGGCGCACGCCGTCGCGCATGGCCACCATGATGTTGCTGTCAATGATGACGTCGAACAACGCTTCGTTCTGTTCATCGTTCTGTTGTGTCAGCACTGCTGCCTCCCATTAAAACCTTCCCTCACCCCTGACCCCTCTCCCCCGGGGAGAGGGGAATTGGCGCCACTTTGTGGCTTTCCTCCCTCTCCCGCGAGGAGACAGGAATTGGTGCTGCTTTGTGGTTTTCTTCCCTCTCCCGCGGGGAGAGGGGAATTGGCACCACCTGGTGGCTTTCTTCCCTCTCCCCTGGGGAGAGGGACCGAGGGTGAGGGAAAATCAGCCATGACTATTTCACAATCGACGCGGAAATCGCCAGCGTGCGCTCGTCGCGTCGCGCCTTGAAGTTGATGTTCTTGCGCGTAGCCCAGGCCAGCGACTGGAAGTAGAGCGGAATGAAAGCTGCGTCGTCGCTGATGCGGGTGGCGGAATCCTGCAGCATCACCTCGCGTTTCTTCGGATCGAATTCCTGGGTTGCCTTGTCGATGGCCCAGTCGAACACCGGATTGCTGTACATCGTGCGGTTCAGCGAGCCGAGGTTGTGCTCCTTGTCGATCGTATGGAACAGGCTTTCCAGCCCGCGCGATGCTTCGCCGGTGGTATTGCCATAGGAAAAGATGAACGCCGCATAGGCGCCGCGTAACGCATCCTTGGTGTACACGCTGTAAGGCAGGGTCTCCACCTTGTTGACCTTGATGCCGCCGCGCGCCAGCAACTGGCCCACGCCCTGGGCGATTTCACGGTCGAGCAGAAAGCGGTCATTGGAACCGTGAACCGTGATGCCGAAGCCCTTCGGGTAACCCGCTTCAGCAAGCAGGCGGCGCGCCTCCTTGATGTCGGCCGGCCTGACCTTGAGTTCCGGGTTGTAGCCGAAGACGCCGGGCGGCACCAGTTGTGCCGCAGCCAATCCCTGCCCCTGCAGGATGCGGCTGACCAGCGCATTGCGGTCCAGCATCAATGACAGGGCTTTGCGCACGCGCACATCCGTGAGCGGATTGACCGGCAGCGGTTTGCCATCGAGGTCGGTGGTGAGTGGCATGTCCTTGCGCAGGTTCAGTGCCAGGTAGACTAGCCGCACGGTGGCCGTTTCATGGATGCGCACATTCGGGTCTGCCTTCAGCCTGGGCAGATCGGCGGGCGGGACCAGGTCGATGACATCCACGCTGTTGGACAGCAGCGCTGCGACGCGTGCTGCGTCATTCGTGATGAAGCGCATGCTCACCTTGTCGAACTGCGGTTTCGGCCCCCAGTAGGCGTCGTTGCGCACCAGGTCCAGTCGATCGCCCGGCTTCCAGCTGACGAACTTGAAGGCGCCGGTGCCGATCGCGGCCTTGCCGCTGTTGAAATCGGCATTGGTCGCCTTTTCGGTGATCTTCTTCGACACGATGAAGACCGTGCCGACGTTTTCAATGAACAGCGGATCGGGCTCCTTGCTGGTGAAGCGGATGGTCAGCGGGTCGAGGATCTGCATCTTGTCGATGTTCTTCACCGAGTCGGCGAAGGACGCCGGGCTGTTGGGCACGTTCGGCGAGCGCTCGATGGAATACACCACGTCCTCGGCGGAGAACGGACTGCCATCATGGAACTTGACGTTGGGACGCAGCTTCACTTCCCAGGTCCTGGGGTCGATGTTCTTCCAGGACAGCGCCAGGCCAGGCGTGGTGCGGATGTTCTCGTCGGTCACCGTCAGGCGATCAAAGATGTGCATGGCCGTCATCTGGTTGTTGCCGGTCCGCGAGAACTGCGGGTCGATGGACTGCGGCTCATTCGCGCGTCCGATGCGCAGTTCGACGGCGGAGGCGGTGCCTGCAAAGAAAGCAGCGGCCAATGTGACAACCAATACAGCCGCGAGCGAGGTTTTCTTCAATAGAT
>CAIYPG010000035.1 GCA_903928055.1 uncultured beta proteobacterium | reverse complement strand
TAATATCGCCACTTTTATCATTTATTCATCGAAATATATAGCATTATTGTTATCAAATATATTTGCGTGAATTCTCATCGACAAACCCGGCACCTGTCACAAATTCTTCACCGAATGTTCATCGGTGGTTCATCTGCCATCGCCACACTCGGTTCCCGTGCATGACATCCAGATTCCGCTGATCCCCCACCGCTGCCTGCGCATTGCAGTGGTCACCGAAACCTACCCGCCCGAGATCAACGGTGTGGCCCGCGCAATCAAGCTGATGGTTGACGGATTGATCAGCCGCGGCCACCGGATCGACCTGATCCGGCCGCGCCAGACGGGAGATGGCACTGCAGAATTCGTCTTCGGCGCCAATCTCACGCTGCACCTCACCGCCGCCATGCCCATCCCCGGCTACAGCAACCTGCAGCTCGGCCTTGCCTGGCCGCGCACGCTGGCACGCGCATGGCGCGACAACCCGCCTGACATCGTGCACGTGGTGACCGAAGGACCGCTGGGCTGGGCCGCGGTCAGCGCGGCGCGCAAGCTTGGCATTCCGCTGAGCTCCGATTTCCATACGAACTTCCATTCCTACAGCCGGCACTACGGGTTCGGCGTGATGGCCGGCATCGTGGCCGCGGCGCTGCGGCAGTTGCACAACCGCTGCGACTGCACCATGGTGCCCACGGGCGAAATGCGCCGCGACCTTGCCGCGCTCGACTTCGAGCGCCTCGCCATCGTCGGGCGCGGCATCGACACGGCGCTGTTCACGCCGGAACGCCGGAGCGTGGAGCTGCGCCGCAGCTGGGGATGCCGGGAAGATGAGCCGGTGGCGATCTGCGTGGGCCGCGTCGCTGCGGAGAAGAACATGCCGCTTTTCATCGAGGCCGCCCGGGCAATGCGCGCCGTCGAGCCGCGACTGCGCATCGTGCTGGTCGGCGACGGCCCCGCGGCATCCGGATTGCGCGCCGCATGTCCGGAGGTGATTTTTGCCGGCATGCGCGTCGGCGAAGACCTTGCGTCACATTACGCTTCGGCCGACATCTTCCTGTTTCCGAGCATCACCGAAACCTTCGGCAACGTCACCGTCGAGGCACTGGCGAGCGGGCTGGCGGTGCTGGCCTATGACTATGCCGCGGCGCGCGAATACATCACCGACGGCGATAACGGCGTGCTCGCGCCCTTCGATGATGCCGAGGTATTTGTCACGAAGGCCCGCTGGATGGTGCAATCGCCCGCATGCCTGCCGGCGATGCGCCGGCGCGCGCGTGAGCAGGCCGAACGCCTGTCATGGGAGAACGTGTTCGACGACCTGGAGCAGGTTCTGCTCGCGGTTGCCGACCGCGAGCCCGAGCTGCCCATCGGAACGCTGATCGCCGCGCCAAGATAGACGCGACAACCAACCGCCGGCCCTATTGCACCGAAGGAGCCTCACCCACGGCTTTTTCAAGGTCACCGTTCAGCGCCAGCAGACGGATCTGGGCGTCGAGCAGCGCGGCCACGAGGTCAACGCGCGTCCTCTGGAATTCGTAATGCGAGCGCGTGGCGTCCAGCAGCTCCAGTATCGAACTGCGCCCGAGGCGATAGGCATCCTCCGACATCTGCTTGAGCATGGGCAGGCGCGCGCCGGCCTCCAGTTCGAAGCGCTGCAGTGCCGTCTGCCGCGCAGCAATGATATTCGCCAGCCGGTCAATGTTCGCACCGGCCTCGGCCTGCGCGAGATCCTTTTGCAGCCGTGCAGTCTGCGCATCGGCCTGCGCCCGCGCCAGCGGGCCGGCCCGGGTGTCGAAAATCGGAATCTCGATGCTGAGTCCCAGGAAATTGGCTGCGCCAAAGGGATCACTGGTCCAGCTGCGCCCGATGCTGAGCGAAGGCGTCGGCACCCGGTCACGGCGCGCGACTTCGACGTCGCCCTGGGCAACCTTCTCTCCGAGCGCTGCGGCAACCGCGGCCGGACTTGAGGAGGCGCGGCCGCGTACCGCGAGCAGCTCCGCACCGTTCATGTCGAAGGGCTTCAATTCTCCCGTCGCCATCGGCAGCCAGTTATGCAGCCCGAGGAGCGCGGCCAGATTGACGGCGCGGTCAAATACGTCCGCCTTCGCCTCCTCCAGTCGTGCAAAGAACACACCCTGCTCAATATCGAGGCGGGTCAGGTCGTAGCGACTGGCCGTACCGGCCACTTCCCGGCCGGCCACGATTTCCCTCAGGCGCCGCAGTTCCTTGTCGGCAGCCGTCAGTTGCTCCACCGTTTGCTGTGCCGCAAGCAACGCGACATAGGCCGCGCCAGCCTCCGCGGTAATCGAACTGGCTCCGGCCGCGACGCGCGCGCGCGCCGCCTGGATTTCCAGTTCCGCCCGGGCCACCCGCGCCGAACGCTGGCCACTGATCTGGATAGGGACATCAAGCATGGCCTGATCCTGCCGGCTGCCGGTGAACAACGTGGGATCGCCCCCCCCGGGCGCGAGCGTCCATAAC
The DNA here is from genome assembly GCA_903928055.1 of uncultured beta proteobacterium. GTDB lineage: Bacteria > Pseudomonadota > Gammaproteobacteria > Burkholderiales > SG8-39 > CAIYPG01. The sequence continues at coordinate 4,700 of CAIYPG010000035.1, read as the reverse complement.
TGATGCTCGGATTGGGATAGGCCCCTGCCGAGACCCGTTCTGCTTCGGCAATCGCGACGGCCTGGCGCTCCACCGCCAGGCGCGGGCTTTGGGTGCGGATGATGCGCAGCACCGCGGGAAGGTCCACGCGCTCCGGCGGCGCCATCTCGCCCGCCGGTACCTGCGCAAAGGCAGGTACCGTGGCCAGCGCAAGCAGCGCCCCTGCCACGGCTGCCAGAGCCACGATCTTCGGCTTCATCAGATCGGTTGCGTTCATGCGTCAGCCTCCTCCGGCGTCAACAGCCGCTTGGATGTGATCAGGCTGTACCAAACGGGAAGAACAAACAAGGTCACCAGCAGTGTGGTCAGCATGCCGCCCACCACGACCAGTGCAAATGGTTTCTGGGTCTCGCTGCCGACACCCGAAGACATTGCCATCGGCAGCAGGCCGAACAGTGCCAGCAGCGAGGCCATCAGCACCGGCCGCAGCCGCTCGGCCGCGCCCTCGGTCAGGGCCTCGAACAGGGGCTGCCCGGCCCGGCGAAGGCGTTCCGACGCACCCAGCACCAGCACCCCCATGAGCGAGACCTGTCCCAGCAGCGCAATGAAGCCCACCGCCGCACTCACCGACAGCGGAATGCCCGCCAGCAGCAGTGCGAATGCGCCGCCTGTCAGGGCAAACGGCGCCATGCTGATGATGGCCAGTGCACTTCGGCCGTTGTTCATCGCCCCGTAGAGCAGCGAAAGAACAAGGAGAACCGCAATCGGAATCACCAGCCTCAGCCGTTTGGCCGCCCGTGCCTGGTTCTCGAACTCACCGCCCCAGACGAAGTAATAGCCTTCCGGCGCCTTCACCTGGGCGTTGACGGTGCGTATCGCCTCATTCACCACCGAACCCATGTCACGGCCCTCGATGTTGAACTTCAGCGCGAGGAACCGGCTGTTGTTCTCCCGGACGATGGTGGACACCCCGTTCTCGACGCTGATGTTTGCCACCTGTTTCAGCGGGAGGCGCGCACCAGTCGGCGTGGTCAGCAGAAGGCCCGAAATCTTGTCCACATCATCGTGGGACTCGCTGGTGAGCATGACCCGTACCGGCACGGGCCGCTCCTGCTCCCAGAATTCCGTCATCACCTTTCCGGCCAGCGCGCTTTCAATGGTGGTCTGCGCCTCCTCGATCGTGAGGCCGGCACGCGCCAGTGCGTTGCGATCCAGGCGAATGCGCAACTGCGGCGTTGACGAGTCCCGATAGAGGTCAAGGTCGGTGACGCCAGGCAACCCCTTGAGCGCGTCCTTGGCCAGTCCCAGCGTGGAGCGCATGACGCCCAGATCGGCACCAAACACCTTGAGAACGACCTTGCCGCGCACGCCGGTCACGGCTTCTTCGACGTTGTCCTTGATGGGCTGGGAGAAATTGAAAAGCACGCCGGGGATTTCCGTGACCGAGGCCCGCATGGCCTGGATCAGCGAGTCCTTGTCCATGCCGCGGCGCCATTCGTCGTGCGGTTTCAGATGCACGAAGGTTTCCGACATGTTGACGCCCTGATTGTCGGTGCCGTCTTCCGGCCGCCCGTGTTCACTCAGCACTTCCTTGACCTCGGGGAAGGTCATGAGGCGCTTGCGCACATCGAGCAGCACATCCTGGCCCTTTTCCATCGCAATGCTCGCGGGCATTTCAACGAAGATCACAAAGTCGCCCTCATCCAGTTCGGGCAGGAATTCCGTGCCCAACTGAGAAGTGACCAGCGCGCCTGCGGCGAGCAGGCCCACGGCCCCGGCCAGCACCATTGCGCGGCGTTGCAGAAGCCTGTTCAGGATGTTGCGGTATTTTTCGCGCAGCCACTCCTGCCAGGCCGGCTCGAGCAGCGAGGCATGCTTGGGACGGAACAGCACGGCGCACAGCGCGGGAACCAGCGTGATGGAGAATACCAGCGCGCCCAGCAGCGCGAAGGCGTAGGTCAGCGCCAGGGGCCGGAAGATGCGTCCCTCAACCGACTGCAGGGTGAACACCGGCAGCAGCGCAGCGATGATGATCAGCATTGCATAGAACGTCGGACGCCCGACGTCCACGGCAGAATGCACGATCAGCCTGAGCAGCGTCTTCCGGTCGGCCGGCTTCTCATGGCGTATGCCATGGATGACGTTCTCGACCAGCACCACCGCACCATCGACGAGGATGCCGAAGTCGATGGCGCCCATGGAAATCAGGTTCGCCGGCATCCCCAGCGTGTACAGCCCCAGGAAGGCGATCAACAGCGACAGCGGAATGACGATGGCCACGATTCCGGAACCAATCGCACTGCGCAGGAACAGCCAGACCACGGCAACGACGAGCACAAAACCGTGCAACAGGTTCTCGTGCACCGTGGAGAGCGTGTGGCTGACGAGGTCCGTGCGGTCGTAGAACACGTCGACATGCATGCCCTTGGGCAGCATGGTTTCGTTGAGCAGCTTGGTCTTCTCGTGAATGCCGTCCAGCACCAGCGAGGGGTTCTGGCCGCGCCGCATCAGCACAAAGCCCTCGATCACTTCCTTCTTGTCGTTCCAGCCCACCGAGCCGCGCCGCGGCGTGAAGGACTGCACGACCTCCGCGAGGTCACCGATGGTCACGGTCGAGCCGTTCTTGCTCTTCAGGACAATGCGCTTCACGTCCTCTGCGGACTCGATGTAGCCGATGCCGCGCACCGTCAGTTCCTGGTCGCCATTGCGCAGGAAACCGCCGCCCACGTTGATGTTGGCATGCGATAACGCATTGCCCAGGTCATTCAGGGATATGCCTGCCGCGTAAAGCTTTCCCGGATCGGCACGGACATGCACCTCTTTCAGGTAGCCACCGAACGGAACCACGTCGGCAACGCCCTGGACCTGCAGATAGGCCCGCGCAACATTCCAGTTCAGTTCAGAGCGCAGTTCATACAGGTTGTGCCGGTCGCTGCTCAACCGGAACTGGTAGATCTCGCCGAGTGGCGTGGCCTCCGGGTTCAGTTCCGGGGTGACACCAGGCGGCAGTTCAGCACTGGACATGCGCTGCTGCACCAGCAGGCGCGAGTTGAAGGCATCGGCATTGTCATCGAAGGTCAGGGTCACCAGCGACAGGCCGAACAGGCTCTGGCTGCGCATCAGCGTCATCCCCGGCGTGCCGTTCAGGCTGCGCTCCAGGGGCACGGTCACCTGGCGCTCCATTTCTTCGGAGGCCAGGCCGGGGATCTGTGTGATGACGGTCACCTGCGCATTGGTGACATCGGGAAAGGCTTCGATGGGCGTCGCAAGATAGGCGCGCAGGCCGAAGACCGCAACGACTGCGGTCACAACCAGTGCTGCGACCCGGCGATGGACGCAGGTTTCAATGAGTAAGTTGAGCATGGCGCGCTACAGGAGTTGATCAGCTTCGGAGTCGAGCAACAGCGCACCCTTGACGACCACCTTCTCACCCGCCTTCAGGCCGTCAACGATCGCCACCCGGCCGGCATAGGCGCCCCCGGTGTGCACTTCACGGATCTCGAAGCGATTGTCCGGCCGCTGCACATACACAAAGCGCTGCTTGCCGTTCTTGATCAATACGGCTTCGGCAGGCAGCGTGAGCACGGAGGCTGAGGTATTCATGAACCGCAATTCGGCCTGCATGCCTGGCGTCAGCCCTTCGATGCCGCCCTTCAGATTCACATAGATCGGCAGACGGCGGGTTTCGGGATCCACCTGCGAACCAATGCCGTCGATGATTCCCTCGATTTTCCTGCCCACGCTGGGGACCAGCACATTGACGCGCTCCCCGGCCACCACGGTGTGCGCATCGGTCTCCGCCACATCAGCCACTACCCACAGGCGGGTGGGATCGGCGACCTCGACCAGCGCGTCACCGCCCGGGGCAACCATGGCGCCAACGGAAGTCTTGATGCTCATCACCACGCCGGCATTGGGTGCGCGCAGGTTGACGAAATCACCATCACCCGCACCCAGCAACACATTGGGCCGGCGGGCGCGCTCCAGTTCGGCCCGCGCTTCCTTCGCCCGCGTTTCAGCTTCAAAGCGCTCGAATTCCAAGCCCACGCCCTTGGCCACCATTTCATTGTTGCGCTTGAGAATCTCCTCTGCCGAAGCGGCCCTTGCCGTCGCCTGCTCCAGGGTTGCGCGCAAGGCCGCAGCATCGGCGCTTTGTATCTTGACCAGCGGAGTTCCTGCGCTGACCCGCTCACCTGGATGGACGAGTATCGAAACGATGCGCCCCGTGACCGGCGAACCCAGGCTGGCCAGCGCCTGCGGACGAATCGCCACGCGTGCCGGCACGGCACCCGCACTGCTGAACGCCGAAGCGCCAACCGGCTCGACCGTCAGGTATTTCAGTGCCGGATCGGTGAGTGCCACCACACCCGGCGTGGCCGCGGCTGCCCCCGGGTCGGCGCCCTTCGCGGCGCCTTCCGGCGCGGCGCCTTGACCGCATCCGCCCAGCACGAGCATGATCGGAATCAGAAGGAGTGCATGCATTCCCGCGAAACTGCCTTCGTGCCGGTATTCGCCATTGCGATGCGCAGCAGCGGTCTTCAACTCGGATGTGATCAGCATTTTAAAAAATTCAGCCATTTGACAGGGTGGCCAATTCTAGTTGCGGCGCAACGAGTAAGCTGTCACCAAGCCGACTACGGAAAAAAAGAACATGAACTTGTTGCTCATCGAGGACGATCGCATGCTGGCGCGCGGCATTTCTGTTGCATTGCAACAAAGCG
>CAIYPG010000034.1 GCA_903928055.1 uncultured beta proteobacterium | reverse complement strand
CTGGATGTGCCCTTTGTGATGGCCGATGCCACCACCTTGACCGAAGCCGGTTACGTTGGTGAGGACGTCGAAAACATCATTCAAAAGTTATTGCAAAGCTGCAGCTACGACATCGACCGAGCCCAACGCGGCATTGTCTACATCGACGAAATCGACAAAATTTCGCGCAAGTCCGACAACCCCTCGATCACCCGCGATGTGTCGGGCGAGGGCGTGCAGCAGGCATTGCTCAAGCTGATCGAAGGCACGATCGCCTCCGTTCCTCCCCAGGGCGGCCGCAAGCATCCCAACCAGGATTTCGTGCAGGTGGACACCACGAACATCCTGTTCATCTGCGGCGGCGCGTTCGATGGTCTGGAGAAGGTCATCCGCGGGCGTTCCGAAAAAAGCGGCATCGGCTTTGGTGCTGATGTGCGCAGCCTGAAGAATTCCAAGGACATCGGCGAGATTCTCCGCACGGTCGAACCCGAGGACCTGATCAAATTCGGCCTGATTCCGGAATTCGTCGGGCGGCTGCCGGTGGTGGCCACGCTTGAGGAACTGGACGAGAAGGCGCTGATCCAGATCCTGACCGAACCGAAGAACGCCTTGATCAAGCAATACCAGAAACTGTTTTCCATGGAAGGCGTGGACCTCGAGGTCCGGCCGGCCGGATTGAACGCGATTGCCCGCAAGGCCCTGGCCCGCAAGACGGGTGCCCGGGGCCTACGTTCGATCCTGGAACAGGTATTGCTGGAGATCATGTTCGAATTGCCGACCATGGAAAACGTCAGCAAGGTCGTGGTGGACGAGGCGACGATCCTCGGCGAGGGCAAGCCGCTCCTGATCTACGCGGACCAGCCGAAAGTGGCGGGTTCCGCCTGATTGTTCAGGCTCCGGACCCGTCGCTACGGGTCAACGTCGCGCCCTGATTGCGACGGATGCCAGTGTGTTGACCGTGCAGAAAGTGCGCGGCGCATGCGTTGAATTCCTGGTATTTGCCCCAATTCAGCAGTTGTATTCTTTATTTTTGATGGGAACGCCATGTCGAGCGAAACCGAGTCCCCTGAAGTAATCCAGCTGCCGCTGTTGCCCCTGCGCGATGTAGTGGTATTTCCGCACATGGTCATTCCCCTGTTTGTCGGGCGTCCGAAGTCGATCAAGGCCATGGAAATCGCCATGGAGGCCGGGAAGTCGATCCTGCTCGTTGCACAGCGCTCCGCCGCCAAGGACGAGCCGTCTGACGACGATCTGTACAAGATCGGTTGTATTTCCAACATTCTGCAGATGCTCAAATTGCCGGATGGCACGGTCAAGGTGCTGGTGGAAGGTGCGCAACGTGCCCGCATTCAGGGCATCGAAGATGCGCGCAGCCATTACGTTGCCGGTGCTCTTCCGGTTGCGCACGATTCCAGCGATAACACCGAAGTCGAGGCCATGCGCCGTGCGCTGATCTCGCAATTCGACCAGTATGTGAAACTGAACAAGAAGATCCCCCCGGAAATCCTCACGTCGCTGGCCGGCATCGAGGAGGCCGGGCGCCTGGCCGATACCATTGCCGCGCATCTTCCGCTCAAGCTGGAGCAGAAACAGGAAGTGCTGGAGATGTTCGACGTCAAGCAGCGCCTTGAGCACCTGCTGTCGCAACTCGAGACCGAAATCGACATCCTTCAGGTCGAAAAGCGCATCCGCGGCCGCGTCAAACGCCAGATGGAGAAGAGCCAGCGCGAGTATTACCTGAACGAGCAGGTCAAGGCGATCCAGAAGGAACTGGGCGAGGGCGAAGACGGCGCCGATCTGGAAGAGATGGACAAGCGCATGCAGGCTGCGCGCATGCCAAAGGAAGCCAAGAAGAAGGCCGAAGCGGAATTGAAGAAGCTGCGCCTGATGTCGCCGATGTCGGCCGAGGCGACGGTGGTTCGCAATTACATCGAGACGCTGATCAATCTGCCCTGGAAAAAGAAGAGCAAGATTTCCAAGGATATTGCCGCAGCCGAAAAAATCCTGGATGCGGACCACTATGGGCTGGACAAGGTCAAGGAACGCATCCTTGAGTATCTTGCAGTGCAAAGCCGTGTGGACAAGATGAAGGCGCCGATTCTGTGCCTGGTGGGGCCACCCGGCGTGGGCAAGACCTCGCTCGGCCAGTCGATTGCCAAGGCGACAAACCGCAAGTTCATCCGCATGTCATTGGGCGGCGTTCGCGACGAAGCTGAAATACGCGGCCATCGTCGCACCTATATCGGCTCGATGCCTGGCAAGCTGCTGCAGAACATGAGCAAGGTGGGGGTGCGCAATCCCTTGTTCCTGCTGGATGAAGTGGACAAGATGGGCATGGATTTCCGTGGCGATCCGTCCTCGGCATTGCTGGAGGTTCTGGATCCGGAACAGAACCACACTTTCGTCGACCATTACATCGAAGTCGAGTATGACCTGTCCGAGGTGATGTTTGTCGCAACCTCGAACACGCTCAACATTCCGCCGGCACTGCTCGATCGCATGGAAGTCATCCGTCTGTCGGGTTATACCGAGGACGAGAAGGTCAATATCGCACAGCGTTACCTGGTTCCGAAGCAGATGAAGAACAACGGCCTTCGCAAGGAGGAGTTGCAGGTGACCGAGAGCGCGATCCGTGACGTCATCCGCTATTACACCCGCGAGGCCGGCGTTCGCAGCCTTGAGCGCGATATTTCCAAGATCGCGCGCAAGGTCGTGAAGACCATGGCAACCAAGCCGCGCGACAAGCGCATGGTGGTCACGCCCAAGAATCTGGACAAGTTCCTCGGCGTGCGCAAGTACTCCTACGGCAAGGCGGAGAAGGAAAACCAGATCGGGCAGGTCACGGGCCTGGCGTGGACTGAGGTGGGCGGCGAACTGCTGACCATCGAAACTGCGCTGGTCCCGGGCAAGGGCAAGATACAGAGCACCGGCACCCTGGGCGATGTCATGAAGGAATCGATCCAGGCCGCGCTGACGGTTGTGCGTAGCCGCGCAGAACGTCTGGGCATACCGGCCGATGCCTTCGAGAAAAAGGACATCCATATCCATCTTCCGGAAGGTGCGACGCCGAAAGATGGTCCCAGTGCGGGTATTGGCATGACGACCGCGATGGTGTCCGTCCTGACCGGAATTCCGGTGCGCGCCGATGTCGCCATGACTGGCGAGATCACGCTTCGTGGTGAGGTTCTGCCGATTGGCGGCCTGAAGGAAAAATTACTGGCCGCTCATCGCGGCGAGATCAAGACTGTTTTGATCCCTGATGAAAACCTCAAGGATCTGGCGGACATACCGGACAACGTCAAGAATCATCTGGAGATTGTTCCGGTGAAGTGGATAGACCAGGTTCTGGAGCGTG
>CAIYPG010000033.1 GCA_903928055.1 uncultured beta proteobacterium | reverse complement strand
TTAGTCTGTTCGCGGTATTCCGTGACTGGAATTGCCTTGGGCGTTGCCTTGTCATTCCCGCGCAAGCGGGAATCCAGAGATTTCGATTCTTTTGAGTTTTAGTTTCGGCTTCGCCGGGTAACTTTCTTGGCTTCGCCAAAGAAAGTTGCCAAAGAAAGGCGAAATAAAAAGTCAGCAAAAAGGAAAAGACTGGATTCCCGCCTTCGCGGGAATGACGCAGTGTGCCCTTCAGGCAATCCCAAGCGCCTGCTTCTGCTTGCCCACCAACTCCAGAATCCCCTTCCTCGCCAGCCCCATCAACGCATCCATCTCCACTTGCGAGAACGGCGCGCCTTCGGCTGTGCCCTGCACTTCGACGAAACCGCCGGAGCCGGTCATCACTACATTCATGTCCGTATCGCAGGACGAGTCCTCGGCGTAATCGAGGTCGAGCACCGGCACGCCTTCGTAGATGCCCACCGACACCGCGGCAACAAAATCGCGGATGGGCGATTCCTTCAGGAGGCCGCGCTTGATCAGTCCGGCCACGGCATCGTGCGCGGCGACAAAGGCGCCGGTGATGCTGGCGGTGCGCGTGCCACCATCGGCCTGGATGACGTCGCAGTCGAACTGGATGGTGCGCTCGCCGAGTTTGGTCATGTCGAACACGGCGCGCAGGCTGCGTCCCACGAGGCGCTGGATTTCCTGGGTGCGGCCCGACTGCTTGCCGCGCGCGGCTTCGCGGTCGGAGCGCGTATGCGTGGCACGCGGCAGCATGCCGTATTCCGCCGTCAGCCAGCCCTGGCCCTTGTCACGCAGGAAGCCGGGCACGCGCTCCTCCACGCTGGCGGTGCAGATTACCTTGGTGTCGCCGAAGGACACCAGCACCGAGCCTTCGGCATGGCGGGTGAAGTGGCGCTGGATCGTGATGGGACGCAGAGCGTCGGGGGTGCGACCTGAGGGACGTGACTGGGGCATGATTAACACCTAATTGAGGAAGCTTGATCTCGTCCTTCGACAGGCTCAGGACGAACGGTTCTGATTGATTCCGTTCGTGGTGAGCCTGTCGAACCATGAGCGGAATCAATCTGTTCAGCGCTTCGAAAGATAAAAACCGACCGGGCCGCACGCCGCCCGGTGTTTACGCGCCGCTCTGCTCCATCCAGGTCATCGCGACGGCGGAAAGATTGTCGCATTCCTTCCCGGCGCGTATTTCCGCGAGGTCGAGCAGTTCCGGCACGGACTGCATGATATCCGACTTCGTCAGCAGCGCCGTGATGGTCTGGTTATTCACCGGCCCCCACACGCCATCAGTGCACAGCAGCACCACGTCACCGGCCACCAGCCGCGTGCCGCGCGACAGCGCGACCTTCGGCGGCACTGTTCCGCCCAGGCAGTTGTAGATGCGGTTGCGCTCCGGGTGGCTGGAGGCTGCCTCGCGGCTGATGCGCCCGGTGTCGAGCAGGCGCTGAACCTGCGAATGGTCGCGGGTCTGCGACTCGATGCGGCCTTCACGCAGGTGGTAGAGCCGCGAGTCGCCGACATGCGCCCAGTGCGCGATGCCGTCCTGCACGACGCAGGCAACGCAGGTGGTGCGCGGCGACTCCGGCAACTCGTGCCTGCGCGCATGCGCCCCCACGGCGTGGTGCGCATCGACCAGCACGGTCCGCAGGAAACGCTCCGGATCGGCCAGGCGCGGAACGGCTTCGCGATTGAAGGTGTCGGAAATGAATTTCACCGTGACCTGCGAGGCCACCTCACCGTTCAGGTGCCCGCCCATGCCGTCGGCCACCACCATCAGCAGGGCATCGCGGCTGTAGAAATAGCCGATGCGATCCTGGTTGAGCTTGCGCGTGCCCTTGCGGCTGGCCTGGTAAATCGAGAATTTCATCCGAGTCCTCCCGCGGAATGGCGCGCCGTGAACTTGCGTACCTGGCTGCGCAGGCGCCCGCGCATGCGGTCGATCAGGCCGGGCCGGCGCAACACCACCGGCTCGCGCTCGCCCAGCAGGACCTTCTGCAGCGCGAACACGCTGTGGGGCCTGTCCTGCGGATCCATTTCCAGGCACCAGTCGATGGTTTCGAGCAGGGCGCGTGAATAGCGGCCCTCCCAGAGTTCCGTGGCCGATTCGTAATGGTCATCGAGCACGCGCTGGTTCGCCGCTTCGGGCGCCATGCCGGCAAGGCAGGCAAACATGCTCGCCCCCACGCTGTAGATGTCGCTCCAGGGCCCGAGGTTCGTGCGGTCATGGTACTGCTCGGGCGGCGCGAAGCCCGGCGTGTACATCGGGTTCAGCTTGATGCCGCCTTCCTGCAGCGTCTGCCGCGCCGCGCCGAAATCGATGAGGATGGGCATGCCGTCATTGCGGATGTAGATGTTCGCCGGCTTGATGTCCAGGTGCAGCAGCTTGTTGGAATGCACTTCGCGCAGGCCGTTCATGAGCTGGGAAAAAATGTAGCGGATGAAATTTTCCTTGATGGTGCCGCGGCGCGCATGGATGTGCTCCTGCAGCGTGCGGCCGCGCTCGTAGCGCATCACCAGATACACCGTCTCGTTGGCACGGAAGAAATTCAGCACCCGCACCACGTTCGGATGCGACAGGTGGGCCAGTGAACGCCCCTCCTCGAAAAAGCATTTCAGGCCGTAGCGGAAGGTGGGAATGTTCTCCTCCGCGATCGAGGGCAACGCGGCGCCTTCGTAGCGCAGGGCAAGCTGGGCGGGAAGGTATTCCTTGATCGCCACCGGCTGGTCGTTCTCATCGTAGGCCAGATAGACGATGGAAAACCCGCCGCAGGAAAGCACGCTGGCGATGCGGTAGTTTTCGAGCTGGTAGCCGTCGGGCAGTGGCTGGTTGGCCTGGGTAGCCATGGCAAGCGCTGTGGCGAAACCCTTTCACATCGAAAGCAGTTTCGCGATAACAAGTGAACCGTTATGATAGGAGCATTACGCTGGTCGATTCGCGCTAAAGCGCTGACGGCGTTAATAATTCACACTCCTTACCTCTGACTGCGGTTTCCCCAGATGATCCTCAGCATGACCGGCTACGCCACCCTTGCGCGTGAACTGCCCGGCGGTTCAGTGTCCGTTGAGCTGAAAAGCGTCAACAGCCGCTTCCTCGACATCCAGTTCCGCCTCCCCGAGGAGATGCGCCCCATTGAACCGGCCCTGCGCGAGCTGATCGCCGCAAAAGTGACGCGCGGCAAGGTGGAATGCCGCATCGCGACTGCAGCCGCAGCCGGTGCCGCACCACGGCTGGAACTGAACAAGCCGCTGCTGGCCGCGCTCTCCGCGCTGGACCGGGATGTGCGCGCCACGCTGCCCGACAGCCAGCCGTTGCGCGTCGGCGAAGTGCTGAACTGGCCCGGCATGCTCGGTGATGATGCGTCGGCGGCCAACGCGCAGCGCGCCGCCGCGCTGGAACTGGCCGGCGCGGCCCTGAAGGAATTCAGCTCCACGCGGGCGCGCGAAGGCGAAAAGCTGAAGGCCATGGTGGCCGAGCGCGTCACGCGAATGAACACGCTGCTGGCGGAAATCCAGCCGCGACTTGCCGAGGCAATCGCCGCCTACCAGGAAAAACTCGCCGCGCGACTGCGCGAAGCGCTGGGTTCGGCCGACGACGAGCGGGTGCGCCAGGAAATCGCACTCTACGGCGTGAAGGTGGACATCACCGAGGAACTGAACCGGCTGGGCGCACACCTCGCCGAGGTGCTGCGCGTGCTGGCCGCCGGCGGCCCCGCCGGAAAGCGCCTCGACTTCCTGATGCAGGAGCTGAACCGCGAGGCGAATACGCTGGGCTCCAAGTCGGTGTCCAAGGAATTGTCAGACGCCAGCCTGGAATTCAAATTGCTTATCGAGCAGATACGCGAACAAGTGCAGAACATCGAATGAGTGCAGTGATGATTGTTACCGCGAAAACCCCCATGCCCTCCCTTTCACAAGGGGGCGGCCGCGGCGTCAGCCGCGCCGGGGGATTTGCTTTTCAACATTGCCGAGCAACAGCATGAAAGGCAACCTCTTCATCGTCGCCGCGCCCTCGGGCGCCGGCAAATCCACGCTGGTCAATGCAGTCCTGGCCGAGGACTGCAACTTGACGCTGTCGGTGTCCTACACCACGCGCGCCCCCCGGCCGGGCGAAGTGGACGGCCGCGAATACCACTTCGTCGACCTGCCGGCTTTCCAGGCCATGCAGAAGCGCGGCGATTTCCTCGAATGCGCCGAGGTCCATGGCAACCACTACGGGACGTCGCAGAAGTGGATTGCCGATACCCGCTCGACCGGACGCGACATCGTGCTGGAAATCGACTGGCAGGGTGCCCAGCAGGTCCGGAAGCTGTTTCCGGAGGCGGTTGGCATTTTCATTCTCCCGCCTTCGATGCCTGAACTGGAGCGACGGCTGCGCAGCCGGGGCAAGGATTCCGACGAGGCCATCCGCCAGCGCCTGCACAATGCGCGGGAAGAAATAGAGCATGTGGGCGAGTTCGATTATGTTATTATTAACAAGGACTTCGAGCATGCCCGCGGCGATCTGGCCGCGGTGATTCGCGCGGTCCGGTTGCGCGCCGGCGACGTACTCGCCAATCCGGGCGCGCCAATGTCCGAGTTGCTGGGAGCGGTCGCTTCAACGACAAAAGCGCGTTGAAGCCGGCGGAACCGGCGCACACTTACGCAGTCACACCAGATAACCAGAAGGCAACCGTCATGGCACGTATCACCGTTGAAGATTGCATGAAGCAGATCCCCAACCGTTTCCAGTTGACCCTGGCGGCGACGTATCGCGCGCGCCAGCTGGCACAGGGCGGCACGCCCATGGTCGAGGCGAACCGCGACAAGCCCTGCGTCATCGCCCTGCGCGAAATGGCCGGTGGCCTGTATGGCGTCGAATACCTGAACCGCGTCAACTCGGCGTGAAGTAATCCTCACGTGACGTAACTTCGAAAGGGTCGGGTCTGACATGGCGGCGGTGGCGATCTCCGGGCTGCGCGAAAACCTGGCCTACCTGCGGCCGACAGACATCGACCGCATCGAGGAAGCCTACGCATTCAGCGACAGCGCGCACCACGGCCAGACGCGCAAGAGCGGCATCCCCTACATCTCCCATCCGCTGGCCGTCGCCGAGATCATCGCCGGCTGGCAGCTCGACGCACAGGCGGTGATGGCCGCCCTCCTGCACGACGTGATGGAGGACACCGCGGTCACCAAGCAGGAAATCTCCACGCGCTTCGGCGAGCCGGTGGCCGAACTGGTCGATGGCCTGTCCAAGCTCGACCGCATCGAATTCCAGTCACAACAGGACGCCCAGGCGGAGAACTTCCGCAAGATGCTGCTGGCCATGGCGCGCGATGTGCGCGTCATCCTGATCAAGCTCGCCGACCGGCTGCACAACATGCGCACGCTGGACGCGGTCAGCCCCGAGCAGCGCCGCCGCGTGTCGCGCGAAACGATGGAAATCTACGCGCCGATCGCCAACCGCCTCGGCCTGGACAGCCTGTACCGCGAACTGCAGGAGCTGTCCTTCTCGCACCTGTATTCGATGCGCTATCGCATCATCGCCAAGGCGGTGAAGGCGGCGCGCGGCAACCGCCGCGTGGGCATCAAGAAGATCGAAGAGAGCATCAAGGAAAAGCTCACCGCGGCAAAACTCAAGGCCACGGTGGTCGGCCGCGAAAAGCACATCTACTCGATCTACAAGAAGATGATCGAGAAGCGCCTGTCGTTCTCGCAGGTGCTCGACATCTACGGCTTTCGCGTCGTGGTCGAGGACGTGCAGTCCTGCTATTACGCGCTGGGCATCCTGCACGGCCTGTACAAGCCGGTGCCGGGCAAGTTCAAGGACTACATCGCCATCCCCAAGGTGAACGGCTACCAGTCGCTGCACACCACGCTGATCGGCCCCTATGGCATGCCGGTGGAAGTCCAGGTCCGCACCCAGCAGATGAACCGCATCGCCGAGACGGGCGTGGCTTCGCACTGGATGTACAAGAGCTCGGATGCGGAACTGAACGAAGTGCAGCAGCGTACCCATCGCTGGCTGCAGTCATTGCTCGACATCCAGCACCATTCGGGCGATGCCGCGGAATTCCTCGAACACATCAAGGTGGACCTGTTCCCGGACGAGGTCTATGTGTTCACGCCCAAGGGCAAGATCCTGTCCATGCCGCGCGGCGCCACCGCGGTGGACTTTGCCTATGCCGTGCACACCGACATCGGCAACCGCTGCATGGCGGCGCGCATCAACTATGAACTGGCGCCGCTGCGCACCGAGCTGAAGAACGGCGACCGCATCGAGGTCATCACCGCGCCGCACGCCCATCCGAATCCGGCCTGGCTGTCCTATGTGAAGACCGCCAAGGCGCGCTCGCAGATCCGCCACACGCTGAAGCTGATGCAGACCGGCGAGGCCACGCAACTGGGCGAACGCCTGCTCGGCCAGGCGCTGCGTTCGCTCAGCACCAAGCTGGTTGACGTGCCCAAGGAGCGCTGGGAAAAACTGATCCGCGACACCAGCGCCCATTCCCGCGGCGAGATCCTTGCCGACATCGGCCTGGGCAAGCGGCTCGCGGCCATCGTCGCGCGCAAGCTGCTGCAGATTTCAGAACAGCATCCGGCCGAAGGCGTGAACGGTGCTGGCGGCAAGGGCGCCGGCGCCATCGTCGTGCGCGGCTCCGAAGGCATGGCCGTGCAGTTCGCCAAATGCTGCAACCCCATCCCCGGCGACCCCATCATCGGCTTCATCAAGAAGGGCCAGGGCCTGATCATCCACACCCACGACTGCCCCAGCGCCGGACGCGCCCGCGGCGACCCCGAGAAATGGGTGGATGTGGAATGGGACCCGGACACCGATCGCATGTTCGATGTGAACCTGCGCGTGGCGGTACTCGACCAGCGCGGCGTCCTCGCCAAAGTCGCCGCGGCCATTGCCGAGGCCGGCTGCAACATCGCCAATGTGTCGGTCGATGAAGACCGCGGCATGTACGCCACGAACCACTTCACGCTGCAGGTCGCGAACCGCCAGCACCTGGCCCGCGTGCTGCGCACGCTGCGGAGGATTCAGGAAGTGGTGCGGATTACGCGGGTGAAGGACTAAACCCGCCCCCTCCCGGACTTGCACCCGCTCTGCCAGGAAAGGGAGGGCACCTTACGAATCAGCCTGTACTTGATGTCATTCCCGCAGAAGCGGGAATCCAGGTTTTGTTGTTGATCCAGCCACTGGATTCCCGCTTTCGCGGGAATGACAACATTGGGGGTGCCACGCCGGCCACACCCGCACTTCCAGTCCCTGCTGCTTGACCCAGCACAACAGCCGGGCAAGACAACAAGGCAAAGGCAACGACAAACGGGAGCAGGAACGCAGATCTGAACATCATGATGTCGTAGGGAATTCCGAGGGCTGGGAGGTGCGGCTATTCTACCGGTCGGGTGGGTGCGGTACAAACTACTATCCACTGTCGCCCGACACCTTCATGCTGATTGAATATTGGGCCGCTTTGGGTTCATTTTGATGGTTGGAACATCTAAATAGGGTCAATAAGGTCGCCTTCAGGCCACCCGGTCCTCAAGTCTTGAGTCAGGCTACAATTGACCCAGTTCATTGGCGTATTGCATCCTTTCAAATGTCATCCCCCTCATTGGTCCCTGTCGTACTTTGCGGCGGCGCTGGTACGCGCCTCTGGCCCATGTCTCGCCGGCTGTTGCCAAAGCAATTCCTGCCGCTGGTTTCCGGCCGCTCCATGCTTCAGGATACGGCCCTGCGTGCCGCCCAATTGGACGGGGCTGCACCGCCCATCATCGTTTGCAGCGAGGAGCACCGCTTTCTTGCGGGCGAGCAATTGCGGGAGATCGGAATCGCACCCGCCGGCATCATTCTTGAACCCTCGGCACGAAACACCGCTCCGGCGCTGGCGGCAGCGGCATTGCTGCTCGACAGTCTGAATCCGGACGCGATCATGCTGGCCTTGCCTGCCGATCACCTGATTCGCGACCAGGCCGCTTTCAGTCGCGCAGTGAACATTGCGGTGAAGTCCGCGCTCATCGGTGCACTGACAACATTCGGTATCGTACCCAACGCCCCTGAAACGGGCTATGGCTACATTGAGCGCGGCGATGCTTCAGGGCTGGAAGGCGCCTACGGCGTCAAGCGCTTTGTCGAAAAACCGGACGCGGACACCGCGGCCAGTCTGGTTGCCGCCGGCCTGCTGTGGAACAGCGGCATGTTCGCTATGACGACGACGCGATATCTCGAGGAACTTGAGCGCTTCCGCCCGGACATTCTGGCTGCGGTCAAACAATCTTGGGAAAAGAAAAGCCAGGATGGCGATTTCTGCCGTCTGGATGCTGCAAGCTTCGCCGCCTGCCCGGCCGAATCCATCGATTATGCGGTCATGGAACGCACCGACAAAGCCGCCGTTGTGCCTGCTGATATGGCCTGGAGCGATGTGGGGTCGTGGGCGTCACTGTGGGAAACGGCTGACAAGGATGCGCAGGGCAATGTCGTGCGCGGCGATGTAGACGCACAGGACACCCGCAACAGCTACCTGCGTGCCGAGAGTCGGCTGTTGTCAGTGACAGGGCTGGATGATGTGATAGTGGTGGAAACCAGTGATGCGGTGCTCGTAACCCGCCGCGATAAGGCGCAATCGGTCAAGGACGTGGTCTCCAGGCTGAGCGATGGCAAACGCACCGAGCACCTCAACCATCGACGCGTCTATCGCCCCTGGGGCTATTACGAAAGCATCGACGCGAGCAACGGTTTTCAGGTTAAGCGCCTGATGGTGAAGCCGGGAGAGGCACTCTCGCTGCAACTGCACAACCAGCGCGCGGAACATTGGGTGGTGGTGTCAGGCACGGCCCGCGTCACACGTGGCGAGGATCTGCTGACCCTGCATCGCGATCAATCCACGTATATCCCGCTGGGGACAAAACATCGCCTTGAGAACCTGGGGACGGAGCCGCTTTATCTGATCGAGGTGCAGTCGGGGGACTATCTGGGCGAGGACGATATTGTGCGGTTTGAGGATCGGTATAAGCGGTCGTAGGGTGATTGACAGAATCCTGCCGCTGGGTTTCGCCAAATCGGCCCCGTTTGACAGGGTGTCTGGAGATTCGATTGATTAGGCAGGAAGATAATCCCTCGCTCCGCTCCCTTCATCGACTGCCGAGTCAGGTGTGCAGAACCTGCATTCATCTGCGAAGCATTAAATAAGATCTGGATCAATTTATGATTTTAGTTACCGGTGGCGCCGGCTTCATTGGCAGCAATTTCGTACTGGACTGGCTTGAAATTGGCGACGAACCCGTTGTCAACCTCGACAAGCTGACCTACGCAGGCAATTTGCAGAATCTCGCTTCGCTCGAAGGCGATTCGCGGCATGTGTTCATGCAGGGCGACATTGATGATTCTGACCTGGTGTCTCGCCTGCTGGCCGAGCACCGTCCGCGCGCGATATTGAACTTTGCGGCCGAATCGCATGTGGACCGCTCGATTCATGGTCCCGGGGACTTCATCCAGACCAATATCGTGGGCACTTTCCGGCTGCTTGAAGTAGTGCGTGCCTACTGGAACGGCCTGGAGGGCGAAGCCAAGGCCGGCTTCCGTTTCCTGCACGTTTCGACCGATGAGGTGTACGGATCACTTGGGAAGACTGATCCAGCCTTCACTGAGACCAATCGCTACGAGCCCAACAGTCCTTATTCGGCCAGCAAGGCGGCGTCCGACCACCTGGTACGTGCCTACCACCATACCTATGGGCTGCCAGTACTCACGACCAACTGCTCAAACAATTACGGGCCCTACCACTT
>CAIYPG010000032.1 GCA_903928055.1 uncultured beta proteobacterium | reverse complement strand
TCAACCACCGTTCGTCCTGATTCTGAGCTTGTCGAAGGATCGAAGGACGAATGTCAAATGCCCTCAGGGTGTGAACGCGCTGACCCGTTGCCGCAGTTGAGCGACCTGATCCGGCGGTGCATCGCGGCCGTAACGCAGCGCGGCGTACAGCCCGGCGATGTCGCGCACGGCGCCGGCCTTGTCCGGGAGCGACGTGGCGATGCGTGTCGCGTAGTCGAGCGGCCCCTCGGCCGGATCGCGCCCAAGACCTTTCTTCGCCAGTTTCGAGCAGAAGCGGCGCCAGGCCTTCTGCACCGGGTCTCCGCCCTGGAAGCGCCACAGCAGCCAGGCGGCGGTGGCGCCGAGCACGCCTGCCACGCTCCAGAACAGGTACTGCGCCAGCGCCTGCCAGTCGGTCTGGCGCACCCCGAGGCGGTTCAGCATGTCGCGTTGCCGGTCAGGGTTGTAGCCCAGCACCCACTGGTTCCACTGGTTTGCAACGGCATCCCAGTTGTTGCGCAGGGACCGTATCCAGTCGAACTGCTCGCGCATGAGCATGGGCAGTCCGGCATCCTGCGGCACCGCGGCGGCGAGCCCGCCGTCGACACGGATCGGCGCGGCAATCGCGGTGGGGTCCATGCGCACCCAGCCGCGTTCACCCAGCCACACCTCGGACCAGGCGTGGGCATCGGCCTGGCGCACCTCCATGTAGCCGTCCACCGGGTTGATCTCGCCGCCCTGATAGCCGGTGACCACGCGCGCCGGAATCCCGGCGGCACGCATCAGGAAGGTGAAGCTCGAGGCGAAGTGCTCGCAGAAGCCCTGCCTGGTGTCGAACAGGAATTCGTCGACGAAGTCGCGCTGCAGCAGCGCCGGCTCCAGCGTGTAGAGATAGCCGCCGCTGCGGAAGAATCTGACCGCCTCGGCGAGCACCGCCTCGTCGGTCTTCAGGTCGCGCCGCCAACCCTGGGCGAGCGCGCGGGCGCGCGGGTTGTTCAGCGTGCCGGGCAGGACCAGTGCTTCGCGCAGTTCGCCGGGCTCGGCGCCGTCGATGGCACGGTAGTTCGTGTAGGACTGCAGGTCGTAGCGCGCCCGGCTGCGCACCGGAACGTTGGAAAGCAACTGATAGTCCGCGGTGACGCGTGCGTTGCGCGGCGGACGGGCCGGCAGGTCGAGGCCGAACAGCCAGAAGCGGTTGTGCGGCTCCAGCGTGATTTCGTAGCTGACCGGCTGGCCGATGCCCTCGAAGCGGTAGTTCTCGCGCGCGCGCTGCGGACCGGCGCGCCAGGTGCGGCCGTCGAAATTCCAGAACACCGGGCCGCGCCAGTACAACTGCTTGCGTGGCGGCGGATCCTCGTCGAAGTGCACGCGAAAGGCGATGGCATCGGATTGCGACAGGCTTGACAGCGTGCCCGGGGACATGGAGTCGGAGAGGCCGGTGACCCCGGTGAAGGCATCCTGCGGCAACCCCCACAGCGGCCCCTGCACGCGCGGAAACAGGAAGAACAGCAGCAGCATCACCGGGCTTGCCTGCAACAGCAGCGAGCCCGCGGTGCGCAGGTTTGCCTTCACCGGCCGCGCCGGCGCGTTCAGGCCGACCAGGCTGGCCGTGACCAGCAGCACCGTGGCGAACATCAGCGCGGCGGTGGGGATGGTCTGCGAATAGAAGAAATTCGTGAGCGCAAGGAAATAGGCGAGGAATACCAGCACGGACACGTCGCGCTTGGCGCGCAGCTCGAGCAGCTTCATCGCCAGCAGCACCACCAGCAGCGACACGCCCGGGTCGCGGCCGAAGATGGTGCGGAAGGACAGCCACACGCCGACGGTGCCGGCAAGCGCGACGATGAGCACCAGCCAGTGCGGCGGCAGCGGCTTCTGGCGCCAGGCGAGATAGATCCGCCAGGCAAACACCAGGGCTGCGCCGATGGGTATCCACAGGGTCAGGCGCAGCGCATGCGGCGCGGCCGACATGGCCAGGCCGGCCAGCAGCCACACCATGTGGCGGAAGGAAATGATGTCGCCGAATTTCGGATGCGGGTTCAGGCGCATCAAGTAGGCCCCGTGTCAAACAGGGCCAGTTCGCGCAGGCATTGTTCGCGCTGGCCTTCACCTTCACCCAGCGGCACTTCCACGCCCGGCAGCTTGAGGCCGTAGCGCACGCCATCGCGCGTGGCGAGCAGCACCCAGCGCGTGAGGCGCGACAGGCGCGCTTCGCGGTCGAGGTTGGCAAGTCCGTCGGCCTCGTAGTCGAACCACATCTCGGAAGCGGCGCGGCCGGTGAACACCTTGGTGAGGGGTTCTTCGCCGCGTGCCGAGGCCTTCCAGGCGACATGGCGCGGCGAGTCGCTGGGCGTGTAATTGCGCAGGCCGAAGAAGTCGTCGCTGCCCGCGCCGGTGTTGATGGCATCGCCGGCGTCGGGGCGGGCGGTGGGCAGCGGCAGCAGCGCATCATCGGGCTTCGGCCAGGCGAGGGCGCGCATGTCCGGCTGAACGTAGCTCCAGGCGCGGGTGAGGCCCAGCGGATAGCGCGTCTCGATCGTGATGCGCTCGAGCTGCAGCCAGCCGCGATGTTCCGCGCGCAGCGGCACGGCGGCTTCGACGATGCGCCCGGCCGGCACATCGATGACGGTCGCACCGGCGGGGTCGGCGCCGCGGCAGAACAGCGCCAGCGAAAAACGGTCATGGCGCTCGCGGTTCTCCAGCAGGATGTGAAAGCGCGCGGTGTCGCCGGTGAACACCGACTCGACGCGTCCGGCGCTGATCGCCAGATGGGCGAGGTTGCGGAAGGTGTGCAGGATGGACACCACGCCCATGCCGGCCAGCAGGAAGGTGAGCACGTAGCCGAGGCTGAGGTTGTAGTTGATGGAGCCGATCAGCATCACCAGCAGCGCAATCGCGAAGGTGATGCCCTGGCGCGTGGGCAGCACGTATACACGGCGCTGAACAAGCACGATGACGCCGGGCTCGGGCGCATGGTTCCGGAAGAACCAGTTCAGGAAGTTGTAGAGCTGCGAGTACTGGAGGACGCGCTGGAGCACGATGTCAGACCAATACTTTTGGCACTGTCATCCCCGCGCAGGCGGGGATCCAGTAGTCGGCTCGTGAATCAAGGCAAAAAAGCTGGATTCCCGCTTCCGCGGGAATGACAGAATTCCGGTGATGGATTCGTCCTTTGACAGGCTCAGGACGAACGGCAGAGGGTTGATTCCCGCAGAGTTGATTCCGCTTGAGGTGGGTCCTGAGCCTGACGATGGATCGAACCATGGACGGAATCAACGTGTTCATTTCAGCGTGGACTGTCCGTTACGGAATCGGCACCGCGGCGATCAGGCTCGCGGCGATGTCGGCGGAGGATTTGCGGGCGCCTTCATGCGCCGGGCGCAGGCGGTGGCCGGCGACGCCGGGGAGCACGGCCTGCACATCCTCTGGCACCACGGCATCGCGGCCCTGCACCAGCGTCCAGGCGCGCGCCACCGACAGCAGCGCCAGCGCTGCGCGCGGCGACAGGCCGCTGGCGTAGTCGGCGGAGCGGCGCGAGTGTTCCACCAGCGCCTGGATGTAGTCGAGCAGCGCCGGGGCGGCATGCACGTTCTTCACCATGTTCTGCAGTTCCAGCAGTTCGCCGGGCGCGAGGCAGGGCGCCAGAGCGGCCATCATGTCGCGCCGGTCCGATCCCTGCAGCAACGCGCGTTCGGCGTCGCGATCGGGGTAGCCCAGTTCGATGCGCATCAGGAAGCGGTCGAGCTGCGATTCGGGCAGCGCGAATGTGCCGACCTGGTTGGAGGGGTTCTGCGTGGCGATGACGAAGAAGGGTTCGGGCAGCCGGCGGGTTTCGCCTTCAGCCGTGACCTGGTGCTCCTCCATGGCCTCCAGCAGCGCCGACTGTGTTTTCGGCGTGGCGCGGTTCACTTCGTCTGCAAGGATGAGCTGCGCGAAGATCGGGCCCGGATGGAACTTGAAGGACGCGCTGTCGCGGTCGTACACCGACACGCCGATGATGTCCGCCGGCAGCATGTCGCTGGTGAACTGGATGCGGTGGAAGTTCAGGCCGAGCAGGCGCGCCAGCACATGGGCGAGCGTGGTCTTGCCCACGCCGGGCAGGTCCTCGATCAGCAGGTGGCCGCGGGCCAGCAGGCAGGAGAGCGCAAGGCGGACCTGGTGCCTCCTTGCCGAGGATGACCTTTCCGGCGGAGTCGATGACGCTTTGAAGTGACGAGGGGGTCATGATTGCGTCAGGTGAACGAAGTTTACTGATCTGGGGGATGTGCAAGGGGGCATTGCCCCCTTGTTCGCTTGGAATCCGGCGGAGTCGATGACGCTTTGAAGGGAGGAAGGAGTCATGATTTTCGATATTGTTGTTCGTGCTTGAGTTTACTGGATTCCCGCTATGATGGACGCGTACTCTTCGCCAAAACAGCAATTAAGCACGCAATGACCATTGCCTACATCTCCCATTCCTCCTGCCGCCGCCACGACATGGGCCGCGGCCATCCGGAGTGCCCGGAGCGCCTGGATGCCATCAAGGACCAATTGATCGCCTCCGGCCTCATGGGGCTGCTCCAATGCCATGACGCCCCCGCCGCCAGCGATGCCGAACTGGCGCGAGCGCATTCCGATGCCCATATCCGCAACGTCCGCGCATCCTCTCCGGCCAGCGGCATCGTCCACCTGGATCCGGATACCGCGATGTGTCCGGACACGCTGGAGGCGGCGCTGCATGCGGCCGGGGCCGGCATCCTCGCCACGAATCTGGTGATCGGCGGGAAAGCTTCGGGCGCGTTCTGCGCGGTACGACCACCCGGCCACCATGCCACGCGCGGCGAGGCGATGGGTTTCTGCTTCTTCAACAACGTCGCGGTGGCGGCGCTGCATGCGCTGGAGGTTCATGGCCTCAAGCGTGTTGCTGTGGTCGATTTCGATGTGCACCACGGCAATGGCACCGAGGACATCTTTGCAGGAGATGATCGCGTGCTGATGACCGGCACCTTCCAGCATCCGTTCTATCCCTACAGCGGCACTGAGCATCCTGCAGCGAACATGGTGAACGTTCCGCTCGCGGCCGGTTCGGGCGGCACGGAGTTTCGCCGCGCCTTCGAGGAAGTCTGCCTGCCGCGGCTCGAGGCCTTCGCGCCCGAGATGATCTTTTTCTCCGCCGGCTTCGATGCGCATGCCGAGGACGACATGGCCATGCTGCGCCTCGTCGAGGCCGACTATGCCTGGGTCACGCGGCAGGTCTGCGGCATTGCTTCGCGGCATGCCAGAGGCCGCATCGTCTCGATGCTCGAAGGCGGTTACGCGTTGTCGGCGCTCGGTCGCAGCGTCGTGGCGCATGTCACGGCGCTGACCTCGGCCTTCTGATTTCCCGCCGGATCACATCCGGCATCCATCGGTCAGTCATCCATTCAATTCGCGTTGCGATGCATCGCAACGCATTGCGGTCGCGGGCATTGTTAATTGCAATGCATGCCAATAAATTTGCACAAATGTATTGGCATCGATGTCAGAATTCGCCACCCCGCGACGGCGGCAAATGATTGCGGGGAGAGATTGCGGTGAAATGCATCCGCAAGACAGACATCATGGATGGAGGAGACTTCCAATGACGACCACGGTCCGAAGTACGGGACGGGATTATCGCGACATCATCGGCGGGGGCGTCCTGCTCGCGTTCGGCCTGTTCTGCGCGCTCTATGCGCAGGAGCACTACAAGCTGGGCTCGCCCACGCGCATGGGACCGGGCTGGTTCCCGATGTACCTGGGTTACCTGCTTGCCATCCTCGGCGCGCTCATCATGGTGCCGGCGTTTTTCCGCGACGGCGAACCGATGGACATGCAATGGCGCCCGATGGCGTTGATCACGCTGGGCGTGCTGCTGTTTGCCGCAGCGGTGAAGACGATCGGCCTGGCGCCGGCGATTGCGCTGCAGGTGGCCGTGTCGGTGGTTGCCGACGACAAGCTCGGCATCCGGGGCACGGCCATTCTGGTGGCCTGCACGGCGACCGCGGCCTGGCTCATTTTCCACGTCGGCCTCGGACTCCAGCTACCGGCCTTCATCTGGCCGTTTGAACAATGAGTGAATCATGAACATCATCGACTACGTCCTGGTCGGACTTGAAACGGCCACCACCTGGCAGAACCTCTGGTACTGCTTTGTCGGCGTATTCCTCGGCACCCTGGTTGGCGTGCTGCCCGGCATCGGCTCGCTGGCCACCATCGCCATGCTGCTGCCCTTCACGTTCTCGCTGAACCCGACCAGCGCCATCATCATGCTGGCCGGGGTGTACTACGGCGGCGCGTACGGCGGTTCCACCACGTCCATCCTGCTGAACGTCCCGGGCAGCGCCTCGGCCTCGGTGGCCTGCCTCGACGGCTATCCGATGTCGCGCCAGGGCAGGGGCGGGATTGCGCTGTTCGGCGCGGCAGTCGCATCCTTCGTGGGCGCGACCATCGGCATCCTGGCGATGATGTTCCTGTCGCCGACGCTGGCCGGCGTGGCGATACAGTTCGGTCCCACCGAATACGTGTCGGTGATGATCCTCGGGCTGATCGCCGCGGCCACGGTGTCCAGCGGCTCGCCGCTGAAGGGTATTGCCATGATCATCTGCGGCATCCTGCTCGGCCTGGTCGGTACCGACGTCAACAGCGGTGTGATGCGCTATGCCTTCGGCGTGCCCGAGCTCTCCGACGGACTGGCGCTGCCGGTGATCGCCATGGCGCTGTTCGGCGTGTCCGAGATGATCGAGAGCGTCGGCAAGGTCGAGAGCAGCATGATCGATCCCAAGGCAATCACGCTGAAATCCATGGTCCCGACCCGCGACGACGTGAAGCGTGCCTGGAAGCCCATCCTGCGCGGCTCGCTGGTCGGGTCCATTTTCGGGCCGCTGCCCGGCACCGGCGCGCTGGTGTCGTGCTTCGGCGCGTATGCGATCGAAAAAAAGCTGGCGGACGATCCCTCGCGCTTCGGCAAGGGGGCCATCGAGGGCGTGGTGGCGCCAGAGGCGGCAAACAACGCCAATGACCAGACCTCGTTCATCCCGACGATGTCGCTGGGCATCCCGGACAATGCCGTCATGGCGCTGCTGCTCGGTGCGCTGATGATCCACGGCATTTCGCCCGGGCCGCAACTCATCACCGAGAAGCCGCAGTTGTTCTGGGGGCTGATCATGAGTTTCTGGATCGGCAACATCATGCTGGTGATCCTGAACCTGCCGCTGATCAGCATCTGGGTGCGGCTGCTGTCGGTGCCGTACTACGTGATGTATCCGATCATCATGGTGCTGGTGGGCATCGGCGCCTACAGCATCAACAACAGCACCTTCGACGTCATGGTGGTGGCGATTGCCGGCGTCATGGGCTACGGCCTGCGGGTGCTGAAGATGCCTCCGGCGCCGCTGCTGATGGGCTTTGTGTTGGGGCCGTTGATGGAGGAATACCTGCGGCGTGCCATGCTGCTGTCGCGTGGCAGTTTCATGACCTTCATTGAGCGCCCCATCAGCGGCACCATGTTCGCGCTGACCGCGCTGCTGATCCTGTGGTCGGTATACGCGACGATCCGCGGCAGGAAGCGTGCGCTGCTGCGCCCGACAGTGGAAAACCTGGCGAAGTAAAGGCGCTTTCTTTTCCAGAATATGATCACTATCAATGGTTATCCATTATTCCAAGCGTAATTTGGCCATAATTGTTATTAATTACCTTGGGCTGATTTCGGAGGCCGGTGGCCAGGGCCTCGAGTGCCAAAGTCGATTGGCGCACATCAATCCATGCGCCAGGGCTCGCACCATCCTGTGTAGGAGTTTTCCGCAAGCCTGAGGAAGGCCTGATCCGGATTGCGATGGACCGAGGTATCAAAGTGCCAGCGGTTCACCGCATCGTAGCGCGTGCACTGCCGTCCCTTCCTGCTTTCTCCCCAGCGAATGCATGACATCAGCGTCGTGACCTTCACGCTGGACTCCACATCCTCGACGAAGTGCACGCCCGTTTCGCCGGGATACACGTGTACCTGCCGGGCACCGACGGTGGCGCTGCTCACCAGCCGCGCACTGGATGAATCAGTGGCCACGTTCTCGATCACGATCATGAGGTTGCGCGGCGCATTGGCGCGCGGCGTGCCCGATCCGGCAACCGTCCGGCTGCGGGTGCGAACCGGCGCGGGGGCGTGCAGTTCGCAGATCAGGTCACGTGCCTTTGCGATTTCCTTGAACAGTTCCGAGGACGCCAGGCTGCTGGCTGGCTGGGCCAGAATGATGCAGCCCGCGCATACGGCGCGGGCCACCCGCGCAGAACGGGCCAAAGGCTCAGCGGGCGAGCACATCCTGTTTGTCCCGCTGCTTGTCCTGCGCTGTTTCCTGCGCCTGGTCGAGCAACTGTGCCGCGCTGGCCGACAGGCCGGGCGCATCCAGCGTAGCCGGGCTCAGTACTGGTGCTGCTTCCATGGTCTTGAAGTTGTGTGACATGGAACGACGGTACAGCGGATCGTAGTGGCGCACGAGAAGATCCATCACCAGTTCGTCCCAGGCGCCGCGGTCGATGCATTCCATCCAGTGCGCCATCACGTCTTTCGGCTGCAGCTCAACGAGCTGGCCGAGGCGGGCGCGCAGCCAGTCCGGGTTTGCGATGCAGTGGTGGTATTCCTGCACCAGGAAGCGCACACGTTCCCCGATCGGCGGCTCGACGCGCACGCAGGGCGCAGCGCGCATGTGCTCGAGCAGGGCGGTGGGCAACTGCACCGTGCCGATCTTGCGGCTTTCGGATTCCACGTACACCGGACGCGCCGGGTCGAAATGCCGCAGTGCATTCCACAGCAGGCTGTCGAACATTTTCTGCGAGGGCTGCGGATCGCCGGGCAGCGCGCCCAGCACCGAGCCGCGATGCCGCGCGAGCCCCTCCAGGTCGAGCACCTGCGCGCCCTGTTCGCCGAGCGCCGCAAGCAGGCTGCTCTTGCCGCTGCCGGTGGGGCCGCAGATCACACGCAGCGCAAAGCGCTGCGGCAGGGCGGCCAGGTCGGCGAGCACGGCGCGGCGATAGGACTGGTAGCCGCCTTCGAGCTGGCCGGCGCGCCAGCCGATGTCGCGCAGCACATGCGCCATGGCGCCGGAACGCTTGCCGCCGCGCCAGCAATACACCAACGGGCGCCAGGTGGCGGGGTGCGCGGCGAAGGCGGTTTCAATGTGGCGCGCAATGTTGCGCGCCACCAGCGCGGCACCGAGCTTGCGCGCCTTGAATGGCGACTCCTGCACATACATCGTGCCGACGCGGGCCCGCTCCTCGTTGTCCAGCACCGGAAAGCTGGCCGCACCCGGCACATGGTCAAGGGCGAACTCCGCCGGCGAGCGTACGTCGAGTACGTCGTCGAAGTCATCGATCTGTGCTACGGTAACGACGCTGTCCGGTCTCACGGGCAATGCTTCCTGCTCTCAATTCCAATAACTTCACCATTCTAAGCTCCCGCAACCATGAATGCTCCTGAATCCCCCGCATCTGAGTCCCGCCTGCGCCTCACTGCTTTCAGCCACGGCGGCGGCTGCGGCTGCAAGATTGCGCCCGCAGTGCTCTCTGACATCCTGTCCAAAACGCCGCTGCGCGCCCTGCCGCCCGAACTGATGGTCGGCATCGAGTCCAGCGACGATGCGGCGGTGTACCGCCTGAACGATGCCCAGGCCATCATCGCCACCACCGACTTTTTCACGCCGATCGTCGATGATCCGTTCGACTTCGGACGCATTGCCGCGACCAACGCGCTGTCCGACGTGTATGCCATGGGCGGCAAGCCGATCTTCGCGCTCGCCATTGTTGGCATGCCGCTGGACAAGCTGCCGGTGGAGGCCATACAGCGCATCCTTGCCGGCGGCGAGTCGGTGTGCGCCGCGGCCGGGATTCCGATCGCCGGCGGGCACTCCATCGATACGCTGGAGCCGATCTACGGCCTGGTGGCCATGGGCGTGGT
Organism: uncultured beta proteobacterium; assembly: GCA_903928055.1. Classification (GTDB taxonomy): domain Bacteria; phylum Pseudomonadota; class Gammaproteobacteria; order Burkholderiales; family SG8-39; genus CAIYPG01. The sequence continues at coordinate 11,974 of CAIYPG010000032.1, read as the reverse complement.
GAATCCGGAGCGCGTAAAGCGCAACAACCGCGCCCAGGACGGCGATGTGCTCATCCTCGGCAAGCCGCTCGGCGTGGGCATCCTCTCGGCAGCGCTGAAAAAAGGCAAGTTGTCCGAGGCCGGCTACCACCAGATGCTCACCACCACGACCCAGCTCAATACCGCTGGCGTGAAGCTGGGTGAAATGGTCGGCGTGCACGCCATGACCGATGTCACGGGTTTCGGACTTGCCGGACACCTGCTGGAAATATGCCGTGGCTCGAAGCTGGGCGCCGAAGTGCGCTTTGACAAGCTGCCGGTGCTGGCCGAAGCACTGGAGTGGGTGAAGCAGGGCACGTTCACCGGCGCCTCCGGCCGCAACTGGGCGGGTTATGGCGCGCAGGTGGTGCTGCCGGCAGGATCTCCCGACTGGCAGCGCAACCTGATCACCGATCCGCAGACCAGCGGTGGCCTGCTGGTGTCCTGCGAACGGCATTCCAGCGATGAAGTGCTACGTGTCTTCCGCGAAGAGGGCTTCGCAGAGGCGCACATCATCGGTGAAATGAAGGCCGGCGCACCGCTGCTCACGCTGTCCTGATCGGCCTTCTGAATACCGCTTTCCGGGGTTGCATATCGGAATGAATCGCCCTGGCGATGAGGGCGGGGAAAGGTGCGTTGTTTCGGTTATATTCAGGAAAATTTTCAGCCGCTCCAGCAAGTGGCCCAGACAACAACAGCAACACAAGAGGGGGAGCCTGTGTCACCGCACCGCAAGGTCTATCGCCACGCCCAACTTCACCGCCTGTTCAATCCCCAACGCATCGCCATCATCGGTGCATCGCCGAATGCCACATCGTTCGGCGCCCGCACGCTGGAGAACCTCTCCAACTACACGGGCAAGATCTACCTGGTCAATGCCAAGTACGACAGGATCGGCGAACTGGCCTGCTATCCGTCGGTTGCCGCGCTGCCTGAATCGCCTGACTGCGCACTGATTGCGGTGGGCCGCGAGTTCGTCTCGACGATCGTCGATGAATGCATCGCCGCGAAGGTCGGCGGCATCATGGTGTATGCCTCGGGCTACAGCGAGACCGGCAAGCCCGAGCGGACGGCGCAGCAGGCCGAACTCACCGCCAAGGCACGTGCCTCCGGCATTCCCATCGTCGGCCCGAATGCCATGGGCGGCTTCAATTACCTGTCCGGCGCCGTCATCACTTTTGTCGGTTCGATGAAGCATGCCGAGCCGGTGCGGGAGCCGGCTGTCGGCATCGTCAGCCAGTCGGGCGCACTCAGCATTTCGCTGGCGCAGACCATCCTCACCGGCGTGTCGATCAGCCAGATCCTGCTCGCAGGCAATTCCTGCGACGTCGATGTGGCCGACTGCATCAGCTATCTCGCGGACGAGCCGACCTGCCAGGCGATTGCCTGTGTGTTCGAGGGCATGCCCGATCCCATGCGCATGCTCGAAGCCGGCGAGATTGCCTGGAAGGCGAACAAGCCGGTGGTCGTGTACAAGATCGCCACCGGCGAGCGCGGCGCCGCAGCCGCGGTGTCGCATACCGGATCGCTGGCCGGTTCGAACGCCGCCTATCGCGCGCTGTTTGACCGCGCCGGCATCGCGGTGGTGGAGAATTTCGAGGCGCTGGTGGAGGCAGCAGCGTTTTTCACGAAAGTGCCACCACTGAAAGCCAAGGGCGCGGCGGTGATCACCGCTTCGGGCGGCGCTGGCATCATGGCCGCAGACAAGGCCGAGATCCACGGCGTGCCCATGCCGCAGCCAAACGAGGCGGCGTACAAGATCCTCGTGGAGACCATTCCCGAGTTCGGCTCGCCGCGCAATCCCTGCGACGTGACTGCGCAGATCGTCTCCAGTCCGGAGATGACGCGCATCTGCGCCGAGGCACTGCTCGAGGACGACAACTACGGCACGCTGGTGTTCAACGTCGGCAGCGCCACGGACAAGACGGCCGCGACCATGCAGACCATGGGCGGACTGGCGGAAAAATACGGCAAGCTCGTGTGTGCATCGTGGATCGGGCAGTGGAGCGACGGGCCGGGCAGCCGCGAGGCGGCGCAGCATCCGAAGCTCGCCCTGTTCCGTTCGCCGGATCGCTGCTTTGCCGCACTGGCTGCCTGGCATCGGCGCGAAGATCGCATTGCCGCGGGTGCGCGCAATCCGGCGCGCGTGTCTCTGCCGGCCGCGGCGCAGCAGGCGGCAGCCCTCATTGCGCAATCGCCGAATTCAACGCTGACCGAGCGCGAAGCGAAGGCCGTGCTTGCACTATACGGCGTGCCGGTGGTTGGCGAACGCCTGGTGAAGGATGGCAGCGCGGCGGTATCGGCGGCCAGCGTGCTGGGGTTCCCGGTGGCGCTGAAGGTCGAGTCGCCGGACATCCCGCACAAGACCGAGGCAGGCGTCATCCGCCTCAACCTGAAAAGCGAGGCCGATGTGCGTTCGGCTTACGACGCGATCATGACAAACGCCAGGAAATCTGCGCCGGACGCGAAGATCAACGGCGTTCTGGTGCAGCCCATGGCACCGGCCGGTTTTGAGATGATGGCCGGCGGGCGCATCGACGTGCAGTTCGGGCCGCTGATCGTCACCGGCCTGGGCGGCGTGATGGTGGAACTCATGAAGGACACGGCGCTTGATCTTGCGCCGGTGACGCCGAGCGAGGCGCGCGCCATGCTGTGCAAGCTGCGCGGCCGCAGCGCGCTGGACGGATTTCGCGGCCTGCCTGCGGTGAACATCGACAAGCTGGCCGATGTGGTCGTGCGCCTGTCCGAATTCGCCGCCGACCAGCAGGAGAACATTGCCGAGTTCGACGTGAACCCGCTGATCTGCGCAGGCGACCGCATCGTTGCGGTGGATGCACTGATCGTCAAAAAAGGCCTGGGCCTGCAGGCCGGATGAGCAGCCAACATGAATGACAAAGACAAGAAATCCCTGATCGAACGCGTCTGTCGCGGCATTGCCGCGAACCGTGTGCCCGGGCTGCACTTTCCAGGCTATTTCCTCGGGCTGCATGCGCGCGGCATGGACAAGAGCGAGGTGTGGACGGCGCTGCCCTATGGCGCGCATTGCGCCAATGCCAATGGCGACATGAATATCGCCGCCATTGCGCTGCTGGCCGACATGGGGCCGGGGGCGGCAATGCGCGTCCATCTGCCGGAGGCCACGCGCATGGCTACCGCGACGCTGCAACTGCAGTTCACCGGCATCCCGGTGCGCTCGGACCTCGAGTGCCATGCGCGCTTTGACGGATTCTTCGAGGGTGCCGCGGCAGTACAGGGCCGCACCAGCGGAAGGCTGGTCGCAGACGGCAAGGTGGTGTGCCATACCGTGGGAACCTTTGCCACGCCGCCCGCGCCACCCGGTGTGAAGGTGGTGCCGGTGCCCTGGGAGGCAATGGAGCGACTGCCGCCGCCGGTCGCGCCGCGCGACATGGCACCCGACGAAAAACAGATCCTGAAAAGCGCACGCGCTGCGCTGAAAGCTGTTGATGAAAAGCGCTCCTTCATCGAACACCTGTGGGCGCAGATCGCAAAACCGCGCGCCGGTGAGGAGGGCGGCGCCGACAACACGGTCCGCATCGGGCCGCATATCGGCAACCGCGTCGGGCATGTCCAGGGCGGGGTGATGATCGGCATTGCCGCGGCATCGGCGGTTGCAGCGCTGCCGGCAAATGCCCGCCTGACCGGTGCCTCGGCCTGGTACATCAGCGCCGGGATGGGCAAGCGGCTGCGCGTGCGGTCACGGCTGCTGCAGCGGGGCCGCACGATTGCCGTCGTGCGCACCGAGGTCATCGGCGACAACAACCGCCGCATGCTCGAACTGGTGACCAGCCATGCGTTCTAGGCTGTAACGAACGAACGAATGGCGCCGGCGCGCTGCCGGCTCAGACGAACGCCGCTGGCTCAGACGAACGCCGCTGGCTTAGTTGCCCTCGAGCGCGATTCCGCTCTCGGCCACCAGTTTTTTCCAGCGTTCACTCTCGGTGATGAAGTGGCGCTTGAATTCCGCGGGGGTGCTCGCCACCAGCGTGGAGTCCTCGCCGAATTTCTGCTGCACTTCGGGCAGCTTGATGATCTTTGCCAGTTCGCCCTGCACCTTGTTGATGATGACCGTCGGCGTCTTGGCCGGCGCCACCATGCCCAGCCAGCTGGCGTATTCCCAGTTCACGCCCTGTTCAAGCGCGGTGGGCACGTCGGGCAGCGCAGGATTGCGTTCCTGGCCGGAGAGTGCGAGGCCGCGCATTTTCCCGGCCTTGATCATGGGAAGCGCCGGGCCGAAGGTTACGGGGATCATCTGGATGCGGCCGGACATGAGGTCGGGGTAGGTGGCACCCAGGGCCTTGTAGTGCACATAGGTCACCTTGATTCCGGTCGCCGACTCCAGCATCAGGCCCTGCAGGTGCTGCACGCCGCCTGCACCGCCGGTGCCAAAGTTGATCTCGCCCGGACGTGCCTTGGCGTAGGCGATGAATTCCCTGAGGTTCTTCACGGGCAGGCTGTTGGGTATGCACAGGATGGCATAGCGCTTGTTCACCAGCGATACCTGCTCGAAATCCCTGACCGGGTCGTAGGATCCGTCCTTGACCAGTATGGGCAGCAGCGCGTAGGCCGAGGACACCCACACCAGCGTATAGCCGTCCGGCTTCTGCCTCAGCGCGTAGGTCATGCCCACGCCCATGGTTCCGCCCGGCTTGAAGTCCATTACGAAGGGTTGCCCCAGGCTTTTGCTGAGTTCAGTGGAAAAAATCCGTCCTTCCAGGTCAACCGAGGCGCCAGGCGCATAAGGGGTGACCATGGTGACGGGCCGGGAGGGATATCCGGCGGCGGGATCGGCTGCCGAACCCTGTGCCAGTGCGGCAGTCGTTATGGTAGCGGCGACCACACACGCCGACACATGCACCGGCGAAAACAGGACCCATTGCAAGGTACGGTTCATCTCTCCTCCTATCGTATGCGGCGTGAACTGCGACGACGATCGATGCCTGTCGATCCATTGCCCGCCCCTTGAACACTAGGCTTTTGTGGAGAATAGGTGAGGCCCTTCCAAAGGGCAACCGATTCGCAGGCGGGCGCTCTCCCTGCAGACGGCTAAGAACGGATGAGCCGCCCCTGGCCTAGAAGAGATGCACCGCCGTCGGTGCCAGAATGCCGATCAGGCAGAACGCGATGCCCACTGCACCGAGGCCCATGCTGGCCGAGGCGAGGGCGGCCATGCCGGTGACAATCGACGCCGAGGCCAGCACGATGGCGATCTGCACGGCAGCCGAGGCCAGTTCGTACTGATGGTAGGCGGCGAGCAGGCGGTCGCGCCTGGTTTCGGCGGCCTTGGCGCGGTCGGCGAGTTCCTTGCGGCCTTCACCGGTTTCCGGTTCCGACTGATAACGATCGGCGGTCTTGTTCCATGCCTCGACCTGCTTGCGCCCGGCCTCGCCCAGCGCCGGTTGTGCGGCCATTCCTTCGGCGGCGGTGCGCACCGTGGTCTGGCGTATCGACTTGGCCTGGAAGAAGGCCCACAGATTCGTGGCTTCGATGTTGGCGCCGAGCGCGTCGGTCTGCGTGCTCTTGCCCAGGGTCTCTGAAAGGGCCAGCACCAGGGCGAGCACTGAAATCAGCAGTGCGATGCGCTTGTTGGAAGGATCAACGTCATGACCGTGGCCTGCAGACATATGCGACTTTCCATGGGTTGTGGAGGCCGCATTGTAATGAGGTAATGCGATCAGCGGGAAGTGGCCCGCAAATCGCGCTTAGAGCACGGGTTTCAGGGCCTTCCAGACGTTATCCAGCAACTGCGGCTGTGCGGAGGCGATCGGGTGCAGCTGATCGGGCTGGAACAGTTCGGGCTTGTCGCCGACGCCCTCGAGCAGAAAGGGGGCGATCGGCAGCTTGTAGCGGGTGGCCAGCGTGGAGAAGGTGTTCTCGAATTCACGCATGTATTCGGGGCCGTAATTCGGCGGCAGGCGCATGCCGACCAGCACCACCTTGCTGCCGGCCGCCAGCGCCGCGCGGATGATGGCATCGAGGTTCGTTTTCATCTGCGCCACCGGCAGGCCGCGCAGGCCGTCATTGGCCCCGAGTGCCAGCACGGTGATGCCGGGTTTGTACTGCTGCAGCGTGGACTTGATGCGCGAGGCGCCGCCGCTTGAGGTTTCGCCGCTGATGCTGGCATTGGCCACGTTATAATCGATTCCGTCCTTGCGCAGACGCTCCCGCAGCAGCGACCCCCAGCCATCCTTCTGGCTGATGCCATAGGCGGCCGAGAGGCTGTCGCCGTAGATCAGTATCGTGCCATGCCCGGCGGCGGAGGCAAGTGCGGGCAGGGCCAGCAGAATCAACAGGGACAGCGCCCGTTTCAGTGCAATGTGCGCTGAACGCAATGCCGCAGTGACTGTCCAAGCCGGTTGCGTCCGCGCTGGCAGCACCGAATGACCGAACAAGAATGAATTCATGACACCCATCATCAAGGCTGAAAAGCTGTCCAAAATCGTACCGCTGGCCGTTCCTTCAGGTGAAGGGGGCGCAACGACGCTGAGCATTCTGCAGGATATCGATGTCGCGGTCATGCCCGGCGAAGCAGTTGCCGTGGTCGGCGCATCCGGTTCAGGCAAGTCCACGCTGCTTGGATTGCTCGCCGGGCTGGACGTTCCCACCGGCGGAAAAGTTTTTCTGGATGGCGGGGATCTGTTCGCGCTCGACGAGGATGGCCGTGCCGCGCTGCGCTCGCGGCTGTTGGGCTTCGTGTTCCAGTCCTTCCAGTTGCTGCCGGCGCTGACCGCGCTGGAAAACGTCATGCTGCCGCTGGAACTGTCCGGGCAGTCCTCCGATGCCGCGGCGGCCGCCAGGGCCATGCTGGCACGCGTCGGCCTGGCCGAACGGCTGAACCATTATCCGAAATACCTGTCCGGCGGCGAGCAGCAGCGCGTGGCGCTGGCGCGCGCCTTCGTGGTGAAGCCGCGCATATTGATGGCAGACGAGCCCACCGGCAACCTCGATGCCGCCACCGGTGCGAGCATCATCGACCTGCTGTTCGAGCTGAATGCCGAGTCGGGGACCACGCTGGTGCTGGTCACCCACGACGAGGTGCTGGCCAGGCGCTGCGGGCGCATCATCCGGCTGGCGGCGGGGCGGGTCCTGTAATGAACGATGCGGTGCCCACGACTCATACAGGAAGCAACGCAGACAACAACGCCTTCAGGAGGTGCATGCCATGAAAGTCAAAGTGTTCAACGCACAGGGCAAGCTGGTCGGCCCGATTGATGCAACGAAGATCGTGAAGAGCGACGCCGAGTGGAAGGCGCAGCTCACGGCCGAACAGTTCAAGATCGCGCGCAACAAGGGCACCGAGGCGCCGTTCTGCGGAACGCTGCTCGACAACAAGACCGAAGGCGTCTACAGCTGCATCTGCTGCGGGCTGCCGCTGTTTGCGTCGTCGGGCAAGTTCGACTCCGGTACCGGCTGGCCGAGCTTCTTTGCGCCGGTGGCCGAGGAAAACGTCATCACCCACGAGGACCGCGCCTGGGGCATGGTGCGTACCGAGATACTGTGCGCGCGCTGCGACTGCCATCTGGGGCATGTGTTCCCGGACGGCCCGCGTCCGACCGGCCTGCGCTTCTGCGTCAATTCCGATTCGCTGGCGTTCACCGCACAGCCGGAGCTGGCGAAGCTGGCCGACCCGGCGGCAATCGGCTGAAATCGGGCTGAAATCGTTAGATAACAAGTATTTCAAAAACACGCTTTGAATAATGCCAATTTGCGGTAAGTGATCATAATGATGCCTGAACTAAAGCTGGCAGCCCGCATGCTGCTGCGCGACTGGCGCGCCGGCGAGTTGCGCATCCTCGCCCTGGCGCTGGTGGTGGCGGTGGCCAGCGTGACCAGCGTGGGCTTCTTCGGCGATCGCGTGCGCCAGGCGCTGGTGCGGGACGCCCACCAACTGCTCGGTGCGGACATGGTGCTGACCAGCGACTACCCCTGGGATGCAGCGATTCGCGACGAGATCGTGAAGCGCGGCCTGTCGCAGGCCGATGTGGCGAACTTCATCAGCATGACGCGCCATGGCGATGCTGCACAACTCACCGGCATGCGTGCCGTATCCGAGGGCTTTCCGCTGCGGGGACGGTTGCGTGTTGCCTCCGCGCTGAACGTGCCCGATGTCGAAACGACGGCGGTGCCGAAGCCCGGCGTGGCCTGGATCGATGAGCGCATGGCGCAGGCGCTGGGCCTGAAGGTGGGGGATGCGGTCGATGTCGGCAAGCTGAAGCTCACCGTGGGCGCCATCCTCACGCTGGAGCCGGATCGCACCGCGTCGTTTTTCAATTTTGCACCGCGGCTGATGATGCGCATGGAGGACCTGGCCGCCTCCGGCCTGGTGACCACGGGCAGCCGTGTGCGCTATTCGTTGCTGGTTGCAGGCGAGCCCGAAGCGGTGCTGGCCTTCGAGAAATGGGTGAAGCCCAGGCTGGAGCGTGGCCAGCGCCTGGAGAGCCTGATCTCCGCGCGGCCCGAGGTGAGCAACACGCTGGATCGCACGCAGAACTTTGTCGGGCTGACAGCCCTGCTGGCGGTGATCCTGGCGGCGGTGGCCGTGTCGCTGTCGACGCGGCGCTACAGCCTGCGCCACCAGGACGGCTATGCGGTGATGCGCTGCTTTGGCGCCACGTCATCGAGCCTGTTCCGTCTGGCGTCTGCCGAGTTCGTCATGCTGGCGCTGGCTGCGAGCCTGGCCGGCTGCATCATCGGCTACGCCGCGCAATACGTGATCAGCGCCTTTGTCGCCGACCTGGTGGGGGCGAAGCTGCCGGCGCCATCGCCGCTGCCAGCAGCGCAGGGTTTCTTCATCGGCATGGTGCTGCTGCTCGGGTTTGCGCTGCCGCCGCTGCTGCAATTGCGCAATGTGCCGGCACTGCGTGTGTTGAGGCGTGATGTCGGCCTGCCACAGGGCAGCACGCTGCTCGCCTACGGCATCGGCGCCGATGTGCTCGCTGCGTTGCTGGTGTGGCAGGCGGGCGACCTGCGGCTCGGGATCGTGGTGGTGAGCGGTTTTGGATTTGCCTTCCTGTCGTTCGGGCTGCTGGCCTTTGTGGCGCTGCGTGCCGTGGGTAAGCTGGGCACGCTTGGAACTGAGACTAGCGGATCGCGCCACGGCCTGTGGCCCATGGCCCGGCTGGGGCTGGCGAACCTCCGCCGCCATGCGCGCACCACCACCATACAGATACTCGCGCTGTCGCTCGGGCTGGTCGCGGTGCTGCTCCTCACGTTCACGCGCGACGACCTGCTCTCGACCTGGCAGGCCAGCGTGCCGCCGGATGCGCCGAACCGCTTCATCATCAACATCCAGCCCGAGCAGCGCGGACCGCTGCTTGACCTCTTCGCGCAAAACGGCGTGGCTGCGCCGACGATCTATCCGATGATCCGCGGTCGCCTGATCGAGCGCAACGGCCAGCCGATCAACATCGAGGATTTCCAGGAGCGCGACCGGCGCCTCGCCGAGCGCGAATTCAACCTCTCCTATATGGCGGTGATGCAACCGGGCAACGAAGTGGTCGAGGGCAAGTGGTTCACGCGCGAGGACATGGCGGGCGGCGGTGCCGCGTTATCGGTGGAGCAGGGCATTGCCAAACGGCTGGGCTGGAAGCTGGGCGACAAACTCACCTGGCAGGTGGCCGGGGAGAATTTCACCGCGCCCATCACCAGCCTGCGCAAGCTCAACTGGGACTCCATGCAGGTGAATTTCTTTGTCATCGCCTCGCCGGGACTGTTCGACAGCGCGCCCACCAGCTACATCACCAGTTTCCACCTGCCCGAGGCGAAGTCCGCATTCGGTGGCGTGGTGTCGCAGCGCTTCTCCAACCTTACGGTGGTGGACATGAGCGCGATCATCCGCCAGGCACAGGGTGTGATCGCGCAGGTAGTGAAGGCGGTGCAGGTCGTGTTCCTGTTCGCGCTCGTGGCCGGCGTGCTGGTGCTGTATGCGGCGCTGTTGTCCACGCAGGACGAGCGCCAGCAGGAGGCGGCGCTGATGCGTGCGCTGGGGGCGTCGCGTGCCCAGATACTGGCTTCGCAGCGCACCGAATTTGCCGTGATCGGATTGCTGTCGGGCCTGCTGGCCGCGATCGGCGCAACTGCGATCGGCTATGCCGTTGCGACCATGGTGTTCCAGTTCCCGTACCACGTGAACCACTGGATCTGGCTGGCCGGACCGGTCGCGGGGCTGCTCTGTGTTTCGCTCAATGCCTGGGCCGGGGCGCGCGCAGCACTGAACCATCCGCCGCTGCTGGCATTGAGGGAGGCCTGAGGCTTATCCTGTAGGCCATCTGGCCTGCAATCATCTACGCATTCAAAACTAAAACATTCAACCAGGAGGAATCACATGAAAACCCGGATCACCGAAATGCTCGGTATCAAATATCCCATCGTCTGCGGCGGCATGATGTGGCTGGGCACGGCCGAACTGGCCTCGGCGGTTTCCAATGCCGGCGGGCTGGGCATCATCACTGCGCTGACGCAGCCCACGCCCGAGGACCTGGCGAAGGAAATCAAACGCTGCCGCGAAATGACGGACAAGCCCTTCGCGGCGAACCTCACGTTCACGCCGCGGCCCAAGGCGCGCCCCTACGAGGAATACGCCCAGGTCATCGCCGACAGCGGCCTGAAGATCGTCGAGACCGCCGGCAACAACCCCGAGCCCTTTGTTGCGATCTTCAAGAAGGCGGGGATGAAGATCATCCACAAGTGCACTTCGGTGCGCCATGGCCTGAAGGCCGAGAAGCTGGGCTGCGACGCCATCAGCATGGACGGCTTCGAGTGCGCCGGCCATCCGGGCGAGGACGACACGCCGAATTTCATCCTGCTGCCGGCGGCGGCCTCGAAGCTGAAGATTCCGATGCTGGCCTCGGGCGGCGTGGGCGACGGGCGCAGCCTGGTGGCGGCGCTGGCGCTGGGCGCCGAAGGGGTGAACATGGGCACGCGCTTCATGGCCACCAAGGAGGCGCCCATGCACGACAACGTCAAGCAGGCAATCCTGGCAGGGGACGAGCGGGGCACCGCGCTCATCGTGCGCAAGTTCCGCAACACCAGCCGCGTGTACCGGAACGCCGTGGCGAACAAGATTCTTGAAGTCGAGCGTCAGGAAGGCTCGACCTTCGAGGACATCTACGAACTGGTGCGCGGCGCCGGCAACCAGAATGTCTATCAGACCGGCAACATCGACGGCGGCACCTGGAGCGCCGGCATGGTCATGGGCCTGATCAACGACATCCCCACCTGCAAGGAACTGGTGGAACGCATGGTGGCCGAGGCCGAGGAGATCATCGAGAAGCGCCTGACCGGGATGCTGCGGCGCTAGCGGCCTGATCCGCGGACCCGTGATCCCGGGTTCGCGATGCGCCTACGCCGCGGCGACCCACCGTGTTCCGTCGGGGCGGACCAGTGGCGTCACCGGTTTCCCGGTGAGCATCTCCTGGTGGATGCATTTTGAGACCGGCATGCCGGTGGCGATGAGCTCCCAGGTCTCGCCCTCGTGCTGGCCGTGCCAGATTTCGCCATCCGTGGTGCCCATGAAGTATTCAGCGCCCCCGGGAAACTCCACCTGGCACATGGCTTCGACGGCGCCGTGCAGGCGCTCGGGCAATCCTCCGCGGATGAGTCGCCAGGTCTCGCCGCCATCCGTGCTCTTTGCCACGGCACCGCCGGCATAGCGGCGGTCCAGCCAGGAACGCGGACTCAGCTCGCAACAGCCCAGGACCATGGTGTCGGGCTGGTCGGTGCGAAGCATCAGCTGGTCCGGATATTCGCCAACGGTGTCGTGGCGCGACAGTATCTGCCGCCAGGTCGCGCCGGCATCCAGGCTCAACTGCAGCCCGCCGCCGCCGGTGGTGAAGATGCGCGAGGGGTTGCGTGGATCAATGACGGAGCGATGCATGTCAGGGTGGGGAACGCCAAGCTGCGTCCAGGTCTCGCCGCCATCGATGCTTTTCAGGAAGGC
>CAIYPG010000031.1 GCA_903928055.1 uncultured beta proteobacterium | reverse complement strand
CCCGCGCCAGCGAGCAATTGGGCGCAATCTACAGTCTATGATTACATATTTTTAATCGAGAAAATTCACCCGATCTGGATTTTGAACCGTCATTGCGGCGGAAGTTGAAGCGTCTCTCAGGTGAACGTCCGCTTTACGCCATGTGTGGACGGCTCCCCTTTGGCAAGTGCTTTCTTGATGTTCTGTCCTTCGGTCGGTGCGGCCATGTGTGCGGCCTGTTTTTGCGGCACACGGAGGCCGCTGGCCATAATGCCTTCCGCTAAGACGGGTCCCGGTCAAAAGCACGCGCTCCAGGCGCTTTGGCGCAAATGGGTTTTCCCGTTCTCGGTGTCGACCGATGGTGCATTACATCGCGATTGCCCTTCCCAAACTCTGCCCGGTACTGCTGGCTAGGCCGCAGCCACCATGGGTTCTCTATATCGTTCCCCGGTCATCATCATGGCCCAGATCATCCTGGCCATCTTGTTGGCCAGCGCGACCGCCGCGATCTTGGGCGTGCGCCGGGCAAGCAGCTGCACCAGCCAGGGGCGCTTGGTTCCATGCCTCTGAGCGTAACGGATGACTGCCAGGGCTCCGGCCACCAGCAGCTGGCGCAGATACCGGTCGCCCTGCTTGGTGATGCCGCCCAGCTTCTCCTTGCCGCCGCTGGAGTTCTGGCGCGGGACAAGCCCGATCCAGGCTGCCAGGTTTCTGCCGGACTTGAAGACTGTGGGGTTGGGCACTGTAGCGACCATGGCGCTGGCCAGCACCGGGCCGACGCCGGGTACTTCCATGAGCCGGCAGCCCAGCTCCGTGGACCGGGCGCTCGCCCTGACCCGCCGGTCGTTCTCCAGCACTTGGCCATTCACCAGCCCGAACTGAGAGACCAGCGGCGCCAGTGAGGCACGGGCCACCTCCGGCACACGGTCATCATCCGGGTTGCCAAGGATGGCGATCAATCGCTGAAGTCCATTGCGGCCCACCGGAGCCACCAGGCCGTACTCTGCCATATGGCCGCGGATCGCATTCGATAGCTGCACGCGCTGGCGCATCAGCATCAGCCGCACACGGTGCAGGACCAGCGTTCCTTGCTGCTCGCAGGTCTTGATCTCGACAAAACGCATCGTGGGCCGGGTCACCGCCTCACAGATCGCCTCGGCATCCGCGGCATCGTTCTTCTGCCGCTTCACATAGGGCTTTACATAGCTGGGCGGCATTAGTCGCACCCTGTGTCCCAGCTTCTGCAGTTCTCTTCCCCAGTGATGGGCGGCGGCACAGGCCTCCATCCCGACCAGGCAAGGCGGTTGCTTCGCGAAAAAATGAAGCAATCTGCTGCGGGTTAGCCGCCGCTGGACGACAACAGTCCCTCCAACATCAACGCCGTGCACCTGAAAAACCGACTTCCCAAGGTCCAAACCAATTGTCACCGCTGTTTCCATGGCTCTCCTCCATCTTGCTAGCCTCCAATAAGCTGGCGGGTTGGTGGAGAGCCGTCCACAGCATCAAAAGCGGACATTCGTCAGCACATATGTCAGTTCCGCGCTTCCTGGTCATGGGCAGCAATTAGCAGATCCAAAGTTTCCGCCCTTTGCCGATATTTAGCAGCCATTCCAGAACATCTCTGTGCGGCGACGATGCCGTTCTCCGTGTCGCGCTCTGGCCTACCGCTCTCATATTCCTCGGCCTGCTCTATCAACCAGACGCGTTGTTGACGAAGCCGTCTCACCAGCTCTTCTTTGGCTTTTGGTGTCATCCAGGAAGCTTAAGTTCCATATTACATCGACAACCATGTGTCTCTTTGTAATGTGTTCTTGTTCGCAAACGCACCTTCGCGGTCGCGAAGTATTGGGGCCGGGCCACCAGCGGCTGGACGCGGAGTCCTCTAGTAAGCTCCCCTCGACCGGCCCTAATGTAATTAGCGGCAACGGCGCTAATACCCCCAGCCTTCGCCCTGTCGCAGAAAAGT
>CAIYPG010000030.1 GCA_903928055.1 uncultured beta proteobacterium | reverse complement strand
CGGCCGCCTACATAGACTTATCCACAACAACGTAGCAGAATTCTTCCTTAAACCAGTGGCTCAGAATTCAGCATGAACACTGGCCCAGTTTGCTCCGTGAATCAACAACGAAGCCGTCAGGCTTGGCATTTTCGGCGCACCGTTCTTCATTGTGGGTGGCGAACAGTTCTGGGGGAATGACCGGCTCGAACAGGCCATTGCGTGGCATGTCGACCCTGCGTGCAATCAAACGGACCAGGTTCGAATTGAGTAATCATTGAGTGATATCAATATCAACAGAGAATCGCTTTAAATAACGTAAATAATCTATTATTGATAATAATTAAATATCTGTGGCCTCTGCTGCCAGGAGACCATACCCCTCAAGCCGCCGCCCCACTTGGCAACCCCGCCGGTCTCCCAGGCGGCCGCCACAGCGCAAACACCAGTTGCACGATGCCCGCGGTCAATCCCAGCGACACACCGATCTTCCACGCCAGCGAGTAGTTGCCCAGCGCGTCGTAGAGCAACCCGCCGCCCAGCGCACCCAGCGTGCTGCCGAGCTGGTGGCTGACGAAGGCCACGCCCTGCAGCATGGGCTGCCATCTGAGGCCGAACATTTCCGCCACAGAGCCTGCCACCAGCGGGCTGACGCCCAGCCACAGGAAGCCCATGCAGGCGGCAAACAGGATGGTGCTCTGCGGCGTGGGCACGTCGGTGAAGTAAAAGATGAGCACGATGGAGCGCGAGATATAGAGGCCGCCCAGCAAGGCCTGCTTGTTCCAGCGCTGGCCGGCCCAGCCGAAAAAGAGGCAGCCCATCATGTTGAAGCCACCGATGGTTCCGAGTGCCTTTGCGCTCAGCATCGGGTCCATGCCGCAGAGTGCAAGATACGAGGGCAGGTGGGTGGTGAGGAACACCAACTGCATGCCGCAGACAAAGTAGGCGCAGGCCATGACCACGAAGGGCAGGTGCTTTGCTGCCGCCTTCAGCGTGGCGCGGGCGGTGCTGCTGTCCACCCTGCCGCCCGGAAGCGGCGGAATCGGAATCTGGTCCACGCGGCTGGCGAACCAGGCAGCGGGGAGCATCAGCAGCGCCATCGTGACAAACCCGCCCATGCCAATGCGCCAGCCGAAGGCCTGCGTGAGGCTCTGGGCGATGGGCGCGGAGAGCAGCGCACCGAGCGAACCCACCGAGGACACCATGCCCAGTGCAATGCTGCGCACATGGGCCGGTACGGCGCGCGCCGTCACCGAGTTCGCCATTGCCGAGGCCGTGCAGGTCATGGCAAGGCCCATGCAGACGCCGGCTCCAAGAATCACGCCGGCAATGCCCTGCGCGGTGGCGAGCAGCGCGAGGCCTGTGATGTACAGCGTCACGCCGGTCATCATCAGCGGTCGGAAGCCGTGGCGCACCACCTGCGCACCGATCCAGGCCTGCAGCAGTCCCCAGGAGAGGTTCTGGATGGCGATGGCAAGCGTGAAGTCCGACATCGTCAGCGCGAGATCGCGCGTGATCTGCGGCGCGAACAGGCCGAGGCTCTGGCGCATGCCCATGCTGAGCGTGAGCATCAGCGCCGCGCCGATCACGATCGGTGCAGTCGGCCGTATGTCGCGCAGCACGCTTTTCACAAAAGGCTCCCCAATTGCGCACGGTTATTGTTGTGTCGTCCAGTGAATGCCACCAGGGCGCAAGGCTGGCCCGGTGATTATAACGGGGTGACGGATGCGCTTTTGCGGGCGGTCTGCGTTGATCATGCGTAATCCTGCCGGTATGGGGCACGAAAGCGGGAATAAAACATTGCCGCAAATGTTAGCGTAGGCCGGAATGCAGCGCAGAAAACACCCCTGGCGCTGGGAAAAACGGGCGGTCGATACCGCACTTCAAAAACTGAGGAGAACAGGCATCATGATGAATACCCCGACAAAGCTTTCCGCACTGGTCGCATTGGCGTTTGGCACCGCGTGCGTCGTTGCTGTCGCCAATGCACAGCAAGCCGCCAAACAGGTCCCGCACAAGATGAGCTTTTTTGTCACCAGTGTCGGTCTGGGAAAAGGCGCCGACCTGGGCGGACTGGCGGGTGCGGACAAGCATTGCCAGGACCTGGCAACCGCAGCCGGCGCAGGCAACCGCACCTGGCATGCGTACCTGAGCACCACCGCCCTGAATGGCGGCAAGGTGGTCAATGCGCGTGACCGCATCGGCAAGGGCCCCTGGTACAACGCCAAGGGCGAGTTGATCGCGACAAGCGTCGATGACCTGCATTTCGACAGCAAGATCAACAAGGACACCGGCCTGACCGAGAAGGGCGGCCGGGTCAATGTCCGCGGTGACAACCCGAACACGCATGACATCCTGACCGGTTCGGATTCGTGGGGCCTCGCGTTCGAGGGCAAGAGCGACACCACATGCAGCAACTGGACCAGCAGTGCGGCAACCGGCTCGGCGCAGCTTGGTCACCTTGACCGCGCAGGGTTGAGCGAGAACGCCGCAGCCAAATCCTGGGTGCATGCCCATCCGTCGCGCGGCTGCAGCCAGGATGCCTTGCGCAGCTCAGGTGGCGCGGGCCTGCTTTATTGCTTCGCGGCGAAATAAACGCCGGTTGTTTTTCATCGGGCCGGAAGGTGTCCGTCACCTTCCGGCCTTTTTCATGGCCGGGTGGTGATGTTTGCTGCTGCATAATGCCGCGAATCCTGTACAACACTGCGCCATGAACTGCCTGATCTGCGCCGCTGCAATGCGGTTCTTCTTCTCCAAGACGTTCGACCTGCCGGAACTTCAATCGGCCGAATACTGGCGCTGCGAAGGCTGCGGCTTTGTGCTGTCGCGCACGCATGCCGGGATGTCAGCCGCTGAATGGCAACGGCTCAACCATGCGGCGCATGCCGTTTATCAGGGCACGGACTCTGATCCGGGCGATCCGCGCTGGCGATCAAGGCTCGAGAGCCAGGCGCGGGTGCTGGCCGATGCCGGTGCCATCGGGTTGCTGGAGCAGCGCGGGCGCTGGCTGGATTACGCCTGCGGCGATGGCAAGCTCTCGGACGAACTGAAGGCGCGCCACGGTCTTGAACTTCGGAAATACGACCGCTACATGGGGCAGGGCGGGGACTACCTCGCCGATGCGGCGCTCGAGCCTGGATGTTTCGATTTTGTCGTGACGACTTCGGTGTTCGAGCACCTGACGCGGCGCGACCAGTTCGATTTCATCCATGCGCTGGTGGCACCGCAGGGCGTCCTTGGCATCCACACGCTGGTATGCGAGGCGGTGCCTTGGGATCCTGCGTGGTTCTATCTGGTGCCGGCGCACTGCGCTTTTCATACGAACCAGAGCATGGCGCTGTTGTTTGCGCAGTGGGGCTACGCCGCTTCGGTGTACAGCGTTGAAGCGCAGCTCTGGTTGTGGTTCAAGGGTGATCCAGACCGGGTGGAGGCGATCGTGGAGCAGGCCAACCGACGCAGCGACGCACCGCGTTATGTGTTCAAGCGCGGTTTCATGGACTACTGGAAGGCGAGTCCGCTGCGTCGTCAGGCATGAGTCTCGTTTGCGCGGCCGATGTGCGGATTTGACGGCATTCCACCCCCGCCACTAGACTCGGGCCTCGCCTGGCGCCGGAGATTGAGGAAACCGCGCCGTTCGCAAATACACACAGAACTCCAAGCGGCACCAGCCGCCTTCAATCGAGGACAGGAATGAAGACTCGCGTAACGGAAATGCTCGGCATCAAGTATCCGATCGTCTGCGGCGGCATGATGCGTGTGGGACGGGCCAAGCTCGCTGCTGCAGTATCCAACGGCGGTGGCCTTGGGATCATGACGGCGCTGTCGTTGCCGACACCGGAAGAACTGATCGAGGAAGTGAAGCTGTGCCGAACCATGACCGACAAGCCCTTCGCCGTGAACCTCACGATCCTGCCGACCATCAAGCCGGTGCCTTACGAGGAATATGCACGGGCCATCGTTGCCTCGGGTGTGAAGATCGTTGAAACCGCGGGCAACAATCCGCAGCGCGTGCTGCCCATCCTCAAGGATGCCGGCATCACCGTCCTTCACAAGTGCACCTCGATCCGCCATGCCAAGAAGGCGGAGTCGATCGGCTGCGACATCATCAGCGTGGATGGCTTCGAGTGCGCCGGCCACACCGGTGAGGACGATGTGCCGAACTTCGTGCTGCTTGCAGTGGCTGCTGAACAGCTCAAGGTGCCGTTCCTCGCTTCCGGCGGCGCGGGCAGCGGCCGGCAACTGGCGGCGGCACTGGCGCTGGGTGCCGATGGCATCAACATGGGCACGCGCTTCCTCGCCACGAAGGAATGCTGGGTGCACGACAACGTCAAGCAGGCGCTGATCAATGGCACCGAACTCGACACGCAACTGATCTTCCGGCGCCTGCGCAACACTTCGCGCCTTTACAAGAACTCGGTGGCCAGGCAACTGGCGGTGCTGGATGCCGATCCGACCAAGACCTTCGAGGACATGAAGGCCCTGGCGGCCGGTGCCAAGGCGCCTGCGGTATACGCCGAAGGCGACATCGAAGCCGGCACCTGGAGCGCCAGCGCGGTGATGGGCCTGATCCACGACGCGCCGTCCTGCGCCGAACTGATCGAGCGCATCGTCAACGACGCGAACGATGTCATCCGCAACCGCCTGGCAAAGATCGTCGCTGCCTGAGCGTTTTCCCTCACCCCACCCCCTCTCCCCGTGGGAGAGGGGCTTTTCTCCCTTCTCCCTCGGGGAGAAGGGCCGGGGATGAGGGAAGGTATTCCAGCAGAGCTGCCTGCTCGCGGTAAGATGCCGCATGACTGACTTCCGTATCGAGCGCGACACCTTCGGCGACATCCAGGTCCCGGCCGACCGGCTGTGGGGCGCACAGACGCAGCGCTCACTGGAGAATTTCCGCATCTCGGGGGAACGCATGCCGCGCGAGTTGATCCTCGCCCTGGCGCTGGTGAAGAAGTGCTGCGCATCGGTCAACAGCGAACTCGGTGTGCTCGATGCCAAAAAGGCTGAAGCCATTGTGGCAGCTGCCGATGAAGTGATTGCCGGGAAGCATGAGCAGGAGTTCCCGCTGGTGGTGTGGCAGACCGGCTCGGGCACGCAGACCAACATGAACGTCAACGAGGTGCTGGCGAATCGTGCATCGGAACTGATGGGCGGTGAACGTGGTGAGAGCCGCCTCATCCATCCGAATGATGACGTGAATCGCGGGCAGTCGTCGAACGACGTGTTTCCCACGGCCATGCACGTTGCAGCCGCGCAGGCCCTGAACGACACGCTGATCCCTGCGCTGAAGCGCCTGCGCACCACCTTCTCGGAGAAATCAAAGGCCTTCGACGGCATCGTCAAGATCGGACGCACGCATCTGCAGGACGCGACGCCGCTGACGCTGGGCCAGGAATTCTCCGGCTATGTCTCGCAACTGGACCACGGCGTGTCGCATGTGACCATGGCGCTGATGCATGTGTTCGAGCTGGCGCTGGGCGGCACGGCGGTGGGGACCGGGCTCAATGCCCATCCGGAATTCGGCCGCCGGGTGGCGCGGGCACTGGCGCACGCCACCGGGCAGCCCTTCGTGCCGGCGCGCAACAATTTCGAGGCGCTGGCCGCGAACGATGCGCTCGTGCATGCCCATGGTGCGCTGAAAACCGTGGCTGCCTCGCTGAACAAGATCGCCAACGACATCCGCTGGCTGGCGAGCGGCCCGCGCTCCGGAATCGGTGAACTGTCCATCCCGGAGAACGAACCGGGCAGCTCCATCATGCCGGGCAAGGTGAATCCGACGCAGTCCGAGGCCATGACCATGCTGTGCGCCCAGGTGATGGGCAACGATGTCGCGATCAACATTGGCGGGGCTTCCGGCAATTTTGAACTGAATGTCTTCAAGCCGGTGATCATCCATAATTTCCTGCAGAGCGCGCGCCTGCTGGCTGATGGCGCGAACAGCTTCAATGACCATTGCGCAAAGGGCATCGAGCCGAACCTCGAGCGCATCGCCGAGCTGGTGGCCAATTCGCTGATGCTGGTGACAGCACTCAATCCGCACATCGGCTATGACAAGGCCGCAGAAATCGCCAAGAAGGCCCATGGCGAGGGCAAGACGCTGCGCGAGGCGGCGCTGGCGCTGGGCTATGTGACTGCCGAGCAGTTCGACAAGTGGGTGCGGCCGGAAAAGATGGTGGGGAAATAAGTGGTGCGTGCATGAGCGGCAGCAATGACTGGACCGGGATCATCAAGGAAGTCGGACGCGGTGCGCATGGCGCGCGCGACCTGCCTGAAGCCGAAGCGGAGCGGCTGTTCGGCGCCATGCTGGATGGCCGGGTGCCGGACCTGGAACTGGGCGCCATCTGGATGGCTTACCGCATCAAGGGCGAATCCCTGGGTGAGCTGACCGGCTTCTGCCGCGCGCTCATGGCACGCCTTCCAGGATTGGCGGCACCCGCCGGACCGATGCCGGTGATCCTGCCGAGCTACAACGGCGCGCGCCGCCTGCCGAACATGACACCGCTGCTGGCACTGATGCTCGCACGTGTCGGGGTGCCGGTGCTGGTCCACGGCATTGCGAACGCCTACGGCCGGGTAACGACGGCAGCGATTTTCGAGGCGCTGGGCATTTCTCCCTGTGCAGATTCATATGCCGCTTCATCGAAGTTGAACAGCGACCGGCTTGCTTATCTGCCTCTCGAAGTGCTGGCACCCGGCCTGTCGCACTTGATGAATGGTCGCGCCCGAATCGGCGTGCGCAGCTCCGCACATACCGTGGCCAAGCTGCTCGAACCGTTTGGCGGCAAGGCGCTGTGCGTGGTGCCGGTCACGCATCCGGACTATGTGCGGCGCATGGGTGAATTTCTGCTGGCAGCAGGCACACCCGCGGTGCTGCTGCGCGGCAGTGAAGGCGAACCCTACGCCAGTCCGAAACGCATGCCGGCACTGCAAGGTTTTTCAAAAGGCGAGGCGCGCGAACTCGTGCCGCAGGGGGAGTCCGAGTTGCCCACCGAAGGCATGCCCGAGGCGATTGATGCGCAGAGCACGGCGAACTGGACTCGTGAGGTACTCGCCGGCGCGCGGCCTGTTCCGGTGCCGCTGCAGCAGCAGGTAAAGTGTCTCAGCGCCGCAGCGCGTGCGCCGTCATGAGCGCAAAGGACAGCAGCAGCACGGCACCGGCCTGATGCGCTGCGCCCAGCGCCACCGGCACCTGCAAAAGCAGCGTGGCGATACCCAGGGAAATCTGCGTGACCAGCATGGCCAGCAGCAGGTTTGAAGCCAGCCGGGCGCGCGGCGACAACGCCGATGCCTGGGTCGCGGTACGACTGCGCAGCCAGAACCATGGGATCAGCACCGCCAGCGTCCATGCGCCCAGGCGATGGTCGAACTGCACCGTGGCCATGTTGTAGAAGAAATTCTTCCACCACGGTTCAAGCATGAATATCTCGGGCGGCACGATGCTGCCATTCATCAGCGGGAAAGTGTTGTAGGCAAAGCCGGCGCGGATGCCGGCCACGAATCCGCCGGTGACGATCATGTAGCCGATCACGCCGAGAATGACCCAGGCGAATTTGCGCAGGCCTGCAGTGGGACCGCTGCCATCGCGCTGCGGGTGGAGCAGGCTGAGCGCAGTCCAGAACTGCGCGATATAGATGGCAATGGCCAGGCTGAGATGGGCGGTGAGCCTGAACTGCGACACGCGCGGATCATCGACCAGGCCGGATTTCACCATGTACCAGCCCATGGCGCCCTGCAGCCCCCCGAGGATGAAGATGCCGCCCAGCTTCCAGGCCAGGGCGCGGTCCACGGATTTGCGCCAGATGAACCACAGCAGGGGCAGCAGGAACACCATGCCGATGGTGCGGCCGAGCAGGCGGTGGGCGTACTCCCACCAGAAGATGCCCTTGAATTCGTCCAGCGACATGGCGTGGTTGACCTGCCTGAATTCGGGGGTCTGCTGGTATTTTTCAAACGCCCCGGTCCAATCCTGCACCGACAGCGGCGGCAGCGTGCCGACGATGGGCTGCCATTCGGTGATGGACAGGCCCGAATGGGTGAGCCGGGTGGTGCCGCCCACCACAATCATGCCGAACACCATGGCGCAGCAGACCAGCAGCCAGATGGCGACGGCGCGGCGGTGCATTGCGGAAGGTGATGCGTGCATGGTGAGTGGAAGGGTATTGAGAGAATTGCGCAAGGGCTGGATTGTATCGCGCACGGCACCCCGCACTGCACCTTGTACAGAGCGGCGGGCCGCTTCTGCTATCGTACGGCAGCCAGTTGCGAGCGGCGGGGAGCATGTCTTGCAGCCGGCATCGATCAAGGAGTCTTTCGGAGGACGGGCTGGGAATGAGCTGGACAGGCACGCTCAAGGAGTCGGAGCCGCAGATTCGGGCGGCTGTTATTATCATATTGAGCTTGATCATCCTTGATGCATAATTTCCAACATCGAGTTTGTTATCATTTTATCCGGACGAACGTGCGGCTATCTTACTTCACGGGCCCTGGCCGCCCTCGCAGGAGCGTGATCCAAGCAACCGTGTTTCGGGTGACGACAAGGCGGTCGCCTTGGGAGAACGGCTGTTCTTCAGCCCCCGGCTTTCCGGCGATGGCAAATTGTTCTGCGCAAGCTGCCATCAGCCGGGGCGCGGCGGCACCGATGGCCTGCCCCGGGTACAGGTGACGGATTCAATGGGCCGCAATACCCTGGCGTTGATGAACGTGAGGCTGCATCAATGGTTTGGCTGGGATGGAGTGAGCAACACCCTGTGGGGTCAGTCGCTGCATCCACTGCTGGACAAACAGAAGATGAACAGCAGCGCCGCGCATGTGGCCGAACTGATGCGTGGAGATCCGGGCATGCTGCAGTCCTACGAGCAGGCGTTCGGACGCAAACCGCCCGCCGACCCCGAAGCGGTGCTGGCGGATGTGGGCAAGGCACTGGCCGCCTACATGGAAACGCTGACCTCACCGCGCACGGCTTTCGATGAATTCCGGGACGCAGTGGCCAATGGAGATGCGGTTGCCGCAGCGAATTATCCGCTGGCCGCACAACGTGGCCTGGCGCTTTTCATCGGCAAGGAGCAATGCGCGAGCTGCCACTCCGGGCCGAATTTCAGCGACGGACGTTTCCACCTCAGTTCGGGCAGGAGTGCCGACCTGGGCCGCCAGGTTGCCCTGGGCCGGCTGCGCATCAGCCCGTATACCCTGGCAGGCCGGTACAACGACAATCCGGCGCGAAACGCCGCGGCGGAAAACGATTTCGGGGATGTGGATGGCTTCAGGACACCGGGCCTGCGCAACGTTGCGATGACGGCACCCTACATGCACGATGGCGGCCTTGCCACGCTCTGCGACGTGGTGCGCATCCATCCCCTGGAGGCGCGGACTGCGCGGGGCACACTTTCAAGGCGGGAACGGAACGAGCTCGTTGTTTTCCTCAACTCGCTATCCAGCCAGCGCGCCGAGCTCGACACAACCCCCTGCAACTAGCAGACGTCGCAAGGGACCGGCCGCAGGGTATCGGCGCGAGGCTAGTCGAGCCAGCCAATCACGCTGAACGTGGTCTTGTCGATGGCCAGCATCAGCACATCGTTGCTGCATACCACCGGGACAAACGCGAGGTTCGCCATGGCCTCGGCGTGACTGGCGCGAAAACGCTCCAGCGCTGCGGCAATGTCGGGGTCGTTGCGTGCCAGCGTTTCGATCCCCGGGCCCTGGCGGAGTATCTCCCGCCAGTCTGCGGCCGTGATGGGGCGGTAATAGTCGCCCAGGCTGGTGACCAGCGGTCCGCCCTGGCCGGCGGCACTGCGCAGGCGGGCGCGCTCGGCGGCGTCTGCGGGCAGTTGCAGGTAGGCGATGGGCAGGCCAATGCCGGGAGTGGCCTTGAGCGCATCCAGGTGCGCTGCATCCCGGGTACCCTCTCTGGCCTGCGTCCAGGTCACAGTAAAGAAATTGTTTTCCGCATAGACCATGTAGGCCGGCCGGTGCTGCAGCATGGTAGTCACGCCAAAGGCCAGCGCACCGAGTTGCACGGCGGCAATGATCGACAGGTCGCGCTTCAGACCCACCTTGCCACGTCGGAACACGATCAGTGTCAGCATCGGGCCCAGCACCAGGTCGACAGCAAGGATCAGGCGGAATACGGTCCAGCCGCCATCGTGCATGAACCAGGGTTGCGGATACAACACGAACAGCATCAGCGCGGCGACGAGGCCCACGAAGGAGGCACTGATCCCCAGGTGGATCAGGAATGCAAAACACTTTTCACGCAGGACGGAGCGCAGGGGGAATTCCTGATGTCAGGTAGCTGGCCGCAATGACCACAATATCGGCATGTTCCTAGAACGAGCGCTTGCCGGTGGCGATCGAGACCGGCGGCGACATCCGGCGCTTCTCGATGACCAGCATGCTGTCGTAGAAATGCATGGAGTGTGCCGAGAGCGTGAAGTCATCGACTTCGTGCTGTTCGGCATCACGGGTGTGCCAGGCATGCAACTGGTCGATGAGCTGCTTGCTGAATTCGATGAACGAGCCGGGGTTTCGCAATCCGCCGCCGAATTCCGGCCAGTAGCTGGTGTGCAGGTCCTCGCAGATGTAGACACCGTCATCGGCGACATGGTCGAACAGTTCACGGAAAGTGATGATCTGCTGGTCCATGCGGTGTCCGCCGTCATCCAGCAGGATGTCCACGCGCGGTATCTCGGCCTTCAGAGTGCGCAGGAATGCGGGATCGGCCTGGTCACCGATGAATATCCGCACGCGGTCCTCTTCAAGCGTCTTGCACAACTCGGCCACATCGGCGCCATGGATTTTCGCCTTGTCGCCAAGATAGTGCTTCCACATCTGCAGCGAACCGCCATGCGACACGCCAATCTCGAGCATGTTCACGTCGCGGCCGCGGAAGCGATCCAGGTGCCGTTCGTAGATCTCGAAGTAGTGCATCCACTTGTGGATCAGCCGGCCTGGGTTGTTCTCGAAATATTCCTTGAGCATGGCGAGTGACGGTTCGTTTAAGGGCCGGATCAGTCCGGGGTTCTGCGCAACGAAAGCTTACGCAACGGCAACGGGAATCTTGAATTCGCGGATCTTCTTTTCCCATTCCGCCGGGCCGCTGTTGTGCACCGATGTGCCGGTGCTGTCGACCGCGACCGTGACCGGCATGTCCTTGACCTCGAATTCGTAGATGGCCTCCATGCCCAGGTCGCCAAAGGCCAGGGTCTTCTGCTTGCGGATCGCCTTGGCCACCAGATAGGCGGCACCACCGACCGCCATCAGATAGGCCGCCTTGTGTTTTTTGATCGCTTCGATCGCAACAGGACCGCGCTCGGCCTTGCCGATCATCGAAATCAGGCCGGTCGAGGAGAGCATCATGTCGGTGAATTTGTCCATGCGGGTCGCGGTGGTGGGGCCGGCCGGGCCGACGACTTCGTCGCGCACCGGGTCGACCGGGCCGACGTAGTAGATCACGCGGTTCGTGAAATCCACCGGCAGTTTTTCACCTTTGGCGAGCATGCCTTCGATGCGCTTGTGCGCGGCATCGCGGCCGGTGAGCATCTTGCCGTTCAGGAGCAGGATCTCGCCCGGCTTCCAGCTGGCGACTTCCGCAGGCGTGAGCGTGTCGAGGTTGACACGCTTGGAGGTCGGCGCGGCGGTCCAGCCCACCTTCGGCCAGTCGTCCAGGGACGGCGGATCGAGTTCGGCGACGCCCGAGCCATCCAGCACAAAGTGCGCATGGCGGGTCGCCGCGCAGTTCGGGATCATGGCGACGGGCTTGGATGCCGCGTGCGTGGGGTAATCGACGATTTTCACGTCCAGTACGGTCGACAGGCCACCCAGGCCCTGCGCGCCGATGCCCAGTGCGTTGACCTTGGTGAATATTTCAATGCGCAGTTCCTCGATCCTGGACTGCGGGCCTCGCGCCAGCAGTTCGTGCATGTCGAGCGGCGCCATCAGGGATTCCTTGGCGAGCAGCATGGCTTTTTCGGCCGTGCCGCCGACGCCGATGCCCAGCATGCCCGGCGGACACCAGCCTGCGCCCATCGTCGGAACAGTTTTCAGCACCCAGTCGATGATTGAGTCGGACGGGTTGAGCATGACGAACTTGGATTTGTTCTCCGAGCCACCACCCTTGGCTGCGACCGTGACTTCCACGGTGTTGCCGGTGACCAGCTCGGTGTGAACCACGGCCGGCGTGTTGTCCTTCGTGTCCTTGCGCGTGAAGATCGGGTCAGAGAGCACCGAGGCGCGCAGCGGATTGTCAGGGTTCAGATAGGCGCGGCGCACACCCTCGTTGACGGCATCCACGACCGAGCCCTTGAAACCCTCCCAGCGCACGTCCATGCCGATCTTGAGGAATACGTTCACGATGCCCGTGTCCTGGCAGATCGGGCGATGGCCCTCGGCGCACATGCGCGAATTGGTCAGGATTTGCGCAATGGCGTCCTTGGCTGCCGGCGACTGCTCGCGCTCGTAGGCGCGCGCCAGATGCTGGATGAAGTCCTTCGGATGGTAATAGCTGATGTACTGCAGCGCGTCGGCGACGCTCTGGATGAGGTCTTCCTGTTTGATGACGGTCATGGCAAGCCCTGGAAAATGGTTGAGCGGGTCAAGTAGTTGCGGAGAAGGGGATTCAGGCATCCCCGCCGCACAATCGAACGTTCGAGTGACAACGGCAAACCTGCGACAGGTGCCGCGGTCCGGAATGGGGAGTTTGTGGGGGCATGTAAATCGGGTGGGGGCATGTTCAGGCTGCTGCAGCATTTTAGCAGCGCAGGGGACGGCCGTCGCCGCGGGTTTTACATTGCGCAAAGTGTCGGGCGGTAGCATCATTTGCGTGCCCGTCAGTTTCGGGCAAGTCTGAATGTCCATACTGGCTGAAAGCTGTCTTGCATGCGCGTTTTCAGGAGATACGCAGATGTCTGGCACCATTGAATCGGTTTTGCAGGAAGACCGCCTTTTTCCGCCTTCGGCGGCCTTCGTAAAACAGGCCAATATCTCGGGCATGGCCGCCTATCAGGCGATGTGCGATGAGGCCGAACGCGACTTCGAGGGATTCTGGGCACGCCTCGCGCGTGAACATCTCCTCTGGCACAAGCCCTTTACCAAGGTGCTGGATGAGTCCAATGCGCCGTTTTTCAAATGGTTTTACGACGGCGAACTCAATGCTTCGTACAACTGCCTTGATCGCCACCTCAAGACCCAGCCGGACAAGGTTGCGCTGATATTCGAGGCTGATGACGGCACGGTCACGAAGGTGTCCTACAAGTCGCTGTATCAGCGCGTCTGCGTCTTTGCCAACGCGCTCAAGGCGCGCGGCGTCCAGAAGGGCGATCGCGTCCTGATCTACATGCCGATGTCCGTCGAGGCCGTGGTGGCAATGCAGGCCTGCGCGCGGATAGCGGCGACGCATTCGGTGGTGTTCGGCGGTTTTTCCGCCAAGAGCCTGCACGAGCGCATCATCGATGCCGGCGCGGTTGCCGTCATCACGGCTGATGGCCAGTTCCGCGGCGGCAAGGAAATCCCGCTCAAGCCAGCGGTGGATGAGGCCCTGGCCATGGGCGGGTGCGACAGCATCAAGACCGTTGTCGTGTACAAGCGCAGCGGCTCGGCCATTCCCATGCAGGCACCGCGCGACGTGTGGTGGCAGGACGCCGAGAAGGGCCAGCCTGCCGATTGCGAGCCGACCTGGGTGAATGCCGAGCATCCGCTGTTCATCCTCTACACCTCAGGCTCCACGGGAAAGCCCAAGGGCGTGCAACATTCCACCGCGGGATACCTGCTGCATGCCGCGCTGACAATGAAATGGACGTTTGACTACAAGCCGGCGGATGTGTTCTGGTGTACCGCCGACGTGGGCTGGGTAACCGGACATACCTATGTCACCTACGGTCCGCTGGCCGTCGGGGCAACCGAAGTGGTGTTCGAAGGCGTGCCAACGTATCCGGATGCGGGACGGTTCTGGAAGATCATCCAGGATCACAAGGTTTCGGTGTTCTATACCGCGCCGACCGCGATACGCTCTCTGATCAAGGCTGGTGCAGACCTGCCGGCGAAATATGACCTGACGTCGCTGCGCATACTTGGCACGGTGGGTGAGCCGATCAATCCGGAAGCCTGGATGTGGTACCACCGCACCGTGGGCGGCGAGCGCTGTCCGATTGTCGATACGTGGTGGCAGACCGAGACCGGCGGCCACCTGATCACACCGCTGCCCGGCGTGACGGCCACCAAGCCGGGATCATGCACGCTGCCGCTGCCCGGCATCATGGCAGCCATCGTGGATGAAACCGGCCATGACGTGGAGAAGGGCAAGGGCGGAATCCTGGTGATCAAGCGCCCGTGGCCGTCGATGATACGAACAATCTGGGGCGATCCGGAGCGCTTCAAGAAAAGCTATTACCCGGAGGACTTCCACGGCAAGTACTACCTCGCGGGTGATGGCGCCAGCCGCGACATGGACGGCTACTTCCGCATCATGGGCCGCATTGACGATGTGCTGAACGTGTCCGGTCATCGATTAGGCACGATGGAAATCGAATCGGCGCTGGTCGCGCATACCCGGCTGGTCGCGGAAGCCGCGGTGGTCGGGCGTCCGGACGACGTGACCGGCGAGGCGGTGAGTGCATTTGTGGTGCTCAAGGGGCCGCGGCCCTCCGGTGAGGAGGCGAAGAAGATTGCCCAGGAGTTGCGTGACTGGGTTGCCAAGGAAATCGGCCCGATTGCCAAGCCCAAGGACATCCGCTTTGGCGACAATCTGCCGAAAACGCGTTCCGGCAAGATCATGCGGCGCCTGCTGCGTTCCATCGCAAAAGGCGAGGAAATCACCCAGGACATCTCCACATTGGAGAATCCGGGGATCCTGGAGCAACTGAAACAGGCTAGTTGAGCGCTTATTTGGGCTGTTTGGTTGCCCGGAGAGGCCCAGTAGTTTATGCTGCGCGCCTTCCCGGAGAGGTGGATGAGTGGTTTAAGTCACCACCCTGGAAAGGTGGCACAGGGGCAACTCTGTCGCGGGTTCGAATCCCGCCCTCTCCGCCAGTCAAGTACTTTAAGTGGTTGTTTTAGCTTAAAGCCTCTTGGCTGACTTGGCAGCTACCCATACTGCTACCCATATT
>CAIYPG010000029.1 GCA_903928055.1 uncultured beta proteobacterium | reverse complement strand
GATTGACCTTCTCGATTGCCTTGCCCATCTGACACCTCCGCAGGTATTGTCTACCTTCAAAAGTGTCCGTGAAATCCGGGACAGCTCACCCTGTCCCCCTTTGACAAGGGGGAGGCCCTTCGTTCAGCACTGATGCCTTTCCCTCTTGTCAAAGGGGGTGAGGCAGGGGTTTCGAGCAGCATGCTGCTCGCCTGTCGAACGGCCTTCCGGTGCAACGGAAGGTGCGGCCTGCGAGGCCGACGAGCCGAAGGCTTGCGGGGGGATTTGCCTTTGATCGCTTGACCCCGTGGCTAAAATCTCCCCGCCACCTCGTCGCGCATTGCGACTACTTCAATACCGTAGCCAGGTTTTCCATGATCCCGTTCCAGCCTCCGCGGTGCTGGCCGATCGCCTCAACCGAAGGCAGGCGCTCATGTGTGAGCGTCAGCAGTGATTCACCCCTGGTTTCGGTTTCGGCGAAATCCAGCGTCACCTGCGAGTCCTTGCCAGCGTGCTCCGAATTCCAGGTGAAGACAATGCGGCGCGGCCCGTCGATCTCCAGGAATCGGCCATTGTGCGGATGGGGCTTTCCGTTGTGGATCATGTCGACGATGAATTCGCCGCCCACCTTTGCCGGCCAGACGAGGCGGGCGATCTTCACTTCGCCCGGGCACATGAACTGGCTCACGATCTCCGGGTCGAGCCATGCGGCGAACAGCTTTTCGACGGGGCAGCGATAGGCGTGCTTCAGGACGAGGACTTCAACAGCAGTGGCAGTGTTGGTCATGGTTTGCGCTCCACAAGTTTGGCAAGTTTATGAAGGCGCGGACTCCAGAACTTCGCCTGCGCCTCGATCCACGCCGAGGCCTGCGCCATCGGCTCCGGGTTGACCGAAATCCAGTGATCCCGACCCTCGACGCGGCGCGTCACCAGATTCGCCGCCTCCAGCAGCCGGATGTGCTTGGACACCGCGTTCAGCGACATGTCGAAGGGTTCTGCCAACTCGGTCACGCGCAGCTCCGATTGCTGCAGCCGCGCCAGCATCGAACGGCGCACCTCATGGGAGAGCGCGGTGAACGTGCGGTCCAGATCAGAAGATTTATATTCAACCATAATGTTGAATATAAACAAGGCCAGGAAAAATTGCAAGCAGGGGCTTTTACCCCCCCCTTGTCAAAGGGGTGAGTCAGGGGTTTCGAGCCGCATGCGGCGAGCCTGCCGAACGGCCTTCCGGTGCGACGGAAGGCGCGGCCTGCAAGGCCGGACGAGCCGAAGGCTCGCCGGCGGATTTTTCCCTCTCTTGTGAGCGCAGCGAGCGGGGTAGGGCCAGGGAGGGGGCGGTTAAAGCAGGAACGATGAAGTGGGACTTTTGAGCCGCATGCGGCTCGCCTGTCGAGCGGCATTCCCGTGCAACGGAATGCGCGGCCTGGCAAGGCCAGGGAGAGGGCGGGTTTCCGGTGCTACGGAGCTCCAGCCTCACTTGAAAAGCAACCCAAGTAGCGCCATTCAAGCCCGGAAACGGACCGCATTGCAAAAGCAATTAATATCAAAAACAAAAAAAATAGTATATTCCATAGGTAATAACATAATAATTAATATCATGATTTGATGAATTGATCTCCGCAGCGATCGATTCCTACGGCATCGACGGTGGCGGCAATACGCCTGTTCTGACCACGAAGTCGTTCAACGGCAACCGATTTTGCTCTCGCGTCTGCTCAACCCGCACAATCACAGCGTAAGTTTGAACGTTCTGATCCACTACAAAATGGGTAATCCATTCCTTGGAGTTCTTTAAGTAGATTAGCGACTTGCCGGGCTCCGGTTTCAATGTGGAAAGCGGGACAGTTATGGTGTCTACCCTGTTTCCACCTAGCTGGCCCAATACGACTTCCTTCCCGTTCGGGGATATGGCGACCCACTTTGGGTTGGCAGGAAACCCAAGGGATTTCACCCCCGCTTGCATTGCTCGCCCATCACTTGTGGCGACGGAGCATACTTTGCGCTCCCCCAGAACAAAGAGCACCTTTCCGTCTCGAGATATGGCCACCCGCTTTGATGATTGTGACTTTGCCGGAACGCAGTCATTGCCATCCCAAATCTCCTTATAACTGTCCGCATTCCAAAGGGTGCTGGCGCCAAAGAAATATTTACCGTCAGGCGTCCAAAGCAAATCTCCATACAGTGGAGCAGAAAATACGCGGTCGGAGCCTTTGGCCGCCGCCGGCCAAATGATCTTGAGGGATGGCACCTGGGCCACGCATATGTTGCACCCTCTGCGTGATGTTTCCATTCCTCCGATAACCAGACGTTTATTGTCTGGAGAAAATGCCAGGGATTGGCCTCCACCGGAGCATCGTCCGGTTGCCTCATAGTCAGTCAAACAAGTCGAGGAATTCGTTATTTTTCCGGACGCCACATCAACCAGGTTGACTCTGCCACTGACGATATAGGCAATCATTGAGTCATCTTGGCTGAAGGCGAGCACAGAGATATTTTCACGATATGGCTGGCTGATTGGCAGATTGATCAAGGATCGCCCGGACTTCAAATCGAAAAGCATTACTCTTCCATGTGACGTGCCAATGGCGACCCTCTGGCCGCTATGTGAAAAGATAATTTCGCCCGGCATTTCAGATCGAGCTGTATCGTTGTTGTCAACGCCTTGGAATGCAATGAATTCTGCGCCTGCCTTTACGTCTGCAATTGCTTTTGGTGTTGTCGCTGGAACAGCCGGAGGCGCAACTGCTGCTGCAGGCAGACTGCTTGGCGTGGATTGAGTTGGCTTGGATGCCGTCACCGTTGGCGGAGGGCTGCTTTTGACGCGCGCATCCCCCGTTGATTGCGCTGGAGGTGTCGGCTGTACTGCATGCGGCAGGTCATGTGATTTCAATGACGGTTTCTGTTCGACATTCTTGACCGGAATGCCTGCGTCCGGTTTGGTCGTGGGTTTGGGGCTTTCTGATGCCACCTTTCCGTTTGGTGGCATTGATTTCTGGGGGGCAACAATTGCTGACTCAACCCTGACCTTGCAGTCTCGATACTTTGTCAGTCCATCAATGCTTTCAATGACGCCTTCACCCTCATACCGCAGCCCGATTTCAAACAACCTGACGCGCACTTTCCATGGGTTGGTTTCCTTTCCATAGAGCCAGCCTCGACCTTCCAGTTTGATTGCCTGGCCGGGTGACACGGTGCCTTCCAGATGTTCTTTTCCTGCTACCCAGCTTCGATCCAGGGTGGCAATATTCTTGTGGATTTGGAAAGTCGCAGCGCTTGTGAACGGAGCTTTATTTTTTTCACGTGGTGAATTCTGCAGTTCGCCACATGAAAGTGTGCCAGTCCATTCGCCTTCTACCGGTGCTGCCAACAATGTTCCGCTGATGGCCCATAACAATGAAATTAAAAAAAGCGTGTGCTTCACTATTCCGTCCCTTGCATGATTGAATTTCCAGTGATTGCTTCTAAGTATGGTGCCTGTGACTGCATTTCTGCTTGGGAGACCAAAAATTTAGTTGCGCAACAATCGATCAAATTCTTCCATCGGGAGCGTCGATCCGCGTGGAATGAGTCCTTTTCTTAATGCGTCATAAGATGCTGCGATCTTGCCGTCTTCTGCTAGAACATCAGTTGTATTCGGAACGCCAACGTACCCTCATGTTCCGATGCCAAACCTTTGGTCAACGGGACGCCTGGCGGCGACGGTTTGCTCAACGTTCGACTCCACCCCCGATTTCCTTCATCATGGCGCCCTTCCTTGCAACAGGCTCCATCCGCCATGATCGACTTCGAAGAAATCGACTTCCGCCAGACCCGCATCGGTGAAATCAGCCTGCGCCGCCGCACGCAGCTTCAGCTCGGTATCGAGATCTACGAAGTGAAGCTGGGCGACGAGTTCCTGATGTCCAGCATGTTTGTCGAAGGCGAAATCCAGCTGTCGAACCTTGGTCTTGCCGACCTGGGCAAAGGCCCGCTGGACGTGGTCGTTGGCGGGCTCGGTCTGGGTTATACGGCGCGTGCGGCGCTGGACCATGCTTCGGTCGGTTCGCTGGTGGTGATCGAGGCGATTCCGGAGGTGATCGACTGGCATCAGCGCGGGCTGGTGCCGCTGGGGAAGGGGCTGACGGACGATCCGCGCTGCCGCTTTCTTGCTGGAGACTTCTTTGCGCTCGCCGCTTCACCCAGCCTCGATGCCACGCAGCCCGACAAGCGCTGGCACGCCATCCTCGTGGACATCGACCATTCGCCGCGCCACACGCTGTATGCCACGCACGCGGCGCTGTACACCGAGGCCGGCCTCCGGAAACTGGCGGCGCACCTCTTGCCGGGCGGGGTGTTTGCGCTGTGGTCGAACGATCCGCCGGATGCGGAGTTCAGCGAGGTGCTGGATGCGGTGTTCTCCGGCTCGATGGCGCATGTGGTGCGCTTCCCGAATCCGCTGCAGAACCGTGAGGCGACGAACACCGTCTATGTCGCCCGCAAGCCCGCTTGACCCAAATCAAAGCTGTAACACTCGGCGTAGGTAAGGTGACGATGACCCCTGTTTGATGTTGATTCCGTTCATGGTTCGACGGGCTCACCACGAACGGAATCAAGCGGGATGAATCCGGGACAAACCTTCAACGGAGGAGGGCATATGGACCATCACCACTACCTGACCATCGAGCAGCGCGAGGCGCTGGAGCAGCTGATCCGGAAAACCATACCGCCGGGACTGCGTCTGGATACCATGCTCAAGCACCTGCACTCGGCGGACTACGGCGTGTGCATCGAGTGCGGCAAGGACGTCGAGTTCGTCCGGTTGCAGGAAGACCCCACGCTCATGCATTGCCGTGCCTGCGGGCGCCTGCCGGTCCCGGGCGGACCGGCGCGCTAGCGACCGCGACCGCTGCGAGCGGGGCGCCTCAGGACTGGATGGCGATCAGCCGGCGCAGTTCGCGGTACTGCTCGCTGGCGTCCTGGCCGAACAGCGGGTCACGGGCGCCGGGAATCGCGTAGGCCACCGCACGCCAGTCGTCAGGGGTGAGCAGCTTTTCAGCGAGGGGCAGGATGTCGCGGTCTTCGCTGTGGATGTGGTGCCGGTAGGCCCGCAGGTAGGTCGAGGCGGCGTCCTCCAGCGTCTTGCGCGACACCATGGCATCCAGCGCGGCCTCCTCCAGGTGCGCGAGCAGTTCATCGCCGGCCGCGGCGATGAACTGATGTTCCCTGATCAGCAGGTTCACCTCGGATTGCAGCATGGGGCGGTGCCCGATCAGCCGCGCGAACGCCACTTCCTCGCGCGGATGGTGGTAACGGTCCGGAAAATGCCGCAGGTACTGCACGGCATTGCGCATCAGGTCGTAGTCCGGGTGGTCGCCGTTGTGGAAGGTATTCATCTCCTTCTCCACCACTTCAATCAGACGCAGAAAATTCGTGTGTTCAGCCTGCCACAGATCTACCGCTTCTCCCATGATGTTCTCCGTCGGAACCGCTTTGCATGATCGAAACTTCCCCCTTTAACCAATTTAGGCGGGCTGGCGGCGCGGATATTGATTTGGGTCAAAAGCCGGCAGAGCCGGGGCGGCCATTGCCGGCAGTCGCTCAGAGCTTGGGAATGCGCAGGGTTTTGCTGACCATCAGGGTCCCGGCGAGGACAAACAGCAGGACCAGCGGGTGGAGCACCCAGGGCCCGATTATCCATTGCCCCCAGTAGAGGTCATCGCCCAGGCGGTCCTGCCAGGCGGCGAAGGCCAGCACGCCGGTGAGCAGCACGCTGACCGGAATGGGCGTGCCTTCGAAGTAGGGAACCTTGTCTTCGCCGGCGGACAGGGCCTCGGCGGTGATGTTGTAGCGGGCGAGGCGGCTGACGCCGCAGCAGACAAAATAGACCAGCCCGACGCTGTCCCAGCCGCCGGTCATGCCGGCGGCAAAGGCGAGCGTGGCAGGCGCGACGCCAAAGGAGATGATGTCGGCGAGCGAGTCCAGTTCGCGCCCGAGCGGCGAATGTTGATGGCGCCAGCGCGCGACGCGGCCGTCGAGCATGTCGAAGGCCAGGGCGGCCGGCGCCAGGGCGGCGGCCAGGTAAAACGTCGAGAGTGCGCCATTGCCCTCGAAGATCATGGCGCAGAACACCGCGGCCACGCCGCAGGCGGCATTCGCCAGCGTGAGAAAGTCGGCCAGGTGCAGGCTGCGGATCATCGAGAAGTGCTTCGGCACGCGTGGTGCCGTGACGACCGGTAACAGACGGGGATTGCTCATGGCTTCGATCCGGGATGTCAATTCAGGCGGCATGTCGTTGCGGCGCGATGAGTTCCACCGGGATGTGCCGTATCACCGCAGCGACGATTTGGGCAGAACACCGGTCGCGCGGAAGGTGGCCCGATCATCGCCCTTGTCATTCGGGATGGCTTCAAGCGAGGTGCGCTTTCCGCAGGCAGCGCATCCGGCATACCAGCGGTGGTTTGCCAGTTCAGGAACATCAAATACCAGCGGCGCCTCACAGGCGGCGCAGAACAGGGGGGCTTGCATGGCGCTTTCCTTTGTCATCAGGCCGGCACGGATATCTTTGCGGACAGCAGGCGGTCGTATTCGCCTTTCACAACTGCATAGCATTCGCACACGCGCTTCTCGAGTCCCGGCCGGTCGGTGACGGAAATGCGCCCGCGGCTGTAGTTGATCAGTCCCGCCTGCTGCAGTTTGCCGGCAGCCTCGGTCACGCCTTCGCGGCGCACACCGAGCATGTTGGCGATCAGTTCCTGGGTCATCATGAGGTCGGTGCCCTCCAGCCGGTCAAGGCTCAGCAGCAGCCAGCGGCACAACTGCTGATCGAGCGTGTGATGGCGGTTGCAGACGGAGGTCTGCGCCATCTGCGTGATCAGGGCCTGCGTGTAGCGCAGCGCCAGGTACTGGAACCCGCCGCCCAGGGCAAATTCCTGCTTGAGCACGCGCCGGTTCATGCGATAGGCATGGCAGGAACACTGCACCACTGCGCGGTTCGTGGTGCTCTCGCCGCCCATGAAGAGCGATATGCCGACCAGGCCCTCATTGCCGGTGATGGCGATTTCGGACGACGAGCCATTGTCGGTCAGGTAGAGCAGCGACACGATGCCGGAAGCGGGGAAGTACACATGCTTCATCGGGTTGCCGGACTCGTACAGCACCCAGCCCAGCGGCAGCGCGACCAGTTCCAGTTCGGGGTGCACGCGCGAATAGCATTCTTCCGGCAGGGCCGCGAGGAGGTGGTTCTGTCTGGGGTCGTGCGTCGGGGTCATGCGGTTCTCTCTGGCGGTGCGCCGGCCGGCAGTTGCGCCGATTCAGCGAGTCACCGATGCGTGCAGTCTGGTCAGCTTTCTGCTCCGGCTCTGTGCGTTATCGAACATAAATTTTCGCGATGAATTTCCGTGGCGATGTGTCCGGGGCGAGAAAAGCGGGGATGGCGGGGGAATCGGCCTATGATGACCTTGTTCCTTCAACAGACAAGTTGTGACACGGGTGAATGACTCCTCCTCAGACAATCCGCAAGACCTGCTGCTGTGGGAAGACGGCTTCTGGTGTTTTCGGGAAGAGTTCAGCCCGCAATGGCTGAGGGAGCACAACTACCGTATCGTCCCCCACGGTAGCGACGAATGGCTGCGGATCACCGCAGAAAATCTGATGTGATTCCGGTGCCCGCCGGCGTCGTGGCCGAAGCCGGGCTGCGACTACAATATCTCCTCTGCAACCGACAACTTTGTGTGGGGATACCGTGGCCATTGATTTCGAATTGCGCGACAACGGGGTCGCGATCGTCACCATCAACCGTCCGGAGCGGCGCAATGCGCTCGACGTGGAGCATTTCCGGCTGCTCGCCCAGGCTTGGGAGCGGGTGCGCGATGAAAAGGCGGTGCGTGTGGCCATCGTCACCGGCGCCGGCGACAAGGCGTTCTGCGCCGGCGGTGACCTGAAGGCGGCGGCCGCGAACGGCCGCAACTCGCTGCCCAATGCCGGGGAATTCTGGCTCACGCAGCGCAACCCGGTGCTCAGTCGCGGCATCGACATCTGGAAGCCGGTGATCGCTGCGGTCAACGGCCACTGCATCGCCGGCGGCATGCACATGCTGATGGCCACCGACATCCGTGTTGCCGTGCCGGCCGCGACCTTTGCGCTCACCGAAGCCACGCGTGGCGTGCTGGCCGTGAATGGCGGCACGCAGCGCATCCTCAGCCAGGTGCCGTATGCGGTGGGCATGGAAATGGTGCTGACCGGGCAGCCGCTCGATGCCGAGGCTGCGCTTCGTTACGGGTTCATCAACCGCATCGTGCCGCCGGATCAACTGATGGCCACGGCGCTGGATTACGCCACGCGCATTGCGGTGTTCCCGCCGCTGCACCTTCAGGCGGCCAAGGAACTGATGCTCCGGTCGCGCGACATGCCGATCTCCGATGGCATGCGCATGGAGCAGTTCGTCGCCTACCTGCTCGGCTCCACCGAAGACGGCCGCGAAGGCCCGCGCGCCTTCTCCGAGAAGCGCAAGCCGAAGTACACGGGGAATTAGGCGGCGGGATGGGTGGATTTGTTGTTCAAACTTTCAAAGAAAATCCCCCCGCTTGCCTTTCGGCAAGTCGGCCCCCTTTAACAAGGGGGGCAAAAAAACATTGGTGATCAACGAAAGGTCTCCCCCTTGTCAAAGGGGGGACAGGGTGAGCTGTCCCGGATTCCTCAGACACCCTAATTAAGCACCACGCCATTCTCTCTCAATTTGCTCGGGGGTGCGGTAGCCGAGCGATTGATGAATCCGTTTGCGGTTGTAGAACAACTCG
>CAIYPG010000028.1 GCA_903928055.1 uncultured beta proteobacterium | reverse complement strand
TGAAATCCTGGACGCCGAGACTGGTGCGGTTGAAACCCAGTTCCCGCAAGGCGGCCACGCCGGCGGCGTCAACCTTGCGCGGATCAAGCTCAATGGCGTACTCACCGGCCGGGTCCAGGGTGAATTCAGTGCGCAGGACCTGCATCAGGCGCCCGAGACGCTCCATGCCCATGAAGGTCGGCGTGCCGCCGCCCCAGTGCATGCTCTGGATCGTGCGATCCGTCCCGAGGCGGTCTGAAACCAGGCGGATTTCACGAAACAGGGAATCGAGATAGCCGTCGGCCTCCTTGTCGTGTTTGGTCACGATCTTGTTGCAGGCGCAGTAATAGCAGATCGTGTCGCAAAACGGGTGATGAACGTATAATGAAAGCGGTCGGGAAACACCCCCGATGCTGCGATGCCGCAGCCAGTGTTCGTAGGCCGCAGCATCAAAGGCCTCGACAAAGCGGTCTGCGGTCGGATAAGAGGTGTAGCGCGGGCCACGTCCGCCGTACTTGCGGATCAGTTCTGGATCGATAACAAGATTGACGCTCATGGCTCTATGCGGGGGACCGGGTTGATGACAGGTTGCAGCGCTACTTTGCGCCTCTCGCGTCCGGACCTTTTGATATGAGTCAACTTTCCCCCAATCCCCCGGCGCGGCCCCACCCCCCCCCTGTGCCGGCCAGTCACCACCCCGATTCGCGACCGGGGCTGAGTTACGGGCACATGCTGGTGATCCTAGGTCCGCTGCTCGGCCTGGGGGCGTTTACCGCGCTGCTGGCCATGGTGGCCAGCCTGTTCGGCTGGTACCGCCCTGAAATGCTGGTCGCCGCAGCAGGCGTGGGCGGAACCATGACGCTGGTGGCGCTGGTCCTGCTCTACCGGCGTTCCGCCGAGCACCTTGCTGACCAGCGCGCGCTGCAGAACGTTGAGGCGCGCGTCGGCGGAATAGTCGAATCTGCGATGGACCCGATCATCAGCATCAACGAGGGCCACCGCATCGTGCTGTTCAATGCGGCGGCCGAGCGCGTCTTCCTCTGGCCGCGCAGCGCCATGATCGGGCAGTCGCTGGACGTGCTTTTGCCACAGCGTTTCCGCGAGGCTCACGGGCGGCACATTGCACGCTTCTCCGAAACCGGTGACACCTCTCGGCGCATGGGCGGTGTGGCGGTGCTGATGGGCCTGCGCGCCAACGACGAGGAATTTCCGATCGAGGCTTCGATCTCGCAGCACAGCGAGGACGGACGCAAGCTGTTCACGGTGATCATTCGCGACGTCACCGAGCGCCTGCGCAACGAGGCGCTGCTGGCGCGCAGCGAGGCGCGCCTGCGCGGCATCCTCGATTCGGCCATGGATGCCATCATCACCGTCGATGAGCAGCAGCGTATCGTCCTCTTCAACACCACCGCCGAAAAGGTGTTCGGTTGCACCAAGGAAGAAGCCATTGGCGCACCGCTTACCTGGTTCATTCCCGAGCGCTTCCGCCAGGAACACGAAGAACACATCCGGCAATTCGGCGAAACGGGCACCAGCTCGCGCCGCATGGGAACAACGCGCATCGTCACCGGATTGCGGCGCAGCGGCGAGGAATTCCCGATCGACGCGTCGATTTCGCAGATCACCGAGCACGGCAGCAAGTTCTACACGGTCATCCTGCGCGACGTGACCGAGCGGGTGCGTGCGGAAGAAGCCCTGCGCCGCTCCAAGGACGAGCTGCGCGACCTGTCGCTGGCTTCCAATTCGGTGCGCGAGCAGGAAAAGAGCCGCATCGCGCGCGAGCTGCATGACGAACTCGCCCAGGCACTGACCGCCCTGAAAATGGACGTTGCCTGGCTGGACGAGCACCTCGTGGCACGCGAGCCTGACATCGGCGCCAAATTGAAGACCATGCAGCAACTGCTCGACAACACGGTGGCCGCAACCCGGCGCATCTCCGCGGACCTGCGACCGCTGATCCTGGATGACCTCGGACTGGTGCCTGCGGCCGAGTGGCTGGTGCAGAATTTCACGCAGCGCTCCGGCATCGACTGTTCATTCGAAGTCACGCCGCCTGAGCTCGACCTGGGTGACCCGCAAGCCACCGCGCTGTTCCGCATCCTGCAGGAATCCCTGACCAATGTCTCGCGGCATGCCAGGGCATCCCGCGTCGAGGTCCGCATTGATGGCACCGACGACAGCGTCACTCTGAGCGTGCGCGACAACGGCGGCGGATTCGCGCCACAGACGCCACGCAAGCCGAACTCCTACGGACTGCTCGGCCTGCGAGAACGGGTCTATCTGCTGGGCGGCGAGGTCGACATCGACAGCATGCCGGGCAAGGGCACGGAGATCACCGTGCACATTCCGCTCACCCCCGATACCGGAGCGCGCCAACAATGATCCGCATCGTGCTGGCCGACGACCACACCATCGTGCGCGAAGGACTCAAGCAGCTGCTCGGCGCCGCGGGAGACCTGTCCGTGGTCGGCGAAGCGCAGGACGGCCACAAGGTCATGGAACTGGTGCGCACCCAGGACTTCGACGTCCTGTTGCTCGACATGTCCATGCCCGGCCGCAGCGGGATCGAACTCATCAAGCAGGTGCTGTCCGAGAAACCCCGGCTGCGCGTCCTTATCCTCAGCATGCACGAAGAGCAGCAATATGCGGTGCGCGCCATCCGTGCCGGTGCGGCGGGTTACCTCACCAAGGAAAGCGCTTCCGAGCAGCTGGTGTCGGTCATCCGCAAGGTCGCAGCAGGCGGCGCCTTCATCAGCCCGGCCGTGGCCGAACAGCTGGCATTGGGGGCCATGCCGCAGAACGAGGGACTGCCCCACACGTCACTGTCCGACCGCGAATACCAGGTCTTCCAGGCGCTTGCCGCGGGCAAGACAGTGTCGGAGATTGCCGCCCAGTTGAACCTTTCGGTCAAGACCGTGAGTACGCACAAGGCACGCCTCATGCAGAAAATGTCGCTGCCCAACCAGGCGGAACTGATCCGCTACGCCCTCACCCACAAGCTCGTCAACGCCTGAGTCCTGCGGTCAGCCTCCGGCCTGTCCCTGAATGGCCGCAACTGCGTCAATGAGGGCCGGCGCAAGGTCGATGGCATTGGATGCATGGTCAATGGTGCTGCAGGTCACCACTCGCGTGGCACAGCTCTCGAGCAAGCCCTGCGCCTCTGGCGCAAACAGCGCATGCACACCAATGCACACCGGCTTCTGAAGGCCGGCATCAACCAGCCGCGAAGCGGTGGCCGCCATGGTGCGTGCAGTCGAAATGATGTCATCCACCAGCACCGGCATTCGAGTACGCCAGTCCGGAACCTGCGACAGGTCGGGCACGGCGATTTCAACGTCGTGGTCACCGTGCCGGATCTTGTTCAGGACAATATGCGGTGCGCCAGCGCGGCGTGCCACCTCTGCCACCCATTGGGCGCTCTCCTCGTCCGGCCCGACCAGCAGCGGATTGGCCACATTCGCCGCAATCCAGTGCGCAATCGCCGGCGCCGCCGGAACCACAATGGATGGAATGGAATAGATCTCGTCGAGCGACTTGTAGCGATGCAGGTGCGGGTCAACGGTAACCAGCCAGTCGGCATTTTCACTGAGGATGCGCGCGAAATGCCGCGAGGTGACCGCCTCGCCCGGCAAAAAGCGCGCGTCCTGGCGCATGTAGCCCAGATAGGGCGCAACGATGCCGACGCTGCGCGCGCCCAGTTCGCGTGCCGTGGCCGCCGCGAACACCAGCCCCGTCAGGCGCTCATCCGGATGGTCAAGGCCACAGGCCAGCACAACGCGATGGCCCTCAACCGGTGTGTCCAGGCGAACGTAGGTCTCGCCATCGGGAAAGCGCCGCAGCAGCATTGCGCCGGGCTGTGCACCCAGCCCCGACACCAGGTCACGGGCCAGCGACTCCTGCCCGGGAAACCCGAAGATGACCGTGCTCATGTTTCGTCTGCCACGGTCACGATGTCCGGCTGCCCGAGAATGTAATCAAGTGCGTACTGCAGGACGCCTGCGGATTCGGCATGCAGGATGAACAATGGCTCATCCTTTTCCACGAACCTGCCGAGCGGCGAAAGATACTCGATGCCGGCCGAAGGAGCCTGCGGCGCACCGGCCAGCCGCGCGGCACGCGACAGCAGGCGGTTGTTGACGGCAACGACCTTGCCGGCACGCGCCGCCGTGATCGGGCGCGTGTGCCGCGCGCGTGGCGGCACGCGCATGCCGCCCTGCGCTGCGCAGATCGCCTGGAACTTCAGCCACGCATTGCCGTTCTCCAGCAGCAATTCGGCCTGCTGCATGCCCATTCCAGCCGGCACGGACTGGGACATCTCAAGAATCATCGCCGCCAGCGCGAGCGCCCGGGCTCTCAGGTCGACGGGTGCACCACTCTCCCCGCGCAGTACTGACAGCACATCCCAGGCTTCCAGCGCAGGCCCGATGCCGCGACCCACGGGCTGGATGCCGTCTGTGAACAGCACATGCACCGCCAGTCCAACCTTGTGTCCGACCTCGATCAGGCGGTCGCGCAGGAATTCGGCCGCAGCGGCGGAACGCATCTTGGCAGTCGGGCCGACGGGAATGTCGATCGCCACATGGGTCGCACCCGCAGCAGCCTTCTTGGACAGGATGGAGGCAATCATCTGCCCTTCGCTGTCCAGTTCCAGCGGACGCTCCACGCGCACCAGCAGGTCATCCGCCGGACTCAGGCCGGCAGCGCCGCCCCACACCACGCAGCCGCCCTCCTTTTCCACCACCCGGCGCATGGTCGCCCGATCCAGCACAACGGGAGCAAGCGTCTCCATGGTGTCGGCCGTTCCCGCCGGCGACGTAATGGCACGCGAAGAGGTCTTTGGAATGATCAGGCCGTGCGCCGCAACGATCGCCACGACGATGGGCGTGGTGCGGTTGCCGGGAAGCCCGCCGACGCAATGCTTGTCCATCACCTTCCCGGCATGCCAGTCAATGCGCTCGCCGACCGCAATCATGGCGCGCGTCAGCGCCGTCGTCTCCCCTGCATCGAGCCGGTCACCGGCGCATGCGGTCACAAACGAAGCAAGGTGCAGGTCGGAATAACGACCTGCGGCAATGTCTGTCACGATGTCGCGCATGGCGGCATCATCCAGCCGGTGGCCATAGGCCTTGCTGCGTAAATGGCTGAGTGACCCCGGTTGAGGTGCAAGTGTGAGATCCACTTCATCACCAGGCTTCGCATCAAGTGCGTCCCAGGCGGACTCCGACAGGCTGGCTTCACCCCCCTCCAGCATCGGGCTGTGTACCGCATTGACGGTTGCGATGATCTGCTTCGCGCCCAGGCGCACCTGTACGCGCGACTGCACCGTAAAACCCTGGGCCTGGCAGATCGGGCAGTCACGGCGGATGAACACCACGTGATGCTGATAGGTGTCGATGCCCAGATACCGCAGCTTCAGCCGCCCTTCCTTGCCGGGAACATCGACGGCACACTCGCCGCTGGCAGGCATTTGAGCAGGCGTTTGTCCTTTCATGTATTCAGTCACCATCAGCCACGCACGGCGTTGCGCCGCTCATAGGCCTGCTGCAGCCGTTTCTCCGCAGCCTCCACGGCCCTCTTCAGGGTTGCCTGACGCTGTGCATAGGCTTCGTTCAGACGCGAACGCCCGCCGCCGATACCGCTGCGCTCACCCGGCAGCGGCTCCTCGCCTTCGGCCAGGCGCCGCCTGGCGTCTGCAAGCGCATTTTCGGCAGCGGCCACCTCGGCTGCAGCCTCATCAATACCCTGGCTCAAGGTCAGCGCGTCACGCAACTGCGGCATTGGGATAGTGAAAAAATCAGCCGCCAATGACGCCGACGCCGGAAGACTCAACACCACCGCCATCAGCAGCGCCCGAAACCCCGCGCCAGCCGGATTCCATTTCGCATTCAGTGTCATGATCCGGGCCATCACCCGACTCCTCTTTTCTTCATCACTCCCATCATCAACATGATACTGCGATGTCGTGTACATTCAATCCGTGAAATGCATTGAGCAGGGTGGCATATGAACGGATATCGAATGAACCTTGCAG
Organism: uncultured beta proteobacterium; assembly: GCA_903928055.1. Classification (GTDB taxonomy): domain Bacteria; phylum Pseudomonadota; class Gammaproteobacteria; order Burkholderiales; family SG8-39; genus CAIYPG01. The sequence continues at coordinate 22,762 of CAIYPG010000028.1, read as the reverse complement.
TCCTTCTGTTGTCGGGCATGCTGCCGGCCGGAATTTCCATGGCCGCGGCACCGGAGACGGATGGTGCCGCCACTTTTGCGCAACGCTGCGTCAAATGCCACAGCCTGGAAAAGGTGCGCACCGAGATCATGAAACGCCCGGTCGCGGAGCGCGAAGCACATCTGAAGTCATTCATGCAGAAGCACTTCCCTGCACCTGCGGATTCACGTGCGGCCCTGCTGGCCTATCTGGTGAACACCGCCTCCAGGTAACGAACGGGAAGTCAGCGCAGCGCAAAGGCCGCGAGGGCAACCAGCAGGACCGCAGCGGCCAGCGCAGCAGCGGCACACAGCCGGGCATTGCGCGTCATGTGATCAAGCATAGTCAAAGCGCTCATAGACAATATTGGCGGCCGGAACCCCGGCCCGAAGCAATGCATCCTCTGCGGCCAGCATCATGTCCGTGGGGCCGCACAGCATGCACAGGCAACGTTGCGGATCCGTGCCGCGCAGCGTGCGCAGCACTGCCTCCGGCGTAATCGAACCCGCCCCGCCCTGCCAGCCGGGTGGCGGTGCTTCCAGGACGTATTCCACATTGAGGTCGAGACTGCCCGCAACACCGTCGATCATCTCCCGGCCCGCCATGCGCTCGAGGTTGCGCGCGCCATACAACAGCCTCACCGGACGGTGGTCACCCGACAATTGCAGGTCGCGCAGGATGCCGGCAATGGGGGCAATGCCGATACCGCCGGCAATCAGCGCAATGGCATCTGCATCATGCCCCGCAATGACAAAATCACCGTGCGGCCCGTCGACATACGCTGGGGTACCGGGTGCAATCGCGGCTGCATTGCCGGAAAAGTCGCCGCGCGCCTTGATCAGCAGGCGAAGCTCCGGGCCCTCGCGCGGACTGGAGGCCAGCGAATACGGATGATCATTCAGCGGGAATGGACGGTGCCCGAAGCTTACCCAGATGAACTGCCCTGCAGCGTAATCCAGCGCGCTGCCGCTTTCGGGCTGCAGCAACAGCTCGCGCGTAGCCTCGCCGGCCGGCCGGTTGGACTTGACGCGCCAGGCCGTGCGGGCAAGCCGCAGGGGCTTGAAAAGATACACGTAGCCGGTGGACGCCAGCGCACACATTGCCAGCAGCATCCAGTAGAACCTGAGCACCATGCCATTGCTGTACTGCCCGACCGACATTGCGTGATGCAGCGATGCGACCGCCACACCCAGCGCGAGAAGCACGTGCGTCCCGCGCCATGTCTCGTAGCGCAGCGCAATATGCGCGCGCAGGATGCCCAGCGCCACCAGGATCGCCAATCCCGCCAGCGCCAGTACACCGGACCGCAGCATGGGTGCGCCAGCCAGCATGACCAGGCCGGCCGGAAGCCGCCCCAGTTCGCCGGGCTCTGACGGCAACGCCAGAAGCAGCGGATGCAGCAGCACGAGGCCGGACAACGCATACGCGGCCAGTTGATGGAAACGCAGCGTCCGGTCAATGCCGGCACCGCCGGAAATTCTTTCGTAGCGTCCCGAAGAAATGAACTGAAGCAGCAGCATCGCCAGTGCGACCAGGCCGGCGCCAACGGCCAGCTCCGCCGCGAAGTCACGCTCCCTCGCCTCAGCCAAAGCGGCAATCAGGAGCGGTGCCGTCGCGGCGAACACATACAACGCCAGCGCCTGCCAGGCGCTGAACGGGATGCGGGATGATCCGGGATGCTTCATCATGGTCCGGCGCCAACCTTCTTCCAAATGGCCCTGCTCGCGCTTGATCCTGATCAAGGACGGGCCATGCCGATTGCCTATCCTAGCTCAAGCGCTGGATCGCACTTGATGTGCGACGCCTGACGCCAAGCAGCGCTTCACCCCCATTACCTGTACAGGGCAACCGCCATGACACAGCTCAACGCCGAACAACGACTCACCCTGCAGAATCAGCTCCTCGATCTGGTCACCCGGCTGCGCGCCGAAATTGCGGTTGCACTTCATAGTGCCGGCCCTGCCGAGACTCTGGGTCTGGCCAATCACCTGCAGGATATCGATGACGACGCCATCGCCAGCCTGGAAACGAGTCTGGATGTCGCTGCCATCGAGCGCGACATGAGCGAACTGCGGGCCGCCGAACTGGCGCTGGAGCGCCTGTCGAAATCGGAGTACGGCGTATGCGTCAAATGCGGGGCGGAAATACCCTTCAAGCGCCTGCAGGCCAGCCCGACGGCCTCACATTGCGTTGCCTGCCAGACACGCGACGAACGGCTGCACGGCAAAGCCGGTGGACGCAGCCTCTAGCGGACAGCTACGATGTATTCCAACATCCTGATTCCCACTGACGGCTCGAAACTGTCCCTCAAGGCGGCGCGACAGGGTATACGGCTTGCCAGCGCAACAGATGCCGGCATTACCGCCTTCATCGCCACACCGACGTTCCGGATGTTTACGCTCGACCCTGTCATGTCCGCCGATTCGCCGGCGCGCCATGCAACCCACAGCCGGCAGTTTGCGGCACGCGCACTCAAGGCCATCGAAATGCTCGCAGCCGCGCGCGGCGTCCCCTGTCGATCGCGCCATGTGGTGGCCGACCACCCGGACCGCGAGATCATCCGCATGGCCACTCGCTGCGGCTGCGAACTGATCGTGATGGCCTCCCACGGACGCAGCGGCGTGCGCGGCCTGCTGCTCGGCAGCATTGCCGCAAAAGTAGTGTCGCACTCGACACTGCCGGTGATGATCATCCGCTAGGCGTCACCGTCGACCGGAAAGACACTTCGGCGATCACTTTCACTACAACCGGGGATCAGTTTGCCAGGTGGCGGCCCAGCATGCGCTTCAAGCCCGCCACATCGAGGATGCGCACGTTCTTCTGCTGCACGGCAACCAGGCCTTCCTCATGGAAGCGCGAGAAAATGCGGCTGACCGTTTCCAGCTTCAGGCCAAGATAGCTGCCGATCTCCTCACGCGTCATGCGCAGGTTGAATTCAGTCTGCGAATAGCCCCGCGCCATGAAACGCTGCGACAGGTTGAGGAGGAAAGTGGCCAGCCGCTCTTCAGCGCGCATGGTGCCAAGCAGCATCATCACGCCCTGGTCACGCACCAGTTCGCGGCTCATGACCTTGTGGAACTGGCGCTGCAGGCCGCGAACTTCCATCGAGGCCTGTTCCAGGCTGGAGAACAGGATCACGCATACCTCGCTGTCCTCCAGAGCGACGGCGTTCAGGCTGTGATGCTCCGTGCCGATGCCGTCCATTCCCATGATTTCGCCGGGCATGTGGAACGCGGTCACCTGGTCGCGGCCATCCTCGAGAAGCACCGAGCTCTTGAAGAAGCCGCTGCGGATCGCGTACAGGGATTTGAACGAATCCCCTGATTGATAAAGACTCTCGCCGCGTTTGATCCGCTTGCGGGTGTAGACCAGCTCATCCAGGCGGTCGATATCCGCCCCGCTCAGGCCACAGGGCAGGCACAGTTCGCGCAATCCGCACGATGAGCAATGCGTCGGGCACCGCTCCACTTTCGCCGCCGTGGAACTGGTGGACTGCGGCGCAGTGGCGACAGGCCGGATCTGCACGACGGCTCCGAGCGCGGCGCTTGTTGTGCTCATGGTCATGACTGTGCTCCCTTGTTGTCTTCTTCAGTGCTGATGCCGGACGCAATGCCGGCAAGTATCGGACCGAGCCGCGCAAAGTCGTGGCTCTTGTCCAGGAAATGACGGGCACCGCGCGCCATGCACAAACGGCGGTATTGCGGACCCGAATGATTGGTGAGAACGATGAAATCGATCTGCGGAAAGCGGGAACGCACCGCATTGAGCACATCAAGGCCGCTGCCGCCTGCGAGTTGCAGGTCCAGGATGACCGCGTCAGGGACACTTTCCAGGATTCCCGCGGTGGCGCCATCGGCAGTTCCCGACTCGCCGGCAACCGCAACGCCATCCATGTCGCCCAGCAGGCCGGCGATCCGGGTACGGAGCATTTCGGAGTCTTCGGCAAGGAAGACGCGAACCGGGTGATGTGTTTGTGTGCTGACCATGGCCCGAAGTATGGGCGGCGCGGGCGGCGCTGACCATCGGCCCGGTGCTGAACAGAGAGGTGGTCCGGGGACTGATTGAAGGGGTAGGAATCGTCCTACCCCGGGAACCCCAGGCCTTTGAATATCCTTATATTTATTATCGTTTCTATAAATTTCTTGTTATTGGAAGCAAATTTTTACGGGAATTATTATCTTTTTAGAAATGCGGACGGCGCCCTGCCGCTCGGTGCTGCGACGCAGGGCCCGATACCACCGACCATCCATGAAACACCCCATCAGGATCACTGTAGGCGCACGTGGTTCTGCGATATTGACTCACGTCAAGCACATGGCGCAGACACCTTGCAGGGGTTGCGTCGGAATTTGACCGGGATCAAGGCAATCCAGGGGCCGCAGCCTAGGATGTCCATGAGCAACCCAGAGGAGGAACTCCATGCAAACCACGCCCCGCATCACCCTGCGCAAGGTCGCGCCCTCGGAAGCACTTGAACAACGCATCTTCGAAGAGACCGAAAAACTGGAACAGTTCTGCGATCAACTGGTCGCCTGTCGTGTCGTGGTGGACAAGCCGCACCACCACAAACACAAGGGAACACCGTTCGAGGTCAGTGTGGATGTCACCATGCCCGGACGGGAGTTTGTCGTGAGCCACCGGCACGACGAGGACGTTTATGTGGCACTGCATGCGGCATTCCAGGCGGCACGCCGGCAGATCAGGGACTACATCGCCCACAAATCACCCTAGCCTGGCACAGGCCAATGCCACGGATGCTGCGCCCACGGCGGGCGCAGCGGGTGAAGTCTTACTTGGACTTGGACTTGGCTTTCGGCTCGGCTGCCGGCGCCTTGACCAGCAACACCGGCACCGTGGATTGGCGGACCACGCCTTCGGCATCGCTGCCCATGACCAGCCGGCTCATTCCCCGGCGACCGTGGGTGCCGAGCACGATCAGGTCGGCACGAAATTTCTTCGCCTGTTCCACCACAACGTCCGCCACCGGCAGACCCATGGTCTCCACTGACACGGACTGGCTGCGCACGCCAGCTTTTGCAACCTGCGCATCGGCCGTGGCGAGGATCTTCTTCCCGCCTTCCCGCAGCAGCCGGATCATGTCATCCACATAGACGCCAACCTCGGGATTCAGGGCCGGCACACGCTCGTCGATGACATGCAGGACCTGCAGGAGGGCTTCCTGTTCCCTGGCCAGTCCGATCGCGGTTTTCAATCCACGATTGGCAGTCTCGCTTCCGTCCACTGCTACTAGAATTCGCTTGAACATTTTATTCCTCTCTTCTGGTTAGCCACTCCCGGCCATGCGGAAATGCAATTCATGTGGTCGATACTGCGGGTGCCGACGGCACGTGCCCTGCGAAACCCCATACGACACCGGCACAGCTTACATGAGTCCAGCATATTCCGGCGCGATCAGGACGCCTTGATACACATCAACGCGATTGCAACATCTTCAGCGCAGCGTGAAAACCACCCGCCGGCTGTCCGGTTCGTCAGGTATGTGCGTTACCGTACCGCCAAGCTGGCGGCACATGTCCAGCATGTGCTCGTTCTCGGTCATGACCTCGCCCACCATGCTCACCATGCCACGCTGTCGGGCAATCTCGCCAAGGCGGCTGAGCAGATGGCGCCCCACCCCCCTGTGCTGCCACGCATCGGCGACCACGATTGCGAATTCACAGCTTGCGCCATCCGGATTGGCAAAATAGCGCGCAACGGCAACCTCGGTCTCGCGCCCGCCCGTGGCATCAATCGCCACCAGCGCCATTTCGCGGTCGTAGTCGATCTGCGTGAAGCGCACGAGCTCCGACGGCCTCAACTCACGCAGGGTCCCGCGAAAGCGGAACCGGCGGCTGACTGCGGACAGGCCGGTCACGAAATCCTGCTCGAGTTGTGCATCTTCAGGCCGTATCGGCCGGACCGCCAGGCATGCACCGTCGTCCAGCGTGCAGATGCTGGCAAGCTCCACGGGATAGGGATGGATGGCCATGTGGGCATAGCGCCCGCCTGCGGCCTTCGGACGCGCCAGCACCACGCGCGCATCGATGGCAATGACGCCTGACTCGTCGGCAATGAGCGGATTGATGTCCAGTTCTGCGAGCCACGGCAGCGCGCAGGCCATCTCCGACACGCGCAGCAGAACCGATTCCAGCGCCGGCAGGTCGATGGCAGGTGCCCCGCGGAATTCCCGCAGCAGCCGGGAAATGCGCGTGCCGGTGATCATGTCCCGCACCAGGAAGGCATTCAGCGGCGGCAGCGCGACGCTGCGGTCACGCATCACCTCCACGGCCGTGCCACCGGCGCCGAACGTGATGGCCGGACCGAACACCGGATCGCGCATCACCCCCACAAGCAGTTCCCTGCCGTTGCGGCGGATGATCATGGGCTCGATGCTCACGCCATCGAGTTGTGCCGCGGGCCTCGCCGAGCGCACCGCCTGCAGCATGTCGTCGTAGGCATTTCGTACCGATTGCACATTACCGAGACCGAGGCGCACGCCGCCCACGTCGCTCTTGTGCGTAATGTCGGGCGAGCGGATCTTCATTGCAACGGGAAAACCTGCCTGCTGCGCAACGGACACGGCCTCGTCGGCACTGTGCGCGGGCATCCCGGTGGCGACCGGAATGTGGAAGGCGCGCAGCAGCGCGGCAGACTCGTCCGCACCAAGCAGCATGCGGCCCTCGCTCACCGCGGCATTCACCAGCGCTTCTGCTGCAGCCAGATCCGGCTCGACCACATGGGCCAGCGGACCTGGCATCTGCAACAGCGCCTGCTGGTTGCGATAAAAGGAAGACACGTGGGCAAACATCTCCACCGCAGGCTCCGGCGTGCGGAATACCGGTATGCCGGCATCACGCAACTGCTGGCGCGCGTCGATCACGCTGCGTTCGCCCATCCAGCAGGCAATCAGCGGCTTGGTCGAACCGCGTGAGGCTGCAATCACTGCACCGGCCGCCGCATCCGCGTCGGTCATGGCCTGGGGCGTGAGGATGACCAGCGCGCCATCGACGCCGCCATCAGCAAGGCAGGCCGACACGGCTGCGCTGTAACGGCCGGTGTCGGCATCGCCAATGAGGTCGACGGGATTGCCGTGCGACCAGTTCTCAGGCAGCGTCGCCTGCAACCTTTCCACGGTGTCCGCAGACAGTTCGGCAAGCGGCAGGCCAAGGTCGGCGGCATGGTCTGCGGCCATGACGCCCGGACCGCCGCCGTTGGTGATGATCGCCAGACGGTTGCCGCGGGGTCGGACATGCGCGGCAAGGGCCTGGGCCGCAGCAACCAGCTGGCCGATGGTGCCCACCCTCACCACACCGGCACGGCGCACGGCGGCATCAAACACATCGTCGCCGCCAACGATGGATCCCGTATGCGACACCGCTGCGCGCGATCCTGCCGGATGCCGCCCCACCTTCATCAGGATGACCGGCTTCATCCGTGCCGCAGCGCGCAGGCTGCCGAGGAAGCGGCGCGCATCGCGCACGCCCTCGATGTACAGCAGGATGTGCTCGGTGCGCGCATCACCAGACAGGTAATCGATGATTTCGCCGAAATCGATATCCACCGAACCGCCCATCGACACGACGCTGGAGAAACCCACTTTGCTGACAGCTGCCCAATCCAGCATGGCGGTGCATACCGCACCTGATTGCGAGACGAGTGCCAGCGATCCGGGCAGCGCGCCACCGCGCGCAAACGTGGCATTCAGCCCGATGCCGGGCCGCAGCATGCCCAGGCAATTGGGACCGATCATGCGCACGCCGTAACGGCGCGCCTGCTCCATGAGTTTGCGCTCCAGGCGAGCGCCTTCGGGACCCGTCTCGGAGAACCCGGCGGTGATCACCATAGCGGCGCGCACTCCGGCCGCGCCGCATTGCGCAATGACCCCGGGAACAGTGACGGCCGGTGTTGCCACGACGACCAGATCAACCGGATGAGGCAGTCTGTCCACCGACGGATACGCCCGCACGCCATGGACGCTGTCGTATTTGGGATTGACCGCCAGCAGTTCGCCGCGATAACCGGCGGCGCGCATGTTGGAGATCAGCACCTCGCCCACCTTGCCGGGCTTCTCGGTGGCCCCCACGATGGCCACCGAGCGTGGCTCGAACAGGCTGGTCAGGTAGTGCCGCTCATAGGGCGACGTTTCGTACTGCGAGGTCATTGATCCGCGATCCGGGCGGTTCCGCGCATTGCGGACATGTCCCGCCCCTGCTGTTCAGGTCAGCGATAAGCTAACACGGGAATCCTGCAATGCGGCAGCTCTTTCCGCGGCAGACTGACGGCCAGGGTGACTACTGTCAGTGGCAGCAGTCAACGCCATCGCCCGCTTCACGCTTCGGGCAGCCTTCCGGGCGGTCCTGCGGTGCCAGCGTGCAGCGGTTGATCTCATAGGGGGACTGCTGCAGCAGGCAGGTCAGCGCGCTGCAACATGCCCCGATGGCCCAGAAGAACAGGAACCCGAGGGTATAAACCGCAAGCCGGCTGTGCTCGATCGCCTCGCCCGGCCACTTCATGTCCTCCGGATCGAACAGCGAGAACACGATGCCCACCGCCGGGATGGCCACGACAAAGGCCGGCCAGAGTATCCAGATGATGCGCTGCTTCACGGCGCGGTTCCGGTAGTGACCATAGAGGCAGTAGGCGCCGTTTCGCCCGACGATGCCGGCGCCGGGCGCAGGTCCACGCTATCAGCTCCGGATTTCCAGTCACCGCCGATGCGCCATCCGCCGTCGGGAGTGTCCAGCTGCAGGCGCCACAGTCCGCGTGCGGGCGGGGTGAGCACCCCTTCCCAGAGCCCCGGCGCAATCCGCACCAGGCTGACGGTCTGATCCATTCCGGCGCGCGTGGGATGCAGCAGCTTCAGGCGCAAGGCACCCTCCCCCGGCTCGCCGGAATCAAAGGCAATGCGCACCCGGCCGTTGTCTGCGCCGAAGCGCGCCGTCGCGCTGAGCCCCCGGGCGCGGGCATCCGCATCGCGGTGCAGTGTCTTGTTGATCCCCAGGCCCTGCGTGTAATAGTCATCCTCGACCAGCCCGTCGCTGGTCTTGAATGCAATGACCATGGTGACGATGCCTGCCACGACCACGATGGCCGGCCCTGACATCAGCAGCCAGGGCCAGCGCTGCCGATACCAAGGGGGAACCTGCCCCACCAATCCACCTGACACGTTTCTGCCCGCCGCGATCTCACCTGTTGTCATGTCGCTTCTCCTCGTGATCTTCATCGTCCGTCCGCGCGGGGACGTAGAAGCTGGATTTCTCGCGTACCGTGTAGTCTGCGCCTTCCGACTGGCTGTTGCGTTGCGCGGTAATGATGAATTCAATGCGTTCCGTCCCCGCCTTCCCGGCCGCGGGTGTCGCCGCAACACGGACCGGCAGGAGCCTTGAGGTTACCGGCGCGATGTCCAGGGCCTGGCCACCGGAGGTGACTTCAAGTTGCTGGAGCCGCTCGGCGCCGCGCACCGATATGGTGACATGCATGGGCAGCTCGGAGGTGTTCATGACCTGCAGGCGGTAGATATTCTCCATGCGGCCATCCTCCGCCTCGCGGGACAGCACGGCCCGGTCACGGATGACATCGACCTTGAGCGGAATGCGCTGGAACAGGGCCGTCGCCGCAAAAAGCATGACGACGGACAGGATTCCGGTGTAGACCAGAACCCGCGGCCGCACCACGCGCTTGAACATCTGGCGGAAGCTCCAGCCATTCTTCAGTGCGTTTTCCGTGGAGTAGCGGATCAGGCCTGGAGGGTAATTCAGCTTCTTCATCACCTGGTTGCAGCTGTCGATGCAGGCGGCACAGCCGATGCACTCGTACTGCAGGCCCTGGCGGATGTCGATGCCGGTCGGGCAAACCTGCACGCAGATGCCGCAATCCACGCAATCACCAAGGCCGCGGGACGCCAGTTCGGCACGCTGCACGCTCTTGTTGCGCGCCCCGCGCGGCTCACCTCGCGCCTTGTCGTAAGTGACGATGAGGGTGTCCGGGTCGAACATCGCGCTCTGGAAGCGCGCATAGGGACACATGTATTTGCACACCTGCTCGCGCATCCAGCCGGCATTGCCATAGGTGGCAAAACTGTAAAACAGCAGCCAGAATGTTTCCCACGGCCCCAATGCCAGCGCCACCACGTCGTGCGACAGATCGCGGATCGGATTGAAGTAACCGACGAAAGTGAAGCCGGTCCACAAGGCGAGCGAAATCCACAGGAAGTGCTTCAGCGCCTTCTTTCCGGCCTTGCGGACGCTGCCCGCCTCGCCGTCGAGTTTCATGCGGGCCGCACGGTCGCCTTCGACCTTGCGCTCTATCCACATGAAGATCTCGGTGTACACCGTCTGCGGGCAGGCATAGCCGCACCACAGGCGCCCCGCCACCGCGGCAAACAGGAACAGCGACAGCGCGGAAACGATGAGCAGCGCGGTCAGGTAGATGAAGTCCTGCGGCCAGAACACCAGCCCGAAGATGTAGAACTTGCGCGCGACGAGATCAAACAGCACGGCCTGGCGGCCGTTCCACTGCAGCCAGGCCGCGCCGTAGAACGCGATCTGCGTGGCGAAGATCAGGGCATAGCGCCAGCTTGCGAACCAGCCCGACACGGCGCGCGGATAGATCTTGCGCCGGATTTCATAGAGCGACTGCTCGAGGCTGCCGTCCTCCTCTCCCGCTGGCTGCCCGGCTTTGGATGCGCCGGACAGGCGGGACGGAGGGGTGGGGTGGAAGATCAGCGGCCTGGCGGTGGACGGATCATCGTGCGGTTCGTCACTCATCAGGCCCCGCCATTACTGTCGTACTTCGGGATGGGACAGCCCGTACACATAAGATGCGAGGATGTTGACGCGCGCCTCGCCGAGGAAGTCCTTGTGCGCCGGCATGACGTTGGTGCGGCCCTTGGTGACTGTCTCGATGATGGTCGCTTCGGACGAACCGTACAGCCAGGTCTTGTCGGTCAGGTTGGGAGCACCCACGGCTGGATTGCCCTTGCCTTCCGGACCATGGCAGGCGGCACAGGTCTGCATGAAGGTCACTTTGCCGCGTCCTGCACGCACGCCATCCACCGTCAGGTCGGACAGCGAACGCACGTAATGGGCGACGTCCTTGACCCCTTCCGCTCCCAGCACGGAACCGAACGGCGGCATAACGCCGGTGCGTCCGTTGAGAATGCTGGCCTGGATGTTCTCGGGCTCGCCGCCATGCAGCCAGTCGCGGTCAGTCAGGTTGGGAAAGCCCTTGCTGCCTCCGCCATCCGATGAGTGGCATTGCGCGCAATAGTTCAGGAAAAGGCGCTGACCCACCGCCTGGGCCTGCGGATCCGCCGCAAGCTGGGGAATGGTCTTGCCGGCAAACTTCGCATACAGCGGTGCGAGATCCTGCTCGGCCTGGCTGATTTCCTGCTGATACGCACCGGCCGATGACCACTTCCAGGCACCCGCCCATGTCCCGAGGCCAGGGTACAGGGACAGATACACCAGGCCGAACACGATGGTGATCCAGAACAGCCAGATCCACCAGCGCGGCAGCGGGTTGTTGTTCTCGACCAGATCCTCGTCCCAGACGTGGCCGGTATTCTCCGGATCAGTCGAGACCCGGCGCCGGCTCATGCTCTGCAGCAGGACCGCACAGGCGGCGATGCTGACGAGGGTGATGATGCCAATGTATAAACTCCAGAAACCGCTGGTGAAGTCGCTCATCGCCGTACCCCTTTGTTCCCCTGTTGTTCATTGCCTGACGCGCTGAACTCGTCGTCCTCTTCGAACGGCAGTTGCGCATCCTCCTCGAAGCGCTGCCGGTTGGCTCCGCTCCAGGCCCACGTGACAATGCCGATGAAGACCACAAAGCTCGCCAGCGTGACCGCTTCACGCACCGTGTTGATGTCCATGGCCTACCTCTTTGTCTTGATCGAGGTTCCGAGGACCTGCAGGTAGGCGATCAGCGCGTCCTGTTCGGTCTTGCCGGCCAGTTGCGCCTTCGCTCCCGCGATGTCCTCGTCGGTGTACGGATGGCCGAGGGTACGCAGCACCTGCAGATGCTTCTCGATGTCATCAGCCTGCACCGGCGTCTTCGCCAGCCAGAAATAGGCCGGCATGTTGGACTCCGGCACCACGTCCCGCGGGTTGTTCAGGTGGATGCGATGCCAGTCGTCGCTGTAGCGACCGCCGACGCGCGCCAGATCGGGGCCGGTGCGCTTGCTGCCCCACTGGAACGGCCGGTCATAGACGAACTCGCCGGCCACCGAGTAGTGCCCGTAGCGTTCGGTCTCGGCGCGGAACGGCCGGATCATCTGCGAGTGGCAGTTGTAGCAGCCTTCCCGTATGTAGATGTTGCGGCCCGCCAGTTGCAGCGGTGCATACGGCTTCAGGCCTTCCACGGCTTCGGTCGTGGATCGCTGGAAGAACAGCGGCACGATTTCCACCAGACCGCCGACACTGACGACCAGAATCACCAGAAGCACCAGCAGGGCGCTGTTTTTCTCGATTAATTCGTGACTGAATTTCATGTTATTTCCCCGTCAGGTCAGGCGTGTGCCGGAGTTGCAAGCGGAATGGAGGCGTCGGTGGCTCGACCCGATGCAACGGTCTTCCAGACGTTCCAGGCCATGATCAGCATCCCGCTGAAGTACAGCAGTCCGCCCACCAGCCGGATGGCATAGAAGGGATAGGTCGCCTTGACGCTCTCGACGAAGCTGTAGGTCAGCGTGCCGTCGGGACTCACTGCGCGCCACATCAGGCCCTGCATCACTCCGGCAATCCACATGGCTGCGATGTACAGCACGATGCCGACGGTGGCCACCCAGAAATGAAGCTCGATGAGAGGCACGCTCCACATTTCCTTGCGTCCGAACATCCGCGGAATCAGGTAGTAGAGAGCGCCCATGCTGACCAGCCCGACCCAGCCCAGCGCACCGGAGTGCACGTGGCCGATGGTCCAGTCGGTGTAATGCGACAGCGCATTGACCGTCTTGATCGACATCATCGGACCCTCAAAGGTCGACATGCCGTAGAAGGACAGCGACACGATGAGGAACTTCAGGATCGGATCGGTGCGCAGTTTGTGCCACGCCCCTGACAGCGTCATGATGCCGTTGATCATGCCGCCCCAGGAGGGCGCCAGCAGGATCAGCGAGAAGATCATGCCCAGCGATTGCGTCCAGTCCGGAAGCGCCGTGTAGTGCAGGTGGTGGGGACCAGCCCACATGTACGTGAAAATCAGCGCCCAGAAGTGCACCACCGACAGCCGGTATGAATAGATGGGGCGCTCGGCCTGCTTCGGGATGAAGTAGTACATGATCCCGAGGAAGCCCGCGGTCAGGAAGAAGCCCACCGCGTTGTGCCCGTACCACCACTGCACCATGGCGTCCTGTACGCCGGCGTAAGCCGAATACGATTTCCAGAAAGTCACCGGCATCGCTGCGCTGTTGACAATGTGCAGGATCGCCACGGTCAGGATGAAGGCTCCGAAGAACCAGTTGGCCACGTAGATGTGCGGCGTCTTTCGCTTGACCAGGGTGCCGAAGAAGACGATCGCATAGGACACCCAAACAATCGCAATGAGGATGTCAATGGGCCATTCCAGCTCCGCGTATTCCTTGCCGGAGGTAATACCCAGGGGAAGCGTGACCGCCGCCAGGACGATGACCGCCTGCCAGCCCCAGAACGTGAGGTCGGCCAGCCAGCCGCCGAACAGGCGCGCGTGGCAGGTACGCTGTACAACGTAATAGGAGGTGGCGAACAACACCGAACCGCCAAACGCAAAAATGACGGCATTGGTATGCAGCGGCCTCAGCCGGCCGTAGCTCAGCCATGGCGCCAGATCCAACTCGGGCCACAGCAGCTGGGCGGCGATGATCACCCCCACCAGCATGCCGACAATGCCCCAGACGACGGCCATCAGCGAGAACTTACGGACAACCGAATAGTTGTAGGTCGTCTTCAGGTCCATGGATTTTTCCTTCCCCGGTTCTTCATTACTTCGTCTTTGCCTGCTTGCTTTTGTCAGAAGGCCGGCTTGTTTCAAGCCGGCCTGTCTGCAGTCTAGTCATCGCCGCAATCCGGCCTTTGACCTGTGTCAACCCCGGCCAGGGTGAATCCCCCGCCCCGACCGGTACCACACGGATCAGCGGCCGATTGCCGCTTCAGCCTCGGCGATCAGAACCGCCAGCCGACACCGACGCCGATCGCCAGCGGGTCAAGTTTGAGCGTGCTGATCTTGGCACCGTTCAGGGTGACATCGCTCTGGATGTAGATCTTCTTGATATCGAAGTTCAGGAACATGTTGCCGCTGAGCTTGTAGTCCAGGCCCGCTTGCAGCGCCAAACCGGTGCTGTCATTCTCAAGACCAAGCGTTGCTCCAGGACCGGCACTCAGGCTCACGCCGGAAATCCTCGTGTAATTGATGCCGGCACCGATGTAGGGACGCACAGTGGCGGTCGGCGCAAAGTGGTACTGCAGCGTCAGCGTCGGGGGCAGGTGCTTGAAGGTACCCACCGCGCCGATGCCCAGCGCGTTAATCGTCACGTTTTGCTTCTGCGGAACCGTCAGGACCAGTTCTGCTGCAATGTTCGGGGTAAAGAAATAGGTGATGTCAGCTTCAGGAATGGTCTTGTCGTTGACGCTGATCGAATCCGCCGGCAGGGCCGCGAGTGGCGCCTGGCCAGCCGAATTGCTGTTGTCCATGCCCAGATTGACGGCGCGCGCGCGCACCATCCAGGAACCTTCGGTCTGCTGCGCAGAAACGCCGGCACTGAATGCCAGCCCGACTGCTCCGATTGCAATGCCCAACTGCATGCCGTTCATGTTCGCTCCTTGTTGATTGGTATGACTGCACGCCGAGTATCGCGCTGCAACATTGGCCGTCCTTGATGTAAATCAAGCGACTCCCATTTGACGCTGATCTCACGATTCGGCTGTGGTCACGATGCAACAAGTCGCAAAATTCATTTTTTTTCCTCTGGCGTATCGTCATCGAGAATGACTCTCAATGCAGGCCCTTCCAGGTCATCGAACTGCCCGCTCTTCAACGCAAACCAGAACACCACCCCGACCAGCAGCACCAGCACGATGCTCAGGGGAATCAGCAGATAGAGAATGTCCATGCTCAGGCCTTCGCATCATCGGTCGTTGCAGTTTCGGGAGAAACCCGGGCGGATGCCGATTTCAGGCGCAACGCATTGGCCACCACGACCAGTGAACTTGCCGACATGCCGATGCCGGCGATCAGGGGAGTGACCATGCCGGCAAATGCGAGCGGCAGCACGATGAGGTTGTAGGCCAGGGCCCACACAAGGTTCTGGCGCATGACGGTGCGCGCGCGCATCGCCAGCGCCACGGCATCGGCAAACGCGGCCGGCGAATCCGAGAGCAGCACCGCATCCGCCTTGACCTGTGCCAGGTCCGAACCGCCGGCAAGGGCCACGGAGACATCCGCCTGCGACAGCACCGGTGCATCGTTGACGCCATCACCCACCATCGCCACACAGGCGCCTGCGCGCTGCAGGTCACGCACATAGGCCAGTTTTCCGGCGGGCGTCTCGCCTCCACGAACATGGTCGATGCCCAGTTCCGCAGCCGTGCGCAGGGCCACGCCGTGCGCATCGCCGGACAGCAGGTGGACGCGTTTGCCCATGCCGCGCAGCGCCTCCACCGCACGACGCGATTCCGGGCGCAGGCCGTCGCCAAGGCGGAATGCCGCCAGCCAGCCCAGTTCATCGCCCAGCCAGACGACCGTATCCGTGCAATGCAGCCAGGCAAGGGATGCAGTGCGTCCGTGCAACAGGGCAACAAAGGCGGCATTGCCGACGCGATAACGCCGGCCCGAAATGACCGCTTCAACGCCACCGCCATGCATGCTGGAGAACGCGCTCGCATTGGGCAGCGTCAGCCCGGCTGCGACACCCTGCAGCGCGCGCGCCACCGGATGTTCGGATCCCTGCTCGATGGCTGCAGCAAGCGCCATGCATTCCTCCCGGCTGCGCCCGCCAACGACCCTCACCTCGAGCAGTGCCAGCCTGCCCTGGGTCAGTGTCCCGGTCTTGTCGAACACGCAATCGGTGGCCCGCGCAAGCGCCTCGACGGCGTGGCCCCGCGCCACCACCAGGCCGCGCCTCGCCATCTCGCCGATGGCCACCGTCATCGCCACCGGCGTGGCCAGGGACAGCGCGCAGGGACAGGTCACAATCAGCACGGACACCGCCACCCACAGTGCGCGCGACGGATCGATCCATTGCCAGACAATGCCGGCCGCCAGCGCACAGAACAGGATGGCCAACACGAACACGCTGGCCGCGCGTCCGGCTGCCTCGACCCAGCGCGGACGCTCAGCCAGCGCGCACTCGGCCATGCGCGTGATGGACGACAGCACGGTATCGGCGCCGACCCGCGTCACACGCATGACCAGCGCGCTGCCGGCATTGACGGCACCTCCGGTCAACGTCTCGCCGGCCTTGCGCGACACCGGCCGGCTTTCGCCAGTAAGCAGCGCCTCATTGACCGTTGCAGCGATGCTTTCCAGATCACCGTCGGCGGGTATCGCTTCCCCGGGCCACACCAGCACGCGATCACCCGGACGAATCAGCGCCACCGGAACGGTTTCGCTGTCATTGATGCCGCCATCCTCTGCAGCATCAGCAGCAGTATCCGGGAGGCGATGTGCCGTTTCCGGGATCAGGCGCGCCAGGCGCTGCAGCGAACGCCCGGCCGTCTGTCGCGCCAGCAATTCGAGATAGCGTCCGCCCAGCAACAGGAAGACGAACATGGCCACCGAATCGAAATACACCGGCCCCGGAACGGCAACCGTGGACCACGTGCTGGCGCCAAAGGCCACGGCAATGCCCAGCGCCACCGGCACGTCCATGCCCGGGCTCATCGCCTTCAGGTCACGCCAGGCACCGGAGAAGAACGGCGCCGCTGAATAGAGCATGACCGGCAGCGTCAGGATGAAACCGGCCCAGCGCATCAGTTGCTCGACATCGGCGCTCATGCTGCCTGCATCGGACAGGTAGACCGGAACGGCATACATCATCACCTGCATCATTCCGAATCCGGCCACGAACAGGCGCCACAGGGCATCGCTGCGCTCGCCCTTCTCAATCAGTTCAAGCCGCCCCCGCTCATAGGGCCAGGCGCGATAGCCCACTGCACGAACTGCCGCCAGCAGGACACTGAGGCGCGTCTCCTCCGGGTTCCAGACAATGCGGGCACGGTTATTTGCATGGATGACTTGTGCGCGCTTCACGCCGGGCATGCCGGCAAGGGTCTGCTCCACCAGCCAGGCGCAGGCCACGCAGCGCATGCCTTCGAGCAGCAGTTCAGCCTCGCGCCAGGCGCCCTTCGCCTCCCCCGCGGCAACGGCTTCCCCCATCCCCAGCGCGGGCCTCACATTGCGCACAAAGCGCGACTGCACCAAGGGGTCGTCGTACAGCCGGAGATCGTCACCGGCATCGTCGGGCAGTTCTCCCGGCTTTGCCGGATCGGCGTCGCGCAAACGGTAGTAGCCCTGCAGGCCGCGATCGAGGATGGCCTGGGCGATGGCCTCGCAACCGGGGCAGCACACGGACTGCCACTCGCCATCCACACGCAGGCCGAACGAGCACCCGGCCGGGACCGGCAGCCCGCAATGAAAGCAGGCCGGCGCGCGCCCCTCGGCGGTGTCACTGGCGGTGGTGGGCGTCGAAAACACGTTCTTCTGCAGGCCGGTTGATGGAATCGTCCGTCATGCTAGGGTCGGACGCCGGGAGGGCCTTGACATGGATCAAGCACAGCCCTGCCAGTGCCCATCGGCCTGCCGACCGGCGTGAATCATGCCACTCCTGCGTCATGCCCTCCCGCGGCGGTCTCCTGCAACCGCCGGGCACGGGCGGCAAATTCGCCAAAGGCTGCCGGATTGGGGAACGCCCGCGCCGGAATGCAGAACACAAAGGACGAATCGACGTACAGGAACACATAGTCCCGGGTCACACTGGCCGCCAATACATCAGCCCAACCCACCTCGCAGGACGCCGCTGCCATTGATCCAACCAGCGACCGCTCACGCAGTTCGACAGTCAGCGGATCAAAAAGCCTGTAACCGCCGCATCGCGCCAGCCACCAGACATGGCAGGCCAGTTGAAGGCCGCAAAGAAACACGAAGGCCACGAGCGCCCAGAACGTGAACGACACGAGCATGCATACCCTGCACTCCTCGTCACCGGGAAGCAGGAATTGAACAATGGCCGCTGCCGCTGCTGCGAGGCCCAGAATCAGGGACGGGCGGGCCCATTGGCGCCTTGCGGTAAACAACACGATGTCCGCGAGTGAGTTGCGATAGGTGATTTGCAAATGGATTCCGGCAAAGGCTCGCAAAATGCGAATTTGAGTGCGTGGATGCACCGATGCCGAACTTTGCGGCAACGTCAGTACGAATGTATCCGCTCCCCGGCGATTTGAATATCGCTTGAAAAGTGAGCCTGCCGGCGACAGAGGACATCTGCAGCAAATCAAACCAGGGATGGGCGATGCGCAGCGAGCCACCACAATCGGTGAACCGAACACAAGACCCGCGCAGAGTTCTGTCAGAACACGAGTTCGGCAATCAGGTCCTTCTGGTCTTTCTCGATCAGGCGCCGCTCGTCTTCCAGAATGCGCCTGGCCTGCCGGATGCGGCCATCGGTAAATTCACCCACCGGCCCGGACAAACCCAGTGCTGCCACGGGCCGCCCATCAGTGCCTCTGATGACAAACCCGACGGATGCCGCGCCCTGCACGATATCGCCCAGATTGAGTCCCATGCCCCATTCCTGCGATCGGCTCCACATTTCTTCATAGGCCCGTTGCCGGTGCGCCGGGTTGCTTCGCAGAACCCTGCGGTTTCGGCGCAACACCTCCTGCTGTTCCCGGTCTGGCAGGGCCATGAGGATGGCCACCCCCATGGAAGACCCCGCCAGCGGCAGCCTGCGCCCGACTTCGTTGAGAACATTGACCGACGTGCTGCCGACACGGTCCACGCATACGACTTCGTCTTCGGAGCGCAACGACAGGAAGGCCACCCAACCCGTATGCTTCGCCATCCTTGCCAGACTCTGCTTGCATGCGGCCTGGAACTCAAAGTAGTCCGGCAAGGTCAGCGCGAATTCAAACAACATCGGGCCGGGTACGTAGCGCCGGTCGTGCGAACGCTGCCGCGCCAGTCGCATATAGGTCAGACAAGCCATGATCCGGTGCGTGGTGCTCACGGTGAGCCCGCAATGCGCCGCGAGGTCGGTCAATCGCCAGCCGATCTTGCGGCGTGCGCCGAGTGCTTTCAGCAACTCGAAGGTCCGTCCGATGCTCTGGGTCCCGGCAGGTGCTCTGGCAGCACGAACGAGCTTCACTTTTTCTCCAGTTTTCTCTTTTATCAGCAATATCTTGGCAAACTCTTCCCACATTATGGATAAGTGCGGGCCGCCAGTGCAATAGCCGCCAACCATTGGTGCTAACTTGAATTGGTTTCACTGCGTTTGAGGAGGCGCACGATGGACTGGTCCAAGATGCGGGTGTTCGACCTGCATTCCCACTGGGGTACGCAAAAGGGCTACCGGCTGCGCACCGACGACGAGCTTGCCCAGCAGCACAACACGTGGCGCTCAACCGCGAAGTACGTCAGCGAGCAGGAGATGGCCGACTACTTCCGCAGGCACAACACCCGGGTCATACTCGACCTGGGCTTCACCAAGTCGATGAAGATCGCCGATGTGCGCGAGTTCCACGACTACGCACTCGACTTCCAGCGGCAGCACTCGGACGTGGTCTTCGGCAACTGGCTGAACATCGATCCACGCCAGAATGAGGCCCTGGACGAACTCAAACGCTGCAGCGCCGGGAGCAAGGGTTTCATCGGGTTCATGATCTCCGGCGGCTCTCTCGGCGCACCGGCCAGCGACCCGGTGCTTGATCCCTTCTACGAGCTGTGCCAGGAGAGGAACATTCCGGTGCTCATCCTCGCCGGCTACACCGGTTCGGGAGCAGGCATACGCGGTGGCGGCGGCGTGCGACTGCACCTTTGCCACCCCATGCACATCGACGATGTCGCGGTGCGCTATCCGGATCTGCGCATCATCGCCGGCCGTCCTGCCTGGCCCTGGCAGGACGACATGATCGCGGTCCTGCTGCACAAGCCCAATGTCTGGTACGAACTGCATGGCTGGTCACCCAAGCACTACACCGACAGCCTCAAGTACGACATCCCGCGCCGCCTCAAGGACAAGGTGATGTTCGGCGGTGATTACCCGCTGTTCCAGTACGAGCGCCTGTTCGCCGACTGGGAGGCGCTGGGCTACACCCAGGAAATCATGGAAAAAGTCATGCATCGCAACGCAGAGAAGTTTTTCGGCCTGTCCGGCAGTTGAGATATTGATATCACTTTCGGAGAAATAGACATTGGATTTAGGAATCAAGGACAAGATTGCGATCATAGGCGGAGCCAGCCAGGGGATCGGCTATGGCGTTGCGCACCAGCTCGCCGAGGAAGGCGCCAGGGTCGTCATCACGGCCAGGCGCGAGCCGGCACTGCAGGAAGCCGCTGAAAGAATCCGCAAGGACACCGGCGCCGACGTGCTGGTCATACCGTCGGACATCCGCAAATCCGAGGATTGCGCCAGGGTGGCCGAGGCCACGCTCAAGGCCTATGGCCGCATTGACATCCTGGTAAACAACGACGGCGCCCCGCCCATCGGAAAGATCGAGGATTTCGACGATGTGGCCTGGCAAAAGGCCGTGGAGCAGAACCTCTTCAGCGTGATCCGCATGACCCGCCATTGCATCCCGCATATGAAGTCCGGCGGTTATGGACGCATCATCAACGTCACTTCGGTATCGACACGCCAGCCCATCGCCGGCCTGGGGCTATCGGTTGCCACGTGGGCAGGCGTCATTGCCTATGCCAAGACGCTGTCGCTGGAGCTGGGCCCGGACGGCATCACCGTCAATACCATTCTGCCCGGCCGCGTCGACACCGGGCGCCTGGAACTCGTCACGCGCCAGCGCGCCGCCAAGGAAGGCAAGGATGCCGAGAAGATGATTGCCGAACTCCTGCATGAGGTGCCCATCGGACGCCTGGGCCGGCCCGAAGATGTCGCAGGGCTGGTGGCGTTGCTGGTTTCGCCGCGCGGCGGCTTCATCACCGGTACCGCGATCCAGGTGGATGGCGGCCTGCAGAGATCGGTCTGAAGGGGAACCCATGCACATGGACAAGCAGAAGGAACTGGAGCGCATGCGCAGCGTGCGCCCGCCGCAGTACTGGCAGTCACTCGATTTTGCCCAGCTGGTGAAGGACTATCCGCCGCCGCCGGATTACTTCAACACCATCTATGTCATGCCGCCGGAGCAGATCCGGGAACTGCAGGCCAGGCGCTTCAAGACGCAGATCGAACGCGCCTGGCAGGTGCCCTTCTACGCACGGCGCTGGAAAGAGGCCGGACTCACGCCCGCCGACATCCGCACGCCCGAAGACCTGGTCAAGATACCCACCTACACCGTGGAGAACATTCGCGAGAGCATGGCGAACAACCCGCCGTGGGGCGACTTCATGGGCGTCACGCCCGCCGACGGCGCCAACTTCCCGCTGGTGCTGCAGACCTCAGGGGGCACCACCGGCCTGCCCCGCCCCATGCTCTACAGCCCGCAGGATCGCGAGATCATGGCCATCCTCGGCTCGCGCCGCCTGGTGATGCACGGCGTGCGCCCCGGGGACATGGTGCTGGTAACACGCGCCCTCGGACTGGCCAACGGCGGTTTCCACATGCGCGAGGCATTGTGGAAGTACACGGGGTCGGTGCCGGTGATGACGGGCAGCGGCAAGATCACGCCCACGCGCCGCCAGATTGAAATCATGAAGGCCTGGGGCGTCAATGTCATCGCCGGATTCCCGGCCTATCTGCGCCACATGGCGATGGTGGCCCGCGACGAGATGGGCATCGATCCGCGCAGCCTCGGCGTTCATTCGCTCGACTCCAACCTGGGCATGGAAGACCGCAAGTCCGTGGAGGAATTGTGGGGCGCCCCCTGCTACGACTTCTACGGCGCACACGAGTCCGGCATGATTGCCGCCGACTGTGTCCACCAGAACGGCATGCACATCCAGCAGGACGCCTTCATCGTCGAGATCCTTGATCCGCACACCGGCAAGCCGGTGCCGCCGGGCGAAAAGGGCAACATCTGCGTGACCACGCTGTTCAAGCACAGCGCACCGCTGATCCGCTACAACATCAACGATGTGTCCTGCATCATGCCCGGCCAGTGCGCCTGCGGCAGCACCTTGCCGCGCCTGGAAAAAATCTTCGGACGCAGCGACAACATGATCAAGCTGCGCGGCGTGAACGTGTTCCCCGAGGCCATCGGTGCGCTCATCGCCGAGGATCCGCGCAGCAACGGCGAATACATCTGCGTGGTCGATCGTGTCGGCGCAGACGCCCGCGATGAAATGACCGTGATGGTGGAGGTCGCCGATAACTCGGTCAACCGTGCCGAGCTGCAACTGGCGCTGGAGCGGCGCCTGCATGAGGCGCTGGCGGTCAAGGTGGTACTCACGATCGCCGACAAGGGCGGCCTGGATGAACTGACCGGGACCTCGCAGACAACCAAGCCAAAACGCCTGCTGGACAAACGCAAGGGCTGATTCCACCCGCACGCAGATTCGCACGCAACTCACACAGAGCCACGCAACTGAGGAGACAACATGAACAAGACCATTTATTGCAGAGTGATCGCCGCGATTCCGTTGTTGTTCGCCAGCGCCGCGT
>CAIYPG010000027.1 GCA_903928055.1 uncultured beta proteobacterium | reverse complement strand
CTGGGACGAACGCTTCGCCGCCATGCAGAAGCAGTACCCCGAGATCCGCGCCGACCAGTACCACGTGGACATCCTCGCCGCGCATTTCGTGCAGCACCCGGACTGGTTCGATGTGGTCGTGGGCTCCAACCTGTTCGGCGACATCCTCTCCGACCTCGGCCCCGCCACCACGGGCACGATCGGCATCGCGCCGTCGGCGAACATCAACCCGGAACGCGAATACCCGTCCCTGTTCGAGCCGGTGCACGGCTCTGCCCCCGACATCGCCGGCAAGAACATCGCGAACCCCGTGGGCCAGATCTGGTCCGGCGCCATGATGCTGGAGCACCTGGGACATGCCGATGCGGCAGCGGCGATCGTGAAGGCGATCGAGACGGTGCTGACCGAGGGGCCGCGAACGCGGGACATCGGAGGTAAGGCTTCGACGCAGGAGATGGGGAAAGCGATTGCTGAGGCGGTTTAGCGATTCGCCGTCAGTCCCGCGGAGCCTGTCCCCGCGAAGGTGGGGAGCGGGAATCCAGTGACTTTGCCTTCCTCGCTTTTCAAGTGATCTCGCAACATTGATTGATCAGCTTTATTCTTCGCATTCATCAGGCCCCGAGTTGCCCAATCGGGGTTGAGTTTCAATCCTGACAATAGCCGGAGTTGCCGGAATTTTTAATTGGAGATAAGCATGGATGGCAAAAGGGCTTTCCGCTTAAACGCCCCTGTTTTGGGGACTTGCTCAACGGCGTTTTCTGTCGGTTATTGGTAGTTAGGCCTCCGGAGAATTACGGTGAGCGATCGCGGCGGTTGGCGGCCCATTCCGACACACCTTCGTCCGTTGCGGGACAAATTACGCGTTGCCGGTTTCGATCTGATTCATCTATCCGATTGGGAAGCTGCTGATCGGGCACGGAGGTATGTCGGGCATGAGGCTCGAGATTATGACTACACAATCTATCCCATTGCGCATATTGACGAGGGCTCAGGTCAGGTATTTCTGCTCGGCTCCCTCGAATCGTCACACTACTTCTCAGAAACAAGCGCGCCCTCGGCAATTGAATCTCATTTGGAACACAACGCTCCGGCTCCGCTGCGACGGTGGCTGTTCAAATGGCTCCGTGACAGCAACACGGGACGGGCGTTGGGTATTACAACGCTTTTGGCACCACCCTATGGCCTCACGATTCTTGGTGCCATTGGTATCGGCAATTGGCAATCCGTTCGTGAAGCAAAACACCGAGCCCGGCTTCTCCCGCGGCTGCTCGACATGCCGAAGTTCAGGTAACGTGAATCGAAGGCCTAACTTTAAATGCAACGGACGACCTGCGGCCGCCGTTGATTATTGACGTTAATTTGCTACAGCTCGATGCTCCCAGAGAACCTTGCCTCCCTACACAAGCACGAGGAGCAGATCCGCGCCGACAGCCTCCGTCTGATCGAAAAGCATGAGAACTTCAGCGACCATTTGGCAATGACTCACGGATCCATGGCGATCATCTACGCTCTCGCGCATGATCACGCCAATGCGACTGACGATGAACTAACCATTCAGTATCTTGGCCTCCGATTGTTTAATACTGCTGCGTCATCGCTAAAGCTCGGCCTCTCGGGCTACTACCAGTCAGCGTTCGCGCAGGTGCGGGATATTTTCGAAACCGTAGCCTTACTCGACTACATGTGCAGCTCTCCGGAACAGATTGGCGCCTGGAAGGCGAGTGACAAGAAGCAACGAATCTCAAAATTTGGGCCAGGCGCAATTCGCAATGCACTAAACGAGCGAGATCGACTTTCCACTAACAAACGCAAGGAAATGTACGACCGCCTTTCGGAATACGCCTCGCATGCGACTTCACCGGGCTTTCAGTTGCTTGCCCCTGAAGGGCTTGGTCTGATTGGTCCGTTTCTCAGCGAGAAGTATCTGAAAGCGTGGCTAGAGGAAGTTGTAAAGTACCTCGTGCACGGCGCAACGATCTTCATGGCCCACTTTCCGAGAGTCGAACCACCGCTCTTGTTGGAGAAGGCTGGCTTTCTAAATCATGCTAACGTTTGGCGTGAAAAATACATGGGAAATCCAACGCAACCTCACCCCAGCGCGCAGCCGGCGCCCACAAGCGGGCGCGGCTGACGCCGAACGCTAGTCCTCGCATGGCCACTAGTCGCCGCGCAGTCCAAGAAGCACATGAGCGCTTCAATATTCAAGTGTTTCTGGATGAATTGAATCGACGGCACCGCTCTAGCTATCGCGTCATTTCCGAGCCGAATCCTCCCGAAGCGATTATTCAATCCAAGAAGAAAACAAGTTGGGTCGAAGTCACAACGGCATTTATGAATCGACAATTCGCCGAAGACACATGGACTTTTGCAACTCCAGGCGAAACGCACCGGCCAATGAAGCACGACGTAATTGTGGGTCCTGATACCCAGTTCTCGGCGAATTTTGTATCTGTCGTGAAGAAAAAACTTGAGAAGAAATCCTATGAACCTGTCCGGGACAAATACGGCCCAGGGTACCTTTTGGTATCCGTTCAGTACCCTTTGTTCGGCAGGGACACTCCGAGGTTCATGCGTCGCGCTTGGGACTCCGCGATATTCTCTGATCGCAAGTGCTTCCGTTCCATATACCTTGTTATCCGGGCGTACCGTGGTTACCGTGTTGTTCTGTGGCGGTAGCATGACGACGCCTGACCACTTAACGCTACCGACGCGCATGAAGGCGCGTGCGGCTAACCAAGAACGGTCAGCGCATCTTTAAAAATCACTTTCGAACGCGTCACCGGAATCAAAATCGCGGAATTTACTCTCAGTTAAATCAATTTTTATTGACATCATTTTTGAAATTTCATGTCGATATAAAGGGAAACAACGATTACATTGTAATCATCCATATCTACTCCTTCTGGCCCAGAAAAAGCGTTCAAAAATGCAGACACACGTCACCCGCCTGCCTGCCGGCAAGGCGCGCTATGATCGCGGCGGAGATTGCCAACATCGTCAATCAAGGAGGAAACGCCGATGAACCGCATCAGCAAACCCCTGCCCGCTCTTCGCGCATCGTTGTGGACGACGCTGGCCACCACGCTGGCCTTGCTGCCCCCTCTCGGAATGCTCGGCGCATCCGGCTCCGTCCACGCCCAGGCCTATCCGGCCCGGCCGGTGCGCATCATCGTGCCCTTCACCGCCGGTGGAAACACCGACGTGATGGCGCGCCCGCTGGCCGCCAAGCTCAGCGAAACCATGGGCCAGCCCTTCCTCATCGAGAACCGTGGCGGCGCCAACACCATTGTCGGTGCCGAAGTGACCGTCAAAGCCCCCGCGGATGGCTACACGCTGCTGGTGGCGCCGCAGAACCTGCTGTGCATCAACCCGCACACCTACCGCAAACTGCCCTATGACGTGCAGCGCGACTTTGCCCCCATCGCCCTCCTGATCGAGTACAACTACCTGCTGGTCTCGAACGTGGGCTTCGCGCAAAAGACCACGCAGGAAGTCATTGCCTACGCCAGGGCCAATCCGGGCAAGCTCAGCCATGGATCAACCGGTGAAGGCTCCTCCGGCCACGTCGCGCAGTTGCAACTGGAGCAGATGGCCGGGGTGAAGATCAACCACATTCCCTACAAGGGCAACGCCCAGATGATCACCGACCTGCTGGGCGGCACTCTGGATGTGGCGATGATGGGGCTGGCCTCGATCCAGCCGCTGGTGAAAGCCGGCAAGCTGCGCATGATTGCCGCGGCCGCCGACAAGCGCTTTGCCGAATACCCGGACCTGCCCACCATGGCCGAGGCCGGCTACCCGGGCTTCAACTCGGGCACCTGGTTTTCCATGGTCGCCAGGTCAGGCACCCCGCGCGAAGTCATCACGCGCCTCAACCAGGAAATCAACAAGGCCATGCAGAGCACGGAGGTGAAAACCGCACTGGAGGCGCAGAAGGTGAACATCGCCAACGGCTCACCCGAAGACCTGGCGAAGAAGATCGCCTTTGAATCGGCACGCTGGGAGAAGGTCGTGAAGACGGTCGGGCTGACCTTCGAGTAGGCTCCTGAAGCCTGAAAATACAAAAGACGCGCAACAGCGCGTCTTTTTTTTGGGGGCGGCCCGCTACGCCACTACCCCGGAACATCACCGCCTGAAAAATTCAGCGCATCAGAACGACTCCTGCTTCATGCCGGCCGCCTTCATGATCCGGGCCCAGCGCCCGGATTCGTTGCGGATTCTTTCCGCGAAATCCTCCGGCGTGTTGCCCACTCCGAAAGCGCCATCGGCCAGATAGCGATTCGCGACTTCCGGCGTCTTGATGATCTTGGCGATCTCGGTATAGAGCTGCGTGATGATGGGTCTGGGTGTGCCAGCCGGCGCGACGATGCCATACCAGGACGCCGATTCGAAACCGGGCAGCAGGCCGGATTCGGCCACGCTGGGCACATCGGGCAGCGACGGCAGTCGCTCCTGGCTGCCCACTGCCATGGCCCTGAGCCGGCCATCCTTGATGGCGGCCGAGAACACGCCCGCGGCCCCGAGCGTGATATCCACTTCGCCGGCGAGGATGGCGGTGAAGGCCGGACCGGTGCCTTTGTACGGCACGAGCAGGATGTCTGCTCCGGTAAGTTGCTTGATGTGTTCGAGATAGAGCACCGCCGTCGGGCTGCCGGCCGAGCCGTAGTTGATCCTGCCCGGATTGGCCTTGGCGTAGGCGATCAACTCCTGAATGGTGCGGGGCCCGAACTTCGTCGAAGATACCAAGGCATTCGGTGCCAGCGCGAGGATGGTGATGGGCGCGAAATCTTTGACCGGATCGTAGGGCACCTTGGCGTACAGGACGTGATTGAGCGTCAGTGTGCCGGTGGTGCCAACGAGCAGCGTGTAGCCATCGGGCGCCGAGCGCGCGGCAGCCTCGGTGGCAATGACACCGGAGCCGCCGCCGCGGTTGTCCAGCAGGATCTGCGTCCTGAGCACTTCGTTGAGCTGCTGCACCACCGGACGCACCACGAGGTCAGAGCCGCCGCCGGGGGCATAGGGAATGAGCAGGCGGATCGGCTTGACCGGATAAGCCTGGACTTGTGCCTGGGCCGGTCCGGAACACACTGCAAGGACGAGCCCCGCAGTCACTCCTGCAATCACGAAATTCATGCGCCGCAACATTTGACCCCTCCTTGAGGTTTGCGGCCGGGCAGATGTCCGTCCGCATGCCGTGCCGTCGTGCCGTCGTGCCGTCGTGCTGTCGTGCTTCTTTGAGCCCGTGCAACGGCATGGTACTCCGCGCCGCAGCGTTTCATCAACGCTGCGTTTCGGCGCAAAATACGGTCACACATTAAAAATGTCCCTGAGGAATTCATGGCCATCACCGTTCATCCCGTCACCAGCACTTTTGTTGCGGAAGTCTGCGACGTTGATCTCTCGAAGCCGCTCCCCGCCGAGGATCTCGCGGCCATCAAATCCGCGTTCTGGAAATACGCCGTACTGATTTTTCCGGGACAGGAACTGACGCAGCAGCAGCATCTCGATTTCGGCCGGCAATTCGGTCGCGTCGAATCCGGCCGCATCGTGGACAACACGCAACAGAAGAGCCGCTTCGGCAACGAGTTCTCCGATGTGTCCAATCTTGATGCCGAGGGCCGCATCTGGGAGGCCGACAGCCGCCAGCGCGAATACAAGGCCGCCAACCGCCTGTGGCACACCGACAGTTCATTCCGCTTCACGCCCGGGATGTGCTCCCTGCTGTACGCGCGCAGCATCCCGCCGGTGGGGGGCCAGACCGAATTCACCGACGAGCGCGCCGCCTACGACGCGCTCGATGCAGCAACCAGGGCAAGGCTGGCGGAACTGATCGGCGAGCACTGCCTCGCCACGTCGCGCAGGCTCGGCGGCTTCTCGCGTTTCACCGACGAGGAATATCAGCGGGCCGAGCGCGTGCCGCAGTTGCTGGTACGCACGGTGCCCGAATCAGGCCGCAAGACGCTGTATCTCGCCGCGCATGTCGGCGGCATCTACGACATGCCGGAGAAGGAATCCGCAGGACTGCTGCAGCAGCTCATGGCCCACGCCACGCAGCGCCAGTTCGTGCACAGCCATCGCTGGCGCGAAAAGGACCTTGTAATGTGGGACAACCGCTGCACCATGCATCGCGGCATGGAATACGACGACCTGCGCTGGGCACGCGACATGCGCCGGGTAACCATCGCCGATGCGGGCAACTCCTGCGAACTGGCAGGCGTCAAACTGCCGGCCCGGTATCTGGCTGCTGTCGCCGCCGCCGTCGTCGGAAAAACGACCGCCCCCACTGCGGAATATTGATATTGCATCCAGGAGGCATCATGATTTTCCCGAAGGCAGTCTGTGCTGTGGTGGTCACTGGCGCGATGGCGCTGTGTTCCGGAGCGGCTTTCGCGCAAGGCGCGGGGGACTATCCCAACCGGCCGGTGACGGTCGTGGTTGCGTTTGCCGCCGGAGGGCCTGCTGAATTCGAGTCGCGGCTCTATACCCAGAAGATGAGCCAGAACCTGGGCAAGCCCTTCCTGCTGGATTTCCGTCCTGGCAACAGCGGCATTACCGGCACCACCTTTGTTGCGAAATCTGCACCCGACGGCTATACCCTCTGTCCGGGACAGGGCAGCTTCACCGTCTCGGCCGCGACCGTCAAGGACATCACCTATGATCCGGTGAAGGACTTTGCGCCGATCATCCTGATGAGCAAACGGTCCATGCTGCTGGTGGTGACCCCGGATCTGCCGGTCAGGAACGGGCGGGAATACATCGCCTACGCGAAGGCGCATCCGGACCAGCTCAATTTCGCCACACTGGGCACGGGCAGCGTCTTTCATCTGGCGGGTGCCTGGCTGCACGGACTCACCGGCACCCGCGTGACCTTTGTTCCGTACAAGGGCGTGACACCCTCCACCGTGGACCTCATCGGGGGCCGCGTGCAGGCCACCATGATGACCCCGGAGATCGGGCTGCCCGTGGTGAAGTCAGGCAAGCTGCGCGTGATTGCCACCACCGGGACCGAGCGCCATCCGATGCTCATGGATGTGCCTACGCTGAGCGAGGAAGGCGTCCCCGGTTACGAGTACCTCGGCTGGACCGGCTTCTTTGCGCCGGCCGGCACGCCTGCTGCCATCGTCAACAAGCTCAATGCCGAATTCGCGAAGGCGGGCAAGGCACCCGAGGTGGCGCAGAAGATGGCCGACAGCGGCGGCGCCGTCATGGTGCTCAGCACGCCCGCCCAGCTCGGCCAGTTCATCGCCAACGAAGTGGGACGGTGGCGCAAGGTGGTGCAGGACAACAACATCGTCGTCGAGTAGGCGGCGCCGCGCCCGGTGAAAGAGTCAAATTTTCAAAACAGGCCGTTACAGATCGTCATTCAATGAAAACACTTCAAGGCAGCGCTCGCATCCCGCAGGCCCTCTTCACGATCATCATCACCGGTTGCACCACTCAATCCTGATACGAAGGCGTCAAGATGGGTGCGGAGAACAACTGCCACAGGCAGCCGCAAAGCGAAGTCGCAGGCTGCCTGGAACGACTGAACAGGAACTCCTACGAAGAATACGAAAAGGAACGCACCGGACAGAAATAGCCGGGCGTGTCGATCGAACCGCCATTCAGAGCCCCAGCACCCGCTTCGCAATCACGTTGTGCTGGATTTCGTTTGAGCCGCCGGCAATGGTGCGCTCCGGGGTCATGTAGAAATTCGGCGCAGTGCAGGCGGCCCACTCCGGCCCGATCACCTCATCCGATTTCGCGGTCATGAAATCGTGCTGGTCCGGAATGGCATGCGGGCCGGCCACCTGGAACAGCAGTTCGGTGGTGGCCACGAAGAGTTCCGAGCCGCGCAGCTTCAGCACCGAGGCCTTGGGGTCCTGGCCATGGTCCTTGCAGGAGCGCATTCCCGTGAGCACGCGCATGGCGGTGATCTCCAGCGCCTTGACCTGCACTTCGAGGTCGGCTACGCGTTCGCGAAAGCGCGGGTTCTCGGACATCGGCTGGCCATCGACAATGATGTCCTTTGCCAGTTGCTTGGCGCGGCTGATGCGCCCCTGAGCGAGACCGACGCGGGCGCCACCGGCGCGTTCGTTGCCCAGCGCGTACTTGGCATAGTTCCAGCCCTTGCCCTCCTCGCCGATGAGGTTTTTCACCGGAACGCGCACATTGTCGAAGAACACCTGGTTCGTGTGGTGGTCGCCGTCCAGCGTGATGATGGGACGCACCGTGATGCCGGGCGACTTCATGTCGATGAACAGATAGCTGATGCCTTCCTGGCGCTTGCCGGAGTTGTCGGTGCGCACCAGCGCGAACATCCAGTTGGCCTTGTGCGCGAGGCTGGTCCACATCTTGGTGCCGTTGATGACGTAATGGTCGCCATCGCGCACCGCTGCCGTGGCCAGGCGCGCGAGGTCGGATCCGGCCTGCGGCTCGGAGAATCCCTGGCAGAACCAGTACTCCATACTGCGGATGCGCGGCAGGAAATGCGCCTTCTGCTCGTCGGTGCCGAAGGCGATCACCACCGGGCCGGCGAGGTTGATGTTCTGGTTCAACTGGTCGATGCCGCGGGCACGGTTGAGTTCTTCGCGGAAAATGTAGAGCTGCACGCCGCTCCAGCCCGTGCCGCCCCACTCCACCGGCCAGCCCGGCGCACCCCAGCCCTTGGCGTCGAGGATGCGCTGCCAGGTGACCATGTCGTCGCGCGTCCAGCGCTGGCCGAGCAGCATCTTGCGGCGGATGGAGGGCGGAACGGATGCTTCCATGAAGGCGCGCACCTCCATGCGGAAGGCGATTTCTTCGGGCGTGAAATTCGGGGTCATGAATGCCTGTTCTGAATGGAATCGGATGATCTGAAGCTGATATTGTAAAACCGAACCCGAAAACCTCCCTCATCCCCGACCCCTCCCTTGCAGGGCGCACATGCCGATGCATCGGCATGCCGTTCGACAGGCGAGCCGCATGCGGCTCGAAATCCCCGTCTCACCCCCGGAGAGAAGGGAGAAAAGCCCCTCTCCCCCGGGGAGAGGAGTTGGGGTGAGGGAAAGAATCGTGCAGGGGCTGCCGAAAACGGCAGTCCCGGCCAGGGCCCGGGACCGCCACTATAAAAGTATCATTTTCAATATTTTATTAATTATCAAAGCGTTTTTCTAATTGAATTATGATCATTTGAACAGACGCCTTCCGGCCGGCAGGAACGCCATTCGTGTATAAAGGCCGCAGGGAGGCAGGACCATGAACACCGCAAGCACGGCGAAGCCGCGCGTTTTTTATGGCTGGTACATTGCCGCGGCCGGCGCTGGCACGAATTGCATCGTGCTGGGCATCACGCAGTTCGGATTCGGCGTCTATATCGAGGCCTTCCGCGCCCTGGGCTGGAGCGTGACCGCGATCGCGCTGGGCTACTCCATCCGCACACTGCAGCAGGGCCTGTTCTCGCCGGTCACGGGCTTCATCGCCGACCGCGCCGGACCACGCCGCATGGCGCTGCTTGGCATCGTCATCATCTCCCTGTCACTGTTGCTGTTTTCGCAGGCCACCACCCTGCCCCTCTACTACGCGGCGACCATGGTCATGGCGCTGGGCCAGAGCATCGGCGGCGCCAATGCGTTCACGCTGGCCATCATGCGCTGGTTCAACCGCCGCCGCGGCAACGCCATGAGCATCATCGTCACCGGCAACGGCTTCGGCTATTTCGCCACGCTGGCGATGTCGGCGCTGCTGGCCGCGCTCGGGATGCACGATTCCTTCCTTGCACTGGCGGCCATCGTGTTCTGTTTCGGGATACCGCTGGCCATGGTGATCCGCGACCACCCGGAAGATATGGGCCTGCGTCCCGATGGGGACACGCCAGCGCCGGAGAAGTCCGACAGCGCCGGCGCAAAGGCCAAGGCCGACGACGAAGGCCACACCAGCGTGCGCGACGCCGTGCGCTCCCTGAAGTTCTATGTGCTGGTGGCCGCCATGGCCGCCGGATCGGCAGCGCAACTGGTGTGGATCGTGTTCCAGGTGCCGCATCTGGTGGCACAGGGATTCTCGATCACCTTCGTCGGCACGCAGGCCGCGATCTACGGCATGGTCGCCATTCCGCTGCGCTGGACGGTGGGCTGGATGGGCGACAAGTTCGGCCGCGCGAAGATCTACATGCTGGCCGTCACGCTGGAGGGCATCGGGCTGTGTTTCCTTGCCTTCGTCACGCCGGAGCGCTGGTGGCTGTTCATCCCGTTCTACCTGACCTTCGGCCTCGGCCATTGCGGCTGGCTGGTGCTGAACAACACGCTGCCGGCGGATTTCTTCGGCAGCCGGAACTTCGCGACCATCCGCGGGCTCGTCAATACCTTCCAGATCCCGGTGAGCATCGCGCTGCCCGTGTGCATGGGTTATGTGTTCGACACCCAGGGCAATTACCAGATGGCCTATGTCGCAATTGCCGTGCTGGTGGTGGCGGGTGCGTTGAGCCTGGCGCTGGTGCGGCGTTCACACCGTTCGAATTAGCGACCGATTTGGCAGTACGGCAACAGATGGTCGTACGCGGCACTGTCGGGCTATGATTGCGCACCGGCACCCATTCCGCCCTGCTCATGCGCGGAAGCGTGCCTCCCAACCGGACAAGGAGGACATATGATCAGATCGTTCCTGCGTAAAGGGCTGCCCCTCGTTACGCTCGTTGCCGCCTGCGCTGCATCTCCATTCGTACCGTCGGCTATGGCCCAGGGCACCTACCCCACCAAGCCGATCCGCTTCATCGTCACCGTCCTCCCCGGTGGCGGCGCCGACATCCTGGCGCGCACATTCGGCGCGAAGCTGCACGATCGCTTCAACCAGTCCGTTGTCGTCGAAAACATTACCGGCGCATCGGGCCTGCTGGCTTATCAGACCGTGATGAAGGCGCCGGCCGACGCGCACACCATCGTCATCAATACCAGCAGCACTTACAACGCCACCATGTACACGGGCAAGCTCGGTGATCCGCGCAAGGCGCTGGCGCCGGTGGCACAGCTCACCTCGCAGCCGCTGGTGATGCTGGCCAACAATGACCTCCCCATCCGCACCATGCAGGACCTCGTGGCCTACGGCAAGAAGAACCGCGACGGACTGGCCTTCGCCTCGCCGGGCATCGGCACTTCGTCGCACCTCATCGGTGAAATCATCAACCAGAAGACCGGCATCAACCTCGTGCACATTCCGTACAAGGGCATTGCCGCGGGAATGCTCGATGCCATCGCCGGGCGCATCCAGCTGGTGTTCACCAGCCCCACGTCCGCCGGACCGCAGGTGCGCGCGGGCAAGCTGCGGATGATTGCAGCCAGCGGCCCCAGGCGCACCGCCGGCCTGCCCGATGTACCAACAATGATGGAACAGGGCGTGAATGTGGACTGGTCGAGCTGGTTCGGCATTTTTACCACCTACGGCAGCCCGCGCCAGAGCATTGCCACGCTCAATGCCGCCATCAACCAGATCGCAGTCACGCCGGAAATCCAGAAGTTCTACGCGGACGACGGCGCCGACTCCGTGCAGCGCACGCCGGAGCAGTTCGGTGAGACCGTCTATCTCGTGCTGGACACCGGCGCGAAGATCATCAAGGACCTGGGACTGAAGATGGAAGAGTAGTTCACCGAGCCTGTTCCCCAAACAAAAACCCCGCAGATTGTTGCGGGGTTTTTTTGTGCTTACCACTCAGGAATTTTTGAATAAATTGATTCCGTTCGTGGTTAGCTTGTCGAACCACGAACGGAATCAACCAACCACCGTTCGTCCTGAGTCCTGAGCATGTCGAAGGATCGAAGGACGGGATCAGAGCCGGATCAAATAGGCCTGTTCAATTCCCCTCAGTCCTCCACCGGCAGCTTCAGCCGCCTGAAGTCCTCGCCCACAGAAGCCGCTTCGGCCTTGATGTGGGCATTGAATTTCTCCAGCGTGTCGGTCCACGACACCATGCTCATCTTGCCGGTCTGTGCCTTCAACTCGGGCGAAGCCGTCACCTTCGCCATCGCGGACTGCAGCTTCGCGATGACGGGTTTCGGTGCCGAGCTGGGTGCGAACAGTGCATTCCAGACCATGAGTTCCATGTTGTCGTAGCCCAGTTCCTTGAACGTGGGCACGTCGGGCAGCGCCTCGGAGCGCTTGCTGTCGCCCACTGCCAGCGCACGCGCCTGCCCGGCGACGACGCGCGTGCGGGCAGTGCCCACCGTCGGGAAGTAGGCCTGGATCTCGCCGCCCAGCATGGCCAGCAGCGCCGGATCGCTGCCCTTGTAAAGCACGGGCTGCAAACTCATGCCGGTCGATGCCTTGAGACGTTCCATCAGGAGGCTGGGAATGGCGCTGGGGCCGATGGAGCCGTAGTTGTACTTGTCCGGGCTGGCCTTGACCCAGGCCACAAACTCCTTCAGATCCTTCGCCGGCAGGTTGGTCGGTACCACCAGCGCCCAGGGCGCCATGGCGGTGACGCCGAGTGCGGTGAAATCATCGAACTTGTAGCCGGGATTCTTGTAGGCATGCAGGTTGCCAAAGATGGCATTGGAACCATAGAGCAGCGTGTAGCCCACCGGCTGCGCGGACAGCACGTTGCGCGCGCCAATCAGGCCGCCGCCGCCTGCCTGGCTTTCCACCAGCGCCGGCTGGCCGAGCTCGGGCGAGAGCCTCGAGGCCACCACGCGTGCCAGGATGTCGGTGGTTGAGCCCGGGGCATAGGTGATGACGATGTGAAGGGGCCGGGTCGGGTAGTCCTGTGCCTGGACGGCGCAGGTCCCTGCCAGACCGATGGCGATGCTGCAGAGCAGTCCTTTCAAAACGCGAGCAAACATTCTTCCCCCTTCATATTGATTTGGATGTCAGGGGATTATCCGGAGCGTCAGTCCCGGTTCAATGCATGAATTCCGAATAAGGGTTTCGGTTTGCTTGGCGACATCCTCCCCGGCGCGATGAATGCAAATTCCCCAGCCGGGGAATTTATGCAGGGTCGGAGTAAAATCAGGCGTTGAATCCCCGACCGGGCATGCGCAACGCTGATGACTGATCCGGTCCCGTCCGCTGCTGCAGCCATCCACTTTCCGGAATAAGCCAATGACTGAAACGAAACCGCGCCTCCCCCTGAACGGCTTCACCGTCCTTGATCTCACCGCGCACCGCGCCGGGCCGACGGCAATGCGCCAGCTCGCCGACTGGGGCGCGAACGTGATCAAGATCGAGGCGCCCGATGCCGGCGCCGATGCCACCGGCGGCAAGCGCGATGG
>CAIYPG010000026.1 GCA_903928055.1 uncultured beta proteobacterium | reverse complement strand
GTCGATGCCGCCCTTCATGTGATGCGCAACTTCGCCGTGATGGTGGTCGGGGAACATCAGGAATACCAGTGTGCGCGGCCGTTTGGCCCTCGGCAGCTTCGCATAGTGGCGCGCCAGTTCCAGGGCCGCGGCCATGCCCGAGTTGTTGTCGGTGGCTGCCTGGAAGTAACCGTCGGTGTGGATTTGCAGCATGATCTGCTCGTCCGATTTTCCGGGCAGCGTGGCGTAGTGGTATTCGGCCGGAATGTTCGTCAGTGCCGGCACATTGAGGCGCAGCGACATCGTGATCTTCTCGCCCTTGCCCAGGCGGTCGCGCAGCGCGAAGCCCTCGTCCTGGCTGACGGTCATCTGCGGAATGTTGCGCAGCCCGTCTTCGGGCTGGAACTGGCCGTTGCCGGGAACCGCCATGACGTTGATCACCATGGCGGCGCCGAGTTTCTCGGCGCGACTGTTGGCATCAAAGAGGCCTGCGCGGCCCGAGGCGGAATGGCTGCGGCCGCCCGGCACGAAGGTGCTGTAGATGATCACGGCCTTGCCCTTCACGTCGCGGCCGATGAAATCGGGCTCGGCGCCGATGCCCACCCACACCGCCTCGGCGGTGAGGCCTTCGGGACCCGTGCCTTTGGTGCCGGACACCGGGAACACCGTGGTGAGTTCGATCTTCGCGCCGCCCGATGAGGTGTAACTGGCGGCCCAGCTCTCCGGGCGCCAGTCGCGCGGCAGTATGTAGGAATGGGAGGTGACGGTCATGCCGAGGCGCTTGAACTCGTCGGTCATGTACTTCACGCCTTCGCGATCGGCATCGGTGCCGGGGAAGCGCCCCCACCATTGTTTATTGACCGTATCGCGGTACTTCAGCGGGATCTGCGACAGGGCGATGACATCCTTTTTCATTCGCTCGCCGTTGATGTCCCGGTAGGCCTCCTGTCCCTTCTTCATTGCGAATACCGGATAGTCCGCGTCCAGGAAGAGCTGCGACTCATGATCGCGCGGCAGGCCGATGCCGTAGGTCTTCTCGGTTTTCGGTCCGAGATCCATCTGTGCAACGGCGGGAATGCCAGGGAACAATGTGGCGAGCAGGATGGCGCCGGCGAAGCGCCGGACGGGTGACGGCTTGTTCATGAACCTCTCCTTTGATTGGCGATGCAGGAGGCGCCGTACGTCAAAGACGGGCCCATCTACACCGTGTCGGGCGCCGGCAGTTCCGGCAGCCTCTTGTTATGCAGGGACAATGTAGCCTCCGCCCGTCAGGTGGTCAACCGTCTGCATTCCGGGTCAAAGCTGTTGATGTCAATTTGATACCAATGATCCCGGAAACTCTCAATAAAAATTATCCCAATTTGAAAAATGATATTAATAATCATGCCGACTACCGGTCGGCCGGTGTGCCCCTGCTTGGGTGGCGGGTGCTGTGCATTGCCCGTTTATGTGATACTTGCGCCCGCGGAAGCGGCCCGCATTCGCAGGGCCGGATCAAGCGTCTTCCGCCGGCGTGGCATGCAAAGCATGCGCGCCCATTGAAAGGAGTCATCATGCAGTCCAGAAAAGTCCTCACCTCGATCGCCGCCGCGGTGTGCGCCGGCCTGTTTGTCGCGCCGGCATCGGCGCAGAACAAGCCGCTGATCGCCCCCGGTTATCCGACCAAGCCGATCCGCGTCCTCGTCTCCGTGCTGCCCGGTGGCGGCATGGACACCATCACGCGCGCCGTGGCCAACAAGGTGTCGGAGCGCCTCCCGGTATCCATGGTCGTGGAGAACGTTGCCGGCGCCAGCGGCATCCTCGCCGTCAACACGACGATGAACGCAACTCCGGACGGCTACACGCTGCTCAGCACCAGCGGCTCTCTGCCATTGAACGTTGCATTCAAGAAGCTCGACGCAGCGACGGTGAAAGCAGGCCTGCAGGCGATCCAGCAGATGAGCTACCAGCCCTACATCCTCATCGCCAAGGCCGATGCGCCCTACAACACCATCCAGGAATTCATCGCCTACGCGAAGAAGAATCCGGGCAAGCTGAACTACGGCTCGTCAGGCGTGGGCACGCCGATCCACATGGGTTCGGAGCTGATCGAGTACGGCGCCGGCGTGGATATGGTGCATGTGCCCTACAAGGGCAATGCCGCGGCGCAGGTCGACATCATCGCCGGGCGCCTCGACTTCACGCTGAGTTCCATTTCCGGGCTGCAGATCGTGCGCCAGGGCAAGGCCAAGGCGCTTGCCATCACCTCCGCGCAGCGGCTTCCGGACCTTCCGGACCTGCCGACAATCGCCGAGACCATCATCCCCGGCTACGAGGTGATCAATGCCTATATGCTGTACACCGCCTCCAAGACGCCGGCTGCCATCGTCAATGCGCTGAACAAGGAAGTGCAGCAGGCGCTGTCCGACGACGACCTGCGCAAGAAGATGATCGCCGACGCCTCTTCGCCGGCCCCGGCACGCTCGCCGGCAGAGTGGCAGAAGGTGCTGGTTTCGGACATCGACCGCTGGGAGGCCGTCGTGAAGAAGGCGAACATCAAACTCGAAGAGTAAGCGCCCGAAGACCGGGGGGCCGGAGGAGGATTACATGAACATGCTGCGCCGTTTCGTATTCTGCTCCGCGCTTGTCGCGGCGGCTTTGCCTGCAACAGTCTCCGCCCAGGGTGCCGCCGGCGCTTTTCCCGCGAAGCCGGTGACGCTGATTTCTCCCACGGCCGCGGGCGGCCCGATAGACACCGAGACGCGCCTGTACGCCAGGAAGATGAACGAGTACCTGGGCCAGGTGTTCATCCTCGACTACAAGGTTGGCGCCGGCATCACCATCGGCACGAGCTATGTTGCCAAGTCTGCGCCCGACGGCTATACGCTGCTGGTGACGAATTCCAGCTTCACGCTGTTCACCGCCCTGTACAAGGACCTTCCCTTCGACCCGATCCGGGATTTCGCGCCGGTCTCCATGATGAGCCAGCGCATCACCGTCCTCACCACGTATCCGTCCTTCCCGGCCAGGACCTTCGGCGACTACATCGCGATGGTGAAGGCCAAACCCGGCGCGATCAATTTCGGCACCACGGGCGCGGGCACGGCGACACACATGGCGGGGGCGTGGATGAACACCGCGACCAACACCAATGTCACCTTCGTGCACTACAAGGGCGTGGCGCCGGTCATCCTCGACCTGGTGGCGGAGCGGCTGCAGGTGGCGCCGGTGTCGCTGTCTATCGCGCTGCCGCAGATCAAGGCGGGCAGGCTGCGCGCCCTGGCCGTGATGAACAACCAGCGCTCCAACCTGCTGCCGGGCGTGATGACCATCGCCGAGCAGGGCATTCCCGACTACAACTACGTAAACTGGATGGGTTTCTTCGCGCCGGGCGCCACGCCCGCGCCCGTGGTCAGCAAGCTGAGCGAGAACTTCGCGCGTGCCGCCAGGGCACCCGACGTGGTGGCCGCGGCCGAGGCGGAAGGCAACATCCAGGTGGGCAGCACCGCGGCGCAGTTCCGGCAGGTCATCGTCGAGGAGACGGCGCGCTGGAAGAAACTGGTGGCCGACGTGGGGATCAAGCTGGAGGAGTGATCCCCCGCCTGGAAACGTTTCAGGTTGCGCCGCCTGGCAGTTTGGACATGGATATTTCATGCCGGTATATGCCGCGCACCACCGGGCCCTTCGCGCCATGGGCCCCGAGCGCTTCTTCCGATAACGCGCCGCCGCAGGCGCCCTCCAGGGATGCCGCGTTGGTGCCTTCCACCATCACCGCCCAGGGCGGAACGATGGTCACGCGCCCCTTGCGCTCCACCGGGACATAGGTGCTCGAAGGCATGTCCGAGATGAAGTAATGTGCCGCAAGGATGTCGGGCATGGCGACGATGCCGGGCAGGGCCTGCGACAAATGGCGATGCAACGCCTGTTCGCGGCCGGGCTCCGCATCCAGCCGCAGGGTCAGGGCAAATCCGCCGACGCCCTTGCCCAGCGACAGCTGCACCATTGCCAGCCCCCGAACCGAGTTGCGCATGAGCTTGTTGGTCTTCAAGGTCAATTCGCTGGGATTGTTGACCTTGGTGCGGTAGGCCGTCCCCGTCAGCACGCCCAGGTCGTCCACCTCGTAGCAGTTGAAAAAGTCCCGGTCCGCATCAACCGCAATGTAGCGCCGGCCGCGCTGGAAGCCGGGCAGGTCCATGGCTCCCGGCATGTGCTCGCGGTTGTGCCACTCGTAATAGGCGGGGCGATCCTCCGGGCTGACATCGCTCCAGTTGATCATGACCGCCTTGCCCGCCAATGGCATCGACGTTCTCCCGCGCCTAATCCTGCGGCTTGATGCCCGCGTCGGCCACCACCTTCTTCCAGCGCGCGATTTCTTCGGTGACGAAGGCCTTGAATTGCGCCGGTGTGTTGCCGATTGGGGTGCTGGCCTGGGACTCCAGTTCAGCCACCACTGCCGGCAGCTTAGTGATCTTCACCAGCGTGTCGGAGAGCTTGTCGATCACGGGTGCGGGCGTTCCGGCCGGCGCAAAGAATCCCAGCCAGTTCTCGTCGGCGTATTCCTTCATTCCCGGGAACTCATTGACGGCTGGCAGATCCGGAAGCGGCTTGACGCGATGCGGTCCCTTGACAGCGATGGGGTGCAGCTTGCCCGACTTGATGAGCGGTATGGCCTGCACCATCGAGGCCGAGGCAACGTCCACCCGTCCCGCGATCAACTCCAGGATCATCGGCCCGTTGCCCTTGAAGGGCACGAAGGTCACTTTTGTCCCCGCCATCGACTGCATCCATTCTGCGGAGAGATGGCTGATGTCACCCACACCCGAAGTGCCGTAGTTGAGCTTGCCCGGATTCGCCTTGGTATAGGCGAGGTAATCGGCGAAGTTCTTGATCGGGGAATTGGGCGGAACCATCAGCACCGAGACCAGTGCGCTGATCTGCGTGATGGGGATCAGGTCCTTGATCGGGTCGA
Organism: uncultured beta proteobacterium; assembly: GCA_903928055.1. Taxonomy (GTDB): domain Bacteria; phylum Pseudomonadota; class Gammaproteobacteria; order Burkholderiales; family SG8-39; genus CAIYPG01. The sequence goes on along the minus strand of CAIYPG010000026.1, from coordinate 76,151 downwards.
AGCCCAGGTCCTTGAAAAATGCCGGGAAGACGGAGTAGGCAGAGGAGTCCGACATCAGCGTGTAGCCGTCGGGCTTGGACTTTGCGACAAAGGCTGCGCCAAGCGAAGTTCCCGCGCCCGGCTTGTAATCGGTGATGAACGGCTGGCCGAGCATCTCGGAGAGCCGCGCCGCATATTTGCGGGTATCGGTGTCCACCGGGCCGCCCGCTGCGAAGGGCACGATGACCGTGACCGGTTTTGAGGGATAGGGCGCCTGGGCCGATGCCTGGGCAGAGCACAGGATGGTGAGTGCCGCAGCGTACAAAGTGGTGCACAGGGCTGGCAGTTTCTGCATGTTCATCTCCTTGTTTTGAAATCCGTCGTGGCCGATGGCTCCGGCCTGTTTGTTATAGTTGTCATGCCCATTTTTACACCATAATCGCGGCTGCTGCTTTATGCAACGCGCAAACCGGGCACAAGCCTGTCAGGGCCAAAGGAGGGCATTGCCATGCCGAACAGGACCACAGCCATCACGATGCTGCTGATCGCAGCCGCATGCCCGCTGCCAGGCCACGCGGCGGACGATGATTACCCCTCGCGGCCGGTGCGTCTGGTGGCAACCTCCGCTGCCGGCGGCAACCTCGACATTACCGCGCGCCTGACCGCCCAGTACCTCAGTGATGCGCTGAAGCAGCAGTTCTTCGTGGACAACAAACCGGGCGCGAACAGCATGCTGGCAACGGAGTTCACAGTGCGCTCCGCGCCCGACGGCTACACCCTGGTGGTGGTGTCCAATGCGCATTCCACGAATCCCACGCTGGTGGCGAAGATGCCCTATGACACGCTGAAGGATCTGGCATCCATCAGCGTGCTCACCACGCAGGCCAACATCCTGGTCGTCAATCCCGATGTTCCAGCGACCACCGTTAAGGAACTGGTTGCACTTGCCAAGGCGAAGCCGGGCGAGTTGTTCTACGGCTCCTCGGGCAATGGGTCTTCCGGAAACCTGGCGGCGGAACTGTTCAATGGACTGGCCGGCACGAAGATCACGCAGGTTCCCTACAAGGGCACGGCCCAGCTGATCAACGACGTGATGTCCGGGCGCATACAGCTCTCGTTCTCCAGCCTCACCTCCGTCCTTCCCAACATCAAGGCGGGCAAGCTGCGCGCGCTGGGTTCGACGGGCGTGAAGCGCTCACCGGCCGCGCCCGACATTCCGACGATCGCCGAAGCCGGCGTGCCCGGCTACCGCTCGGTCAACTGGACCGGACTACTGGGGCCGGCTGCCGTGCCCAGGCCTGTCATCGCAAAACTCAATCGCACCATCGTGCAGCGCTGGGCGAGCCCCGAGGTCCAGGCAAAGTTCACCGCACTGGGCGCTGATGCGCGCGCCAGTTCCCCGGAAGAAATGGACGAGTTCATCCGCGAGGAAATCAGGACCTGGGCGAAGGTCATCAAGGATGCCAACATCAAGGTGGACCTGGAGTAAGGCCATGGCACAACTGGTATTCATCCACGGCCCCGGGGCGGGCGGTTGCGCGGCGGCCTGGACGCAGCAGCTTGCGCATTTCCCCGGCAGCGTGGCGCCGACCCTGCCCGGCAATCTCGAAGGCACGCATTGCGCCGACGTGAAGGGCTACACCGAGTGGCTGCGCGGCTGGCTGTGGGCGCAGAACAGGCACCATGACCTTGTAATGATGGGCTATACGCTGGGCTCGGCCATCGCCCTGCAGTACGCGCTGGATTATCCGGAAGAAGTAAAGGGGCTCATCCTCACCTCCATCGAGGCGGAGCCCCGCAAAGACCAGAGCGCGTTCCAGAAGCGCCAGCAGATGCGCCTCAACGCCGCCTCGGGCGACTCAGCGACTTACAAGGAGTGGACCGAGTTCCAGCAGCATCACCTGATGTGGGTTGAACCTGCTTTGCGCGAGGAACTGGTGGAGGCGCACCGCAAGGTGGGACCGCGCTCGCAGTACGAGAGCCTCGTCGCCTATTCGCAGTTCGATGTGAAGGACAGGCTGCCCGGGCTGAAACCGAAACTGCTTCTGATCCGTGGTGATGATGATCCGGGTGACGCGCCGCAGGGCGAGCAGCGCATCCACGAGGCGGTGCGGGGGTCGCTGCTTGTCAGATTGAATAGCGCCGGCCACTTTCCGGCAACGGAACGGCCGGTTGAAGTGAACAAATTGATTGGTGAGTTTGTGGCAGGTCTATAGGCTGGCGAATCTGCCAGCCGGTGTTACTGAAATGGCCACTGGTGCGCTCACCGTATTGGCGCAGGCAACCTTGCGATCGGTGCATCAGCGACGATCGGCCTGATCACCGGCATTGCCTCAGCATTACTCCAGCGTCACTCCGGCGGCCTGCACAACCTTTGCCCACTTTGCGATTTCGTCATGGATGAAGGCCGCGATCTGGGCAGGCGGAATGTTTTGCGTCTCTGCACCCAGCGTGCTGAAGCGTTCCACCATGTCTGGGGTCTGGCCTATTTTCCCTACACCGGCATTGAGGCGGGTGATTATGTCGCGTGGCGTTCCCTTGGGGGCGACCAGCGCCAGCCATGCGCTCGACTCGAACCCGGGCACGCCGGCCTCGGACACGGTCGGAATATCCGGTGCAGCAGCACTGCGCACTGGCGTGGTAATGGCCAGCGCGCGGGCACGCCCGGACTTCACCTGGGGCAGCAGCGTCTGGGTGGTGGCAAACATGAGGTCGATCTGGCCCGGATTCAGGTCTGCGACAGCGGCCAGGCCACCCTTGTAGGGCACATGCACCATGTCCGTTCCGGTGGCCATCATGAACATCACCGTGGTGAGGTGAATGGCGCCACCAGTGCCGGTGGAGGCGAAGTTGAGCTTGCCGGGACTGGCCTTGGCCATGGCGATGAGTTCCTTCACGGTCCTGGCCGGGCTCTTGGGGCTGACCACCAGCAGATAGGAACTGTTCGACAGCATGGCAACGGCGTCAAAGTCCCGTTCAAGGTTGAATGTCAGGTTCTTGTACAGCGAGACAGTGGAGGCGATGGCCGAGGGTTCGATCAGGTAGGTGTAGCCATCGGCAGCCGAGCGCGCGGCCGCCTCCGCGCCGATGTTGCCCGCTGCGCCGGCGCGGTTGTCCACCAGGAATTGCTGGCCGAATGCATCGGCGAGCTTGGGTGCAAACAATCGTCCCATGACATCGGCGCTGGAGCCGGGCGGGAAGGGCGAAATCAGGCGCACCGGTTTCGTCGGCCAGGACTGCGCCGCGGCTGGTCCTGCCGGGAGGCACCAGAGAAGTGCGACTGCCAGCGCTGCCGGCAATGCATGGCGGATGTTCATCGAAGCCTCCTTTTTCGCGTTTATTTTTTTGCCCGTGCTGAATGCCGGGACGGATATGCGGCTACTGTATGCTATTGGCAAAGCACCATGCAAATCCGCCGCAAAGCGCGGGGCGGCAGGTGTTCCAAAAAGGAGAAGTCATGCTTATCCAGGACAAGGTCGTCTGGGACGGTGATGTGGAAAAGCGCCTGGCATTCGTGCGGGCGCTGGGGCTCGATTGTGTCTCAATCAACCTGCCCGATGGCCATACGCCGGGCACGCCCATCGACCTGTCGACACCGGACAAGGCGGTGGCGTTCTTCAGGCAGGCCAAGGCCCGGGTCGCCGCGCATGGCATGGACCTGCGCAGCGTCATGGCCACCAGCGGTTACGAGGAAATCAAGCGCGGGCTGCCGGGCCGCGATGAAAAAATCGCCTATCTCATCAATGCGATCAAAGCCATGGGCCAGGCCGGTGTCCCCATCCTGGCCTATAACTTCAAGCTGCTGCAGTCCCCGTTCCTGCGTTCCAGGGCGACCCAGGGCCGCGGCGGCGCCAGCTACATCAGTTTCGACTACGAGGAATACCTGAAGAATCCGGCGCCGCCCGTCAATCCGCCCCTGTCGGAAAAACAGGTGCTCGACAACATCGAATACCTCCTGAGGGCGGTGATTCCCGTTGCCGAGGAGGCTGGTGTGCGCCTGGCGCTGCATCCGGACGATCCGCCGGTGCCACACGGCCTTCCGCCTCTGGCGGGCGCGGCGCATATCGCCTCGAGCTTCGATGACTACAGGCGTATCTGGAACATGGTCCCTTCGCGCTCCAACGGCATGCTGTTCTGCCAGGGTTGCGTGAAGGAGATGAAGGGTGTGGACGTGTACGATGCCATCCGCGAAATCGGCTCCATGGACAAGATTGTCATGGTGCATTTCCGCAACGTGGAGGGTTCTTTCCCGCGCTTTCGCGAGACCTTCGTGGACAACGGTGATGTGGACATGTTCCGCGCCATGCAGGCCTATCGCGACGTGGGTTTCAAGGGGCCGTTCTCGCTCGATCATTCGCCGAATTTTCCAGGCGCGGAAATCGCCAATCAGGCGTTCGTGATCGGCTATATGCGTGCGCTCATTCAGGTGGTGTACCGCTAGCCGCGATTTTCAGGAAAGTTGCTGCGGCTGAAAAAAAGCGGGACATTTCCCGGCGACGGAACAGCCGGTGGAGATCAACCACCTGATCGGGGATTTTTCGCATCTTTTCATCAGATGTAATTCCACGAAGTGCACTTGTCGGACCATCGCCCGTTGTGAGTTGTGCAGCGTTGGGCATAAACTACCTGCCCTTGCTGCAGGAGTTCGCAGCCGGTTCAACGCTGGGTTGTGCAAACGCCCACAAACAAGTGCGTGGGAAGATGGCGAAGCAACTCAACGGTATTTTTCGCGAATGGATGCGGGTCCCGCAGGCGGATGAAACGGCGCCGCCGATCATCTGGGGCAACTGCATCGTCCACCTCTCGAATCCGGAATTCTGCGGCCTCGTCCTGCACACCTCGGGTGTGCTGTCGATCGCCGTGCACAAGACGCTGCTGATCGCCGAGACACGCAACAACTATTACGCATTGCTCGGACCGGAACTGTTCATGCCCGCGGATTGCGAGGTTGACCCGGAGACCTATGTCACCCGGCAGCGCAGCGAGCCCCGCAAGACCGACGCCTACGCCAGTGCGGCGATGAACGCCGATCGTGATTGCCCGAAGTGCCACGGAACCGGCGTCTATCGTTACAGCGACCGGAGCATGGCGATCTGCGATGCCTGCTGCAAGCACCACCAGGGCTGGTGGCAGCTCGAGGGCGCCTATGGTCCCGACAATGGTCGATGGGCCTGCAAGGCCGGTTGCGGAGTGATCGTTGATGCGCCCCCCCCGTTGCTGGAATTCCTCCCGCGCGCAAACATCTAGAGGGCGAAGTATTGCCCTAGAGTTTTTCGCCTGCCAGCGACTTCGCCGCCCATAAAGTGCTGGCAGTGATCCTCGCACGGGCAACGTGCGACAGATCGACCGCCTGCATGAGCCGCAAGCCGATCGCTGCGACGGCGAAGTGGTAGTTGGCATTGTCTTCAATACCACCGAAATAACGGGACGCGGCGTCGCGGACCTTCCGGATCGATGCAGGGTAGGGATCGTTGCGGGGTGGACGCCCCAGGGCGATCAGCCGTTCCTTTTTCAGGATTTCACTGAATAAGGCATCTTGCGAAACCATCCGCGAAACATCGCGCCCATAGTTGATCCGGATGCTTGCTTCGACGGCGACCAGGTCTTCATGCACATGCCCGCGTCCGGTTTTCTGGAAGTCGATCATGGTTACGCCGGTCGCACTGCTGGAGGCATTGGCAATTTTCGCAACACTCGGAACATCGGCAACGAGGATGTTGTCCGAATTCAGATCGCCATGAAGGATGCAGCTGTGATAACGACGCTTCTGACCGGAGGCGAACAGCGTTGCATGCGGCGACGGAAACGACAGCCTGCCAATGACGTAGCGCCCATCCTTCTGCCGGGCCTTGAAGTAGCGTTTCGCACAGGCCTGCAGGCTTGTTTCGGTTTCTGCGGCCTCAGCTTTTCTGGCCGCTGGGCCCGGTCCTTTGAAATACCGGTCCAGATAGCGCCGCGCAAGATCGCTTTCCGTGCGGAGCAGCGCCGGGTTGTACCAGGTGTCGCGCAACGGATCGAACAGCGTGCGCAGGACGAGTTCCGGTCTGGTCGCGTCACCCCGTTGCAGGCACTCCGTCAGCGTGTCCATCCGCGCGCCGTCGGGACGACCGGCGAATGAATAGCAAAGGCCCGCATGGGCGGGTGTCGAGGCGAACCCGAGCAACTCGGGCCGGCAGGCGGCGGGAAGGGCCCAGCGCACAAACTTGTCGTAGTTCGCCTTCTCGCGTTCGCCTTGCGTGCGCGGTGCAATTTTCACCACGACCGGAGGGCCTTTGACCTGGCGGTCCGGGCCGAAAAACGGCGTCAGTTTGAACACGTGCGCCTTGCTCCGTCCGCCGCTCAGCGCCTCCAGGATGGCCGCGCTGAGTGCCAGATCCGCGACGCCAATGCCAGCTGAAACTGCGAGTTGCCGGATGAGGGAAAGGACCTCCTTCTGCTCGCGGGCCGTCCTGAACGGCGCTCCGCCCTGGAAACGGATATCTGCAAGCTTCAAGGAGGTTTTACGCGGCATCATTCTTCCAGCTTGATGCCTTTTTCCGTGATGATCTTCTTCCAGCGCGCCCGCTCGGCGAGCAGCTTCTTGCGGAACACATCGGGCGAACTGGCAACGATGAAGCTGCCCTGTGACTCCACGCGGCTCACGACTTCGGGCGCGCGCGCAGCAGCGCCCAGTTCGCTGTTCAGCTTGTTGACGATGGCGGCGGGCGTTTTGGCCGGAGCGAACACGCCAAGCCAGGTCGGGTATTCCACATCGAGGCCCAGTTCCATGGCGGTCGGCAGTTCCGGAAAAATTTTGGAGCGCGCATTCAGCGCCGAAATCGCGCGCAACTTGCCGGCCTTGATGCCCGGTTGTGCGACGAAGATCGTGCCCAGCGTGAGTTGCGTCCGTCCCGCGATCACGTCGATCAGGCCCTGCGACACGCCCTTGTACTGGATCGGCGTGATGGGCACACCGGTGGCCGATGCCAGGGCCACGCAGGCGATGTGGCTGACGCCGCCGGCACCGGCGGCGCCGCAGTTCAGCACGCCGGGATTGGCCTTGCCGAAGGCCACCAGGTCGGGAATGTTGTACACATTGGGCAGCGCGGCCACGCTGGAGATCAGGATGGTGTAGCGCTCGGTCATCTGCGTGACGGGCTCGAAACTGCCGGGCACGTCGTACGGAAGGTCGGGATAGAAATTCGGATGGATGGTAATGCTGCCATTGGTGAGCAGCAGGGTGTAGCCGTCCGGCGCCGCCTTGGCGACATAGCCCGTGCCGATGGTTGTCGCGGCACCCGGCTTGAAGTCGAACACGAAAGATTGCTTGGTGCTCTCCTGCAACCGCGGCAGGAAGGTGCGGAATTCCTCATCGTTGGGGCCACCCGAGGTGAAGGGCACGACCAGCATGACCGGCTTGCCGGGATAGGGTGCATTGCCGGCCTGGGCTGAGGCATTGGCGGAAAACAGCATGGCCGTTGTGGCCGCCGCCATCGCCATGCTCATGATCGTCGAAAATGGTGCAGACAGCAGTCGCATGATTCCTCTCCTTTGTTCTTTGTGTAAGCCGCTTCGGCCTCTGTGCGGGCCGATCGGGTTTGCAAGGTACTTCCATACCAGAAACGGATGTGTTCCAACGGATGTGTTCCGCGAAATGGGGGCTCAGTCCTGCTTCACGCCCTTGGTGTCGGCCATGGCCGGGCCGGTATAGAAGGCGGGAAAGCGCTGCAGGACCTGTTCGCGGTTGCTGTTGAAGGCGTAGCAGGAGTCGATCTTCACCGGGCGCCCCTTCGCATCGACGCGGTTGCGGTCCTCGCGCATTCCGGCCAGCGACTGGTAGGCTGCCGTACCAAGCGGAATCAGCAGTTCCCGGAGGTGGGTGCAACTGTCGGCCCTGCCCAGGCGTTCGCGGATGGCTGACTGCCAGCCTGCGCCAATGGTCAGGCCTTTAAGGCTGGCCATGATGCCGGTTGCTTCGGGGCATTGCGGGAAGGGATGATTGTCAGTCACCGCGACCACGTCATGGATGCGCAGCTTCGTGTCGATGACCAGGCGCAGCCACATTTCGTGAATCGGCTTGCCTGCCTTCACCATGTTGTCGTTGCCGCCTCCGGGGCTGAAGTCGAAGGTCTTGGTGTCGGTGATGTGCCCCTCGATGTCGAACAGCCCGTCGGGGCGGCGATATCCACGCATTTCAATGCTTCGCAGATGCAGTTGTTCGCGTGGGCCTGAGTGCGGTAATGGCATTGCCGGGCGCTCCGTGGGTTGCGGGAAGGGCATGATCTTACCTGCAGTCCGGAACTGCCGCCCTGCCGCCAGGGAGGACGCCGGCGCTAGTACACCTCGGGCACGATCAGATCGGCGGCGATGGGGTTGCGCCGGTAGCCCTTGCTGCGCTCGCGATTGGGCAGGACGACCTCGGGATGGGGAACATCGGTGTAGGGCATCTGCTGCAGCAGGTGGTGGATGCAGTTGAGGCGCGCCTTCTTCTTGTCCACGGCCTGCACCACCCACCAGCGCGCCTCGGGGATGTGGGTGCGTTCCAGCATGATTTCCTTGGCGCGCGTGTACTGTTCCCAGCGGCGGCGCGACTCCAGGTCCATGGGCGAGAGCTTCCACTGCTTCAGCGGGTCGTGGATGCGGCCGAGGAACCGCACGTGCTGCTCCTCATCGGAGATCGAGAACCAGTACTTGATGAGTTGTATGCCCGAGCGCACCAGCATCTTCTCGAACTCGGGTACGGTGCGGAAGAATTCCTCGTACTGCTCGTCGCTGCAAAAGCCCATGACCCGTTCGACGCCGGCGCGGTTGTACCAGCTGCGGTCGAACAGCACCATTTCGCCGGCGGCCGGAAGATGCTCAACGTAACGCTGGAAATACCACTGGGTCTGCTCGCGGTCGTTGGGCGCGGGCAGCGCAGCGACGCGGCAGACGCGCGGATTGAGCCGTTGCGTGATGCGCTTGATCGCGCCGCCCTTGCCGGCAGCATCGCGGCCCTCGAACAGGATCACGACCTTGTGTCCGGTGGTGACCACCCAGTCCTGCAGCTTCACCAGTTCTCCCTGCAGCCGGAACAGTTCCCTGAAATAGAGGCTGCGGTAAGCCTTGTCCGCGGCAATGCGTTTCGCCGAGGCTTCGCCCAGGTCGGTGTGATCCTCCATCTCCATTTCGAGTTCTTCATCGTAGCCGTCGATGAGATCGTTCTGGATGCGCCGGATCATGTCCTCGTCAATCGGTTTCACGCTGAGCTCCTGTGGAAAAGGGTGTCAATGAATCGGGAAGGTAAAGTCATTCGCGCATCTTGCGCATGGCCATCCAGACGAAGGCGACCACCAGCGCAAACATCACCAGTACCACGGTGACGAAGCCATGTGCATCCTCGGCCATGGGAATGCCGCCGACGTTCATGCCGAACAGGCCGGCCACAATGTTGACCGGCAGCGCCAGTACCGTGACCACGGTGAGGATGTAGAGGCTGCGGTTCGTGTGCTCGCTTACCTGCGCCGCCAGTTCCTCCTGCAGCAGCCGGATACGCTCCTGCAGCGCGGCCAGGTCGCGGATCACCAGCGAGAACTCCTCGGTGGCCTGGCGCATGTCGGCAAGGTCATGGGCGGCCATCCAGCGCGGCGGCTGCTGCAACAGGCGGAACAGTGCGGCGGGTTCGGGCGCCAGCAGGCGCTGCAGCCGGACGAACACCCGGCGCAGGCGGCCCAGGTCGGCGCGCTTCTGCTGCAGGTACCCGGCGAGCAACTGGTCCTCGATGGCATCCACCTGCTGCGTGGCCTTGCGCACGATCTCCACCAGCGCATCGCCCTGGTCGCGCATCAGGTGGATCAGCAGTTCGGCCGGCGAACCGAAGGCGGCACCCTGTTTTGCGCTCTGCCGCAGCCGGTCCACTGCGCGCAGCGGGTGCACGCGCGCGCTGACCAGCATGTCGGGCCGCACCGTCAGCCACAGCGTGGCGATCTCCGAGGGCTCGAAGGCAAAGTCATAAGCCACGTCGTTGATGACCGCGACCAGGCTGTCGTCGGCATTCTCGATGCGGGTCGAGCGCGAGCCGTCGGTGAGCGCATCGTAGAAGGCATCCGACAGCGACAGGTGCGCGCGCATCCACTTCTCAGCCGAGGTGTTGCTCAGATTGAAGTGCAGCCAGAGGAACTGCCCTGCGCGTTCCGCCGGCGGCCGGCGCAACCAGTCCACTGCTTCGGCCGTGCCGACGGGGTTGCTGGCTGGCATGCTTCCCGGCGCCACGCGAAACAGGTGTCCGCAGATAAGGCCGCCCTGATCGGAGCCGTAGGAGGCCTCCGGTGCACCAGAGCGATTGATATCAATAGAGCGAATCATTCGCTTTGAAAATCAATAAAAAATCAAAAATGATCATATTGGTCAGTTTATTAACGGCATCTGGATGCTGATGGAGCCCTCACGCATCCCTGGGTCCCACCACCGCGCGCAGGAATGCCGGGTCGCCTTCGTCGCGGAGCTGGAACCACCACAGGCCGCCTTTCTTCATTTCCCATTCGCTTTCCCGTCCGGTGAGCAGCAGCGACGCGGTGCGATTGAGGCCGGGACTGTGGCCGACCACGATGACCGTGCCCTTGGCATTCGGCCAGTCGGCCGCCGCGACGATGTGCCGTGCCGTGGCGGCCGGGCCGATCTCCCCGGAGACGTCGTAATCTTCAGTGAGTGCCGTGGCCGTCTGGCGCGTGCGCGCGGTGGGACTGACCAGAATATGGTAACGGCCGCTCAGCCTGTTCTTCAGCCAGGCGGCCATGCGTTTCGCCTGCTTGCGGCCCTTTACGGTCAATGCCCGCTCAGCATCGGGCTCGCCGGGCTGTGCCTCGGCATGGCGCCACAGAATCAGCTCCATCAGGCTCCTCCTTTCGCTTCCTTTCCTTCCGCGTTGCCTTTCCTGGGACGGGGCCAGAAGGTTTTCCGTTCGGTGAATGCGCGCCAGGCCTTTGTTGCCGCGGGCAATTGTTTGCGCGCGAGGCCCGAGGCCCAGCTGCTCACCAGCCCGCAGGCGCGCTGCTGCGCCGGTTCGCCCGTTCCGGCCGACAGGTCCTGCATGAGCAGCGCCGCGGTCGCCTCGTCATTCAGGTCGCCGAGCACATCCTGCAGTGCTTCGAGGGCGCCGATGTAATGCCCGGTCCGCTGTCCGGGGAAGAGCGGGGCGAAGAATTCCGCGGCGTAACGCAGCTTCTTGCAGGCGATGCGAACCCGGTGGCGTTCCTGCATGTCAAGGGCAGTGAGGCCACGCGCGCTCCTTTTCAGCTTGCGGTGGCGGCGCGCCAGCACGTCGGCGCCGAAGCGGGCGGCCGGCATCTGCGCCAGTGCCGTGTCGTGCCAGCGGTGCGCCGCCAGCCAGGCGCCCAGTTCCAGGACCAGGCTTTCGTAGCGCCGCGAAGCGATGGCGTCGCGGGCACGCTCGCGCTGCACGCCGCGTTCCCCGGCGGCGCGGGATGCAAGCCAGTTGACTCCGGGTTCATCGGGCAGGGCGGCGCAGATCGCCGGCAGCGAGCGCGCAACGAACACATCCCAGTTGCGCGCGCCATTCAGCGCATCGCTCAGCCAGCGCAGTTCCTCCTGGAAGTGCTCCAGCTGCTCCGGGGCGAGAAGCGGTGCAAACGCCTTGAACGCCGAGCGCAGGCGGCGTGCCGCAACGCGCATCTGGTGCACGAACGCCGGTTCCTCGGAGAGGCGCGCGCCTTCCTCGTTGGCCTGCAGGTGGGCAAGGCCGCCCTCAAGGACGGCGGAACACAGCTCGCCGGCCGTCACCTTGTCCCGTTTCCTCCCTGCCGTGCCAGCGGGAACGGCCTTGTGCGGCTCGAGCGGCGTGCCCGCAACCATGCGGTAGGCGCGCTGTGCCTTGCTGATGTTCGACAGCCGCAGCGGAACCGCGCGGTGCAGCATGCGCGCCACGGAGAACAGCCGCGACGGCGAGCCCGATTTCAGTTCCAGTTCCAGTTCGCACAGCATTTCGGCACGGCCGCCGGCGCGGATGCTGCCGCGATCCACTGCCAGCTCAACGGCATCGCCATTGGCCCATGCGAGGTGGACGATGGTGCGCTTGAATTCCATCGTGAACACGGGCTGAAGCGATTGCCGCAATCCGTCATCGGCGAAGAAGCGCCGAATGTCGCTGTCGGGCAGATCGTCCAGCCTGGGCACGCCTTTGGTGGTGTCGGTTTCCCACTCGGGGCGTGAGTGCAGCCCGCCGACCACGCGGCCCTGTGCCTTGATGGTCTGTATCCAGCGCTTACCCGTTCCGGAATGGCGCAGGCGGAGTGCGATGCGATGCCGCTGCAGGATCAGATCAGGGGTGTCGTAATAGACATTGGTCAGCGTGAGCGTGCGTGGCCGGCTGCGGCCCCGGCCGGCAAGCGGCCGGTGGTGCAGCAGGCGCGTGACATCCTCGGGAGCAATGCCGAGTTTGAGCTCGATTTCAGCAGGCATCTTTATCGGGTCCGGATGGCCTGCAAGCGGGCCCTTCGGTCACCTGTTTGTGTTTGTCCGTCCAGTCGTGCCAGTCGTGCATCGGGCGTGCGGCCGGTTGCCGCGTTGCCCTGCCAGATGCTACCGTGCTGCCGGCGTCCATTCGTTACATCTTCATGACAGTGCGCCTTTGCGGGAGGGGGCGCAAGGTGCTTGAAAGCGGATGAACAGCCCATATCTGGAAGTATCAAGGAACCGTTCAATGAAAAAAGTCCTCAAGGTGCAAAGCGCCCCGCAATCCCACTGGGTGGGCGACGGATTTCCCGTCCGCTCGCTGTTTTCCTATCACGAGCAGGGCGCGGAGCTCAGTCCCTTCCTGCTGCTTGACTATGCCGGGCCGGCGGAATTCAAGCCCGCCGACCGGCCGCGCGGCGTGGGGGTGCATCCGCATCGCGGCTTCGAGACCGTGACCGTCGTCTACCAGGGCGAGGTCGAGCATCGCGACTCCACCGGCGCTGCCGGCCGCATCGGCCCCGGCGACGTGCAGTGGATGACCGCGGCCTCGGGCATCCTGCATGAGGAATTCCATTCGCGCGAGTTCACGAAAAAGGGCGGCACGCTGGAGATGGTGCAGTTGTGGGTGAACCTGCCGGCAAAGGACAAGATGTCCGCGCCGCATTACCAGGACATCCTCGACCGCGACATTCCTGCCGTGGCGCTGGCCGACGCTGCGGGCACGCTGCGCGTGATCGCCGGCGAGTACCAGGGGCATCGCGGCCCGGCGCGCACCTTCACGCCCGTCGAAGTGTGGGACGTGCAATTGAAGAAGGATGGGATGGTGAAGCTCGAATTGCCCGAGGGCCACACTGCGGCGGTGATCGTGCTGCGCGGCACGGTGGAGGTGAATGGCACAGCAGTTGCGCGCGAGGCGCAGATGGTGCTGCTCGAACAGGACGGCCGCGAATTCACGATCGAGTCGAACAGCGATGCGCGTGTCCTCATCCTCGGTGGCGAGCCGATCGATGAGCCGATTGCAGGCTACGGGCCCTTTGTCATGAACACGCGCACCGAGATCCAGCAGGCGGTCACCGACTTCAACAGCGGAAAATTCGGTTCAATGGTCTGAACCGGAACGGTAGGGCCCGTCACCCATCGGGCGCGTTTCCGGGTGCGTCGGACTGCGGGGTATGATGGCCCTGCAGACGGCCCGCCACGAATAGTGTCGGAGCATCGCGGGCTTCGTCATGCAAAAAAAATTAAAACACTTCTGCATGTGCACGGAGCCCATCGATGAGTGACGCAAAACCCCCGCTGCTCGAGCATGCCACGCGCGACCTTGCAACGTTCGCTGCGAACCTGAAGTACGCAGACATTCCCCCCGAGGCGGTGCAGCGCATCAAGTCCTGCGTGCTGGACAGCCTGGGCTGCTGCCTGTTCGGGGCAACGCTGCCCTGGACGCGAAAGGTGGCCGACATGGCGAAGGCTGAAGGCGCGCGCCCGGTGGCCTCGCTCATGGGCATGGGTGCTAAGAGTTCGGTGGCGCTGGCGGTGCTGGTGAACGGCACGGCCGGACATGCCTTCGAACTGGATGACATCCACAAGGAGTCGATTCTCCATCCCGGCTCGCTGGCCACGCCGGTGGCGTTCGCGCTGGCCGAACAGTTCTCGGCGGAGCGAAAGGTGTCCGGTGCCGAAGTCATCACCGCCATGGCCGCCGGATACGAAGTAGGCACGCGTGTGGGCAATGCCGCCACCATGAGCCTTTTCTTCCGCGGCTTCCATCCGCAGGGCACCTCCGGTGCATTTGTTGCCGCGGCCACCGCGGCGCGCGCGCTCGGCCTGGATGCCGGGCGCTTCCAGCATGCGCTGGGCATCGCCGGCTCGCAGGGCGCGGGCCTGATGGCGGCGCAGGAGGGCGCAATGGTGAAGCGCTTCCATTGCGGCCGCGCTGCGCAAACCGGCGTGTACGCCGCGCAGCTTGCGCAAAACGATTTCACCGGCATCCCCGATGTGGTCGAAGCGTCCTATGGCGGCTTCCTCAGTTCGCTGTCGGACAAGCCCAATCCGCGGCGCATTACCGAGGGGCTGGGAAAAACCTGGGAGACCCTGGCCGTCGGCTACAAGCCGCATGCCAGCGTGACCAGCATCCATACTTCGCTCGACGGCCTTGCCGGGCTCATGCGCGAGCATTCGCTCTCGGCCGATGACATCGAATCGCTGGAGATCGGCCTGAGCCGCATGACGCATGTGCACTGCGCCTGGGAGTACAAGGCGCAGAGCGTCACGGCAGCGCAGATGAACCTGTATTACGGCCTTGCGGTCATTGCCATCGACGGCGTTGCCTTCACCGACCAGTACCGTGAGGATCGGCTGCGCGATCCGCGCATCCTCGACTTCATTCGCCGCGTCAGCGCGCACATCGATGAGGAGATCGAGGCGAAGGGGCCGCCGGCCCGGCATGCGGCGCGCATCCGGCTGGTGACACGCGATGGCCGGACGTTCGACCGCATGATCCCCGACCGGCGCGGCAGTCCCGAGAATCCGCTGAGGCCCGAAGACCTCGAATACAAGTTCCGCCATGTCACCGCATCCTGTGTTCCGCCGGCAACGATCGATCGCATCGTGAAACTGGTCGGCTCGCTGGAGTTGCTGGACGATGTCAGTGAACTGCTGACGCTGGCTGCCGCACCTCTCGTTCTCATTTAACCAGGCCTTGCAATATCACAAATTTTTTCGAGGTGACACGCCTGATTGCAAACTGCTGACTTCGCGCTGACAGCGGTCCCAACTGCTGCTTGCGTAACATGCGCGAAACATTTGGTCGTTACTGTCCGTTCTTTAAATTGAACGCACGGAACAACCACAATGAAGAAGCAATGCAGGAAGCGCGCACAGATTTTTCTTTCGGTTGCAGTGGCATCCGCCCTTGCGGCGATGTCAGCAACTTCCTACTCAGCCGACACCACCGACCTGGGGACGGTTGGAACCAGTGCGGCGGGAGATGGCCAGGCAACGGCGGGGCGCACCGTCACCGAATCCAGGGCGGCAGCCGTCGCTCCGACGCAATCGTCACTTCAGGTGACACAGCCGCAATCAGTGATTGGCCGGTCCTTCATCGAAGATTCTAAGTCGCCGGTCAGCGATTTTTCCGCGATTGCCGCCATCGCGCCCAGTGTGACGCTGGGAATTTCACCCAATGGCCCCGGCCTCGGAGAGACCAAGAACGGCATCCGCGGATTCAAGGACGGCGAGTTCAATGTCACTTTTGACGGCATTCCATTTGGTGATACCAATGGCCCAACACACCACTCCACCGCGTACTTTCCTGCGTCGGTGATCGGTCGCGTGGAAGTGGAGCGCGGCCCCGGCAATGCGAGCAATTTCGGTGCGGCGACATTCGGCGGGTCAGTCAATCTTTTCTCTCGGGACCTTGCGCGCGAGCAGACCATCTCGCCCTTCTATTCGTTCGGCTCCTGGAATACCCAGCTGGTTGGCGCGCGTTATGACTCGGGAACGATGCCTGCCATGGGCGACGCGTCGTTCGCGATCAACCTGCAGCAACTCAACAGCGATGGCTACCGGACCTTCAGCGCGGTTCAGGGGCAGAACCTGATGTTCAAGCTGCAGAAGCCGATCGGTGACAGTTCGCTGATCACGGTCAACATCAACTACAACAAGAACTGGTACCAGCAGAACGACAAGGAAACCGGGTTGACTCTGGCGCAGGCCGACCAGCTGGGGAAGAACTACGCGCTCAGTGATGATCCCAACAAGGCGAATTACTACAAGTACAACCTGGTGAACAAATCCACGGCGATGAACTACGTGCGCCTGCAAAGCGATCTGGGTTCCGGCTGGGCCATCGATGACAGTGCGTATTACTACAATTACACCAACAACGGATTGAGTTCGGCGGCCACGGACCTGACGACAGGGTTGGGGAAGGTCACGCTCTCGACGGGCGTGGTCACTGCGGCCACGCAGATGCCGGGCTATATCAAGACCAATGAGTACGCGGTCATCGGCAACATCTTCAAGGCGACCAGGCAACTGGACACAGGACTGCTGCGTGCCGGCCTCTGGGCCGAGCAGGCGGATACGCATCGCGCGCTCTACGACTACGACCTGCTGACCGGCGGGGCGAACTACGATCAAGCGGCGGTGCCGGGTGTCATTGCCGGGATCAACAATGTGAAATACGAGCAGAATTCCGGCTGGAAGCAATATCAGCCGTTTGCGGAATTCGAATGGAATGCGACAAGGGACCTGAAGATCACCCCGGGGCTCAAGTACATGCTCTGGAAGCTCAGCATTGATGCCAGCGTCAACCAGACCGCCCGCATCGAGCAGCACCTGAAGAAGGATTTCAATGCAACGCTGCCCTTCCTGACCGCCAATTACAGCATCAACCCGGTCTGGTCCACCTACGCGCAATATGCAAAGGGGATGCTGGTTCCGGATATCAGCAGTTTCCAGAGCGCCAACGCGGATGCGTCGGACGTGAAGCCGCAGCGTTCGGTCAATTATCAGTGGGGCGTTGTGCACAAGTCGGACCTCCTGACATTTGATACCGACCTGTACTACATCAATTTCGACAACAAGATCGCGCAGCTTCCGGGCAGCCCTGCGGCACAACCGGTGTTCTATAACCAGGGTGGTGTCGTCTACAAGGGAATCGAAGGGCAGGTGACCTATGCCCTGAAGAACGGCATTTCGCTGTATTCAAACGGATCGATCAATCGCGCGGCCTCCAAATCGTCCGGATTGCAGATTGCCGGCGTGCCGGCCAATACGATTGCGCTGGGCGTTCTCTATCATGATGGGTCATGGAGCACTTCGCTGGTGCAGAAGCGCGTGGGCACCAGCTACGTGCTGGATGACGCAGCCTACGCGATGAACGCGTACTCGACGACCGATCTGAATGTCTCGTACACCCTGCCTCATCCGGGATTGGGCGCAAAGAGCGTGAAACTGCAGCTTGGAATTTTCAACCTGCTCAACCGCCAGGACATCGTGGCGATCGCGCCCATCAACAAGACTGCAGGCACGGCTCTGTACGGACAGCCCAACGTCGGTGACACCTTCCTGTGGCAGCCGACGCGCAGCGCGATGGTCACCGTACGAGCGGATTTCTAGTCCATGACCGTTGAATACATTATCGGGCTTGCCAGGTCGTCCGGCGGGACGCTCTACATCATGCTGGTGCTGCTGCTGGTGGGGCTCACGGTCATCGTGGAAAGGGCATGGTTTCTGTACCGGCTCATGTCCGGAGGCAGGAGGGTCAACGAAGCGGTGGCGGACATCCCCAAGGCGCGCACGGACCTTCTCGTTCGCCAGCGTGACCTGGCCGGCTTGCTTCCGCATGCTGCGCTGCTCGATGTGGCATTGACCCATCCGGAACTGGATGACCGGCAGGCGCTGTCGGACCGGCTGGAAGAAGTCATCATGCATGCCATCCCGAGGCTGGACCGTTCGCTCTGGGTGCTGGATACCGTGGTCACCCTGGCACCGCTGCTCGGATTGTTTGGGACCATCGTGGGCATGTTCAATGCCTTTTCAGGGTTGAGCGAGGCCGGCACCGCCCCCGTGCAGGTCACGGGGGGCGTTGCCGAAGCACTGATTGCCACGGCAAGCGGGTTGTTCATTGCCATGCTGGGGCTGATCTTTCTGAATGGTTTGAACAATCGCACGCGTTTGCTGGTGCACCAGCTGGAAACCCTGAAGCAGATGCTGATCAACCGGGTGGCGTTTGCAGGTGCCTCCGGAATGAATGATACGGTCCAGCCGAAGATGGCCCTGGCAAGAACGGGTAGCTGACTGATGCGCTATCTGGAGGTGCGCAAGCCCCGGATCGAGATCATCCCAATGATCGACATCATGCTATTCCTGCTGGTCTTCTTCGTGATGATTGCGCTGAAGATGATTCCGTCAAGCGGCCTGATCGGACATCTGCCTTCCAGTGCATCCAGGGAAGCGCTGCCACCGACGAAGGTGCTTATCGAAATCCATGCCGGCGGAGCGCTGTTGGTGGATCAGAAGCCCATGAACATCCAGGGGCTGCGCGCGGTGTTGCGCCAGGTGGCATCGCCCAAGACGGTCGTGACCATTGCCGGCGAATCGACATCCAGCCTGCAGGAGCTGGCCGAGGTCATGGATGCCTGCCGACAGAGCGGAATCACCCAGATCGGGCTCGCAACGCGCAATGTCCAGTAACGTGCAACGGAAGAGCGCAGCACCCAACTCGCTCTCGACCAGTCGCGCAATGGTCGTGGCTGCGGTGATCGAGTTTGCCCTGGTCGGTGCTTCGGTCGTATTCGTCGCCCAGGCAACGGCCAAGGTTTCGAGGCCGGATCTTCAGCCCGTCGAGGTGGTTCTTGCCGAACCTGAACCTCCACCGCCGAAACCCGAGCCCAGGCCCCAGCAGAAGCCGCTGCCGGTTCCGGTCAAAACAGTCGCGCTCCAGGCGCCAGCGCCGGTGCACACTCCGCCTGCCCCCGCCAAGCCCAGGGAGGAGCCTGTTCCGCCGATTGCTGCCGAATCGCCAATCGTCGAATCGGCCGCGCCACAGCCACCACCGCCGGTCGCAAGGAGTGCCACCGTTGACCGGGAGGCGGAATTTGCCGCGCTGGTCAAGGCGGCCATCCAGGCTGCCGTAACCTACCCGCCGGCCGCCCGTTCCATGGGCTTTCGCGGCCGTGCGCGCGTCGAGTTCGAGTTCCGCGATGGCGCTGCCAGCCTGATGAGGATCATCCAGACCAGTGGCATCGGGCTCATTGATCGGGCGGCACTTGCGGCGGTGGCCGGTGCGCACTATCCGTTGCCACCTGAATCCCTGCTCGGCAAAACACAGATCTATCAAGTCAACGTTCTGTTTGAGTTGAATGGGGCACGTTGAAGAATTCTCGTCATTCCAATGATTCCTGTAACAGGAGAAATCACTTGCATGCCATGTCCACGCCGGTTCTGAATGTGCCCCGATCATTTTTCCATGGTGCTGTGCATCGATTCAGCGCCGCGCTTTTCCTGCTCGCGGGCATGACCGCTTCCATGCCGGGTTATGCCCAGCGCTTCTCCTTTGGGTTGTGGGGGGACATGCCATACGCCAAGGCAAACGACGCGCCGAAAATTCCCCGCTTGATCGCCGACATGAATGCCAGCGACATTCTGTTTTCAATCTATGACGGCGATATCAAGGATGGCAGTTCAAAATGCACCGACGATGTCTACACGGATGCGATCGGGATGTTCAATACCCTGAAAAGACCTGCGGTCTATATTCCCGGAGACAATGAATGGACTGACTGCCACCGTTTGAACAATGGCGGATATGACGCGCTTGAGCGGCTCGACCATATTCGCAAGACCATGTTTTCCGACAACAGAAGTTTTGGCAGGAAGCGCATGCCTCTCCAGCACCAGGGCAGGCCCGGAGAGAAATATGTCGAAAATACGCGCTTCACGCACGGAGGGATCGTGTTTGCCGGCATCAACATGCCCGGATCGAACAACAACAAGATCAGCAGTGCGGCCGAGTGCGGGCAGAAAAGCGCACGCACACCGGAGCAGTGCGAGGCTGGAAATCAGGAATACGCGGAGCGGGATGAGGCAAATATCGCGTGGATGCATGAAACATTTGCGCAGGCCAGAAAGAGCCGCTTCCGTGGAGTCGTGATCGTGGTGCAGGCCGATCCAGGCTTTGACATTCCGGAAACCGAGGAACTCGATGAACGGCAGGATGCATCACGCGATGGTTACACGCGGTTCCTGGACAAGTTGGTGGAAGAAACACGAGACTTCCAGGGGCAGGTTCTGTTTGTGCATGGGGATACGCATTTCTTCAAGCTGGACAAGCCGCTGCTGAGGCAAAGCAGCATGCTGCCCAACTTTACACGCCTGGAAACCTTCGGCAGCCCGAATGCGCATTGGGTCAAGGTGAGCGTGGATGTGAAAAGCCGGGCGGTTTTCTCGATCCACCCCATGGTTGTCAAGGGCAACGAATAGCCTGGATCAGGTTCGCTGTCGCGCGCCGGCGGCCCGGTTTCACCGGGTCGTCAGAACTTCCCGCCTGAGCAAGTCGGGATACATCTTCATCCACAGTGCGGCCACCAGCATGACGCCCACGCCGCCCAGCATGACCGAGGGCGCCGCACCGAACCATGCGGCGGTGAGCCCGGACTCGAATTGCCCGAGCTGGTTGGAGGTGCCGACGAAAATGGAATTGACGGCGCTGACCCGGCCGCGCATCTCATTGGGTGTTTCCAGTTGCACCAGCGACGAGCGGATCACCTGGCTGACCATGTCGGCGGCACCGAGCAGCGCGAGCATGGCAAGCGACAGCGGAAAGTATCGGGATGCACCGAAACCGATGGTGAATATGCCGAAGGCCGCCACCGAAGCAAACATGAGTTTCCCCACGCCACGCCTGATCGGTTTGCGCACCAGCCAGGTCGCAGTCGTCAGCGCGCCGACCGCCGGCGCGGCGCGCAGCAGTCCGAGGCCGATCGGGCCGGTCTGCAGGATGTCGCGTGCAAAGATCGGCAGCAGCGCAGTGGCGCCGCCAAGCAGCATGGCAAAGAGATCCATCGAGATGGCGCCGAAGATCACCGGCTTGGCCCAGATGTAGGCCACGCCGCCAAAGACCGATTTCAGGCTGACCGGCTCGCGCTGTCGCACCGACTTTGGCGCCTTCACGCCAATGATCAGCAGGCTGGCGGAAAAATAGAAGACGGCGCTGGTCGCATACACCACGTGCGGGCCAAGGAGATAAATGACGCCCCCCAGTGCCGGGCCGAGCACCACGGCCGTCTGCCGGCTGGCGGAACTGGAGGCCAGTGCCCTGGGCAGCAACCGTGTGTTCACCAGGACGGGCAGCAACGCCGACATGGCGGGTGATTCAAAGGCCTTCATGGCGCCGATCGCAAAGGCGCAGCCAAGGATGATCTCGCGGCTCAGCCAGTGTCCGTGGCTGCCCGTCACAAGGACGATGGCCACAGTGCAATTGACCAGGGCGCAGATGAACACGATGCGCCGCCGGTCGTGGCGGTCCGCCACCTGTCCGACGACCAGGGCGAGCATGATTGCCGGGATGAACTGAGCCAGTCCCACCAGTCCCAGGTCAAAGGCGCTGTTGGTGAGGTCGTAGAGCTGCCAGCCCAGCGCCAGCACCAGCATCTGCTGTCCGAAGGATGAGGCGGTCTGGGCGATCCAGTACCGCACGAACGGCGCCTGCCTTGTCAGCGATTCTTCCTGCATTTATTACGCCGCCCGGGATGCGCCGGCGGGCACGGAGGTCTTGATTGCGATCATCGATTGGATGCCTCTGGCGTGAGCCTGGGCCGGGGGTGGGCGGAATTGCTGGGCGGGATGATACAGGCTCCGGGCTTGCTCCAGCCTGAAGCGCGGTCTGCAGCGTCATGCTGCGCAGCCGGAGTGGCCACTGGGAAGAAAATGATTCGCCATCCGGGCGTGCTGCATTCGACGGGAGAGAACATTCGGTGTTGACCGGCACAGCATGTTGCATGCGATCAATTCCTGACCGAAACCCGCGGCGACATCGTCAACCGGCAACTGGAACCATGCCGGAATTTGATCGTTCTCCTGGTGGACACCTTTACAATGCGCTGATGGAATCGCAGAAAAAATATCCGCTTGAGCCGCTGTTCGGGCGCTTCCTCACGCCGCTGGAGCAGTTCCTTCGCCGAACCACGGCGGGCGGCATCGTGCTGGTGCTGACCACGATTGCCGCGCTTGTTATCGCCTCCGGGCCGGCGGGCGGTGCCTTCCATCATTTCTGGGAACTGCCCCTGGCCATCGATCTGGGCGACCGGATCCGCATGGAACTCACGCTGCACCAGTGGGTGAACGACGGCCTCATGGCGCTGTTCTTCCTGATGGTGGGCCTGGAACTGAAGCGCGAAATCCTCGTCGGTGAACTGTCGTCGCTCAAGGATGCGGCACTGCCAGTGGCGGCGGCGCTGGGCGGCATGGTTGCACCGGCACTGGCCTATGCGCTGTTCAACGGCGGAACGCCGACGGCGTCCGGCTGGGGAATTCCCATGGCCACCGACATTGCGTTTGCAATCGGCATCCTGGTGCTGCTCGCTTCGCGCATCCCGCGCAACCTCATCATCTTTCTCACCGCGCTGGCAATCGCCGATGATCTCGGCGCGGTGCTGGTCATTGCGATCTTCTATACCGCGGACATGAACCTGCATGCGCTGGCGGCGGCCGGCGGGCTGTTCGCGCTGCTGTTGCTGCTGAATCGCGGCGGCATCCGACATCCGCTGCCCTATGCTGCGGTCGGGCTGCTGCTGTGGTTCGCGGTGCATGCCTCCGGGGTGCATGCCACGCTGGCCGGTATCCTGCTTGCTTTCGTGATTCCCGCGCGTCCGGCGCATACGGCCGGGCAGTTCGGTCAGCACATCGTGGAGCTGCAATCGGCCTTCCGGGAGAATCGACTCGATGCGGAGGCGCCTGATGATCCGCTCGGCAACCGGCGCATGACCGCCATCGCGGAAGCGATGGAGCATTCCGCCGCCGCCGTGCAAAGCCCGCTGCAACGGCTAGAGCACGGGCTCGCGCCCTGGGTGACGTTCTTCATCATTCCGGTATTCGCGCTGTCCAATGCCGGCATCGACCTCGGTGGCGTGGCCTGGGGCGGGGCGCTGGCCAATTCGGTGACGCTGGGCGTGCTGTGCGGGCTGGCACTGGGCAAGTTCAGCGGCATCAGCCTGTTCAGCTGGCTGGCGGTGCGCGCCGGACTGGCGCGGCTGCCGTCAGGCGTGCAATGGAGCCACCTGCTGGGCGCGGCCTGGCTGGCCGGCATCGGCTTCACGATGTCGCTGTTCATTGCGCAACTGGCCTTCACTTCGGCCGACGCCGTGGAACAGGCCAAGCTCGGCATCCTCATGGGTTCGGCGCTGTCCGCGGCACTTGGCCTCGCGTGGCTGGTGTGGATAGCGCCGCGGCCGCGACGTCATTGACCCGCGCCATGGGGCGGGTGATGCAAGGGGCGATAGAACAGCAGGCCCGCCGCGGTCAGCAACGCGAAGCCCGCGCCGCAGATGAACGTGGCTGATGCGCCGAATCCGCTCCATAACGCACCGGCAATCGCGCTTGCCAGCAGCATGGCGATGCCGCTGACCAGGTTGAACAGGCCGAAGCCGGTGCCGAGCAAGTCAGCCGGCGCGGTGTCGGCGACGAGCTTGGAGAGCAGGCCCTGCGTGAAGGCCATGTGCAATCCCCACATTGCGGCACCGGCAAAGGCGGCCAGTGGTGATGCGGCACGCGCCAGGATGAGGTCCGCGGCAACGAGCAATGCAAGCCCGATGAACAGCAGCGTGCGGTGGCTGACGCGATCGGCGGCCGCGCCGGCCGGATAGGCGGCACCGGCGTAGAACACGTTCATCACGATCATCACCAGCGGGACGAAGCCGGGGTTGAGGCCGACGTCCTGCGCGCGCAGCACGAGGAAGGCCTCGCTGAAGCGCGCCAGCGTGAACACCGCGCCGATCAGCACGATGACCCAGTATCGCGAGGGCAGCCTTCGCGCGTCGGCGAGCGTGAGCGTCGCGCGACTGCGAACATGCGGCTGCGCGCGTTCCGGCTCGCGCACGTACGCGATGAGCAGCGTCACAGAAATGAAGGCCGGGACCACCGCGAACCACATCACCGCGCGGAAATCGTTCGCGAGCCACAGCATCAGCGCCACTGCCAGCAGCGGCCCGAGAAAGGCGCCGACCGAGTCGAGTGCCTGGCGCATGCCATAGGCTGCGCCGCGCATGGCCGGTGCGGTGATCTCGGCCACCAGCGCATCGCGCGGTGCGCCGCGCATGCCCTTGCCGACGCGGTCGATGAAGCGCGCGGCGAACACCCAGCCGATTGAGCCGGCCAGCGGAAATACCGGCTTTGTGAGGGCGGCGAGTCCGTAACCAAGCACCATCAGGAGCTTGCGCCGGCCAAGGTAATCGCTGAGCGTCCCGGAGAACACCTTGACGATGGCTGAAGTTGCCTCTGCAGCACCTTCGATGAGGCCGACGGTAAGCATCGATGCGCCCAGTCCCGTGACCATGAACACCGGCAGCAGGCTGTGGATCAGTTCCGAGGACATGTCCATGAACAGCGAGGCAAAGCCCATGGCCCAGATGCCTGGGGGAAGGGCGCGCCATGCAACCGGACTTGCCGCAGACGGGCGGATGTCGGCGGGGGCGACGCCCGGGGAGGGCGATTCAGTATCGGGCGTCATGCGGGCCATGCTAGAGCCATCTGCCGGTGGATGCAAACCGGATGGAGTCAGGCGCAAGCTGGGAACGCGTGTCCGGGATGCCTTTGGACCGCAGTTTGCGTAAACGCGTCTGGTTCAATACGATGCGATGTCCTTTGCGCATCCGCAGTACTGGGCTCTCAACTCAAAAAAGGAGGAGTGATGGCCATGAGGTACAGGTATGTCAGGCCGTTTGCCCTGCCGCTCGTCCTTGCCGGGTTGTGGCCGCATTTCGCCGTCGGCCAGTCCGCCGATGCCTATCCGGCCAAGCCGGTGATGATCGTCGTGCCCCATGAAGCGGTGGGCATCGAAACCGAAATGCGCATGTTCGCGCAGAGCATCCTCGAAAGCACCGGCAAGACCTTCATCGTCGACAAGAAGGGCGGGGCGGGCGGCACGATCGGAACGGCGCTCGTTGCGCGCGCCGTTCCCGACGGCTACACGCTGCTGGCCCAGAACAACGGTTTTGCGATCACGCCCTTTGTCTATCCTGACCTGCCCTACGACTACGTGAAGGACTTCGCGCCCGTCACGCTGCTCGACAAGCGCGCCTACCTGCTCGTCGTCCATCCATCGGCGCCTTTCAAGACGGCGGTGGAATACATCGACTATGCGAGGACGCATCCGGACGAACTCAATTTCGGCACCAGCGGCGTGGGCAGCTCCACCCATCTGCCGGGGGCATTGCTGCACTACATGACCAACACGAAGGTGACCTTCGTGCATTACAAGCAGTCCAGTCAGCGTCTGGTCGATGTCATGGCCGGGCGCGTGCAGGCTGCGGTGGTGACGGTGGCCACCGGCATGCCCACGGTGAAGTCGGGCAAGTTCCGCGCAATCGCGGTCACCACGGACCGGCGCGTTCCCGCCGCACCGGATGTGCCCACGCTCGCCGAGCAGGGTGTGAAGGGCTTCGAGTACACCAGCTGGACCGGTTTGCTGGCACCGGCGCGGGTGCCCCAGCCCGTCATTGCAAAACTGAACGCCATGTGGACGCAGGCAATCAGGGATCCGGCGGTGGTGAAGAAACTGGAGTCCGACGCCACCATCATGGTGGGCAGCACGCCGGAGGAGTTCAGGAAGTTCATCGCCGAAGAGGCGGGGCGCTATCGCAAGCTGATTCAGGAAACCGGCATCAAGATCGAGGTGGATTAGCATTGATTTTCGTCACGCGCGCAATGACGCTGTAGCGCCGATACAACCAATACCTGCAAGGAGGGGACTGACATGAACAGATTGCCGCTGGTGATTGCATTCCTGGGATCTGCATTGCTTTCAGCCGGTGCGCTGGCGCAGGCATTTCCCGCCAAGCCGATCACCCTGTATCTGCCGTTTCCACCGGGCACGGCGGTGGACGTGGCCGGCCGCGTCATTGCCACCAAGGCGACCGAATTGCTGGGCCAGACCATGGTGCCGACGAACCGCGACGGCGCCTCCGGCAACATCGCGATCGAGGCCACGGCCAACGCGGCCCCCGACGGATATACGCTGGCGGTGGGCAGCACCAGTTATTCCATCAACCTCTACACCATGAAGAACAGTGTTCCCCTGTCCAAGCTGACCCCGGTGGCCATGATCGGCATGCAGCCTTATACGCTGATGGTGGCGCGCGGACTTCCGGCGAAGAACATCAAGGATGCGATCACGCTGTTCAAGGCAAAACCGGGGCAGTACACGGCCGCGTCCGGCGGACCGACAGGCACCAGTTCGTTTCTCCTGAACTCCATGAAGAAGGCCGGCGGTTTCGAGATGGAGATGGTGATCTACAAGGGCACGGTGCCAGCGGTGGCGGACCTTCTCGAAGAGCGCACCCATGTGCTGTTCGCACCACTGGTGACCAGCCTGTCGTATTACAAGGCGGGCAAGGTCCAGCTGCTTGGCGTCACGGGCTCCAAGCGCCAGCCGCTGATTCCCGATGTGCCGACCTTCATCGAGTCGGGCTTTCCGATGCTGGATGTTCCCACCTGGTTCGCGCTGGTGGGCCCGGCGGGCATTCCGCGGCCGGTCGTTGCGAGGATCAACCAGGCGGTGATCAAGGCACTGGGTTCCAAGGATGTGACGGACCAGTTGAACAACCTCGGCATCGAGCCGACGCCCCGCACCGTGGATGAATCGGATGCTTTCCTCAAGCAGGATGCGGCCATGTGGGGCAGGATGGCGAAGGAGTCCGGCATCGTTGCGCAGTGAATGGCGATGCTTTCTCTCACTGCAATTTACGAATAACAAGGAGGCATGCAGTTCATGCGCAATGGCAATCGATTGATCGGAGTACTCGCCGGGTTTCTGCTGGCAAGCAGCGCCGCGGCGCAGTCCTGGCCCGCCAAACCCATCACCCAGCTGATTCCCTTTCCGCCGGGTACGGGGGCCGACATCATCGGCCGCGTGCTGGGCGCCAGGATGTCCGAACTGCTGGGCCAGCCAGTGATATCGGATACGCGCGCCGGTGCTTCCGGCAACATTGCCATGGATGCGACCAGCAAGGCGGCGCCCGATGGCTACACGCTGGTCATGGCAAGCACGAGCTATTCGATCAACCTATACACCCTGAAGGGAACGCCGCCACTGTCTGCGTTCTCGCCAATTGCCCTGGTCGGCAAGCTGCCTTACACCTTGATGGTGTCCCCGCAGGTGCCGGCGCGCGATCTGAAAGAACTGGTGGCCGTGCTCAAGGCGAAGAAGGGACAGTACAACGGCGCCACCGGCGGGGCGACCGGCACCAGTTTTTTCCTGACTGAGTCGCTCAAGAAGGCGGCCGGAGTCGATCTGGAAGTCGTGCCGTACAAGGGCACGGCTGAAGCGGTCACAGACCTGCTGGAGGGGCGCGTGCAGATTCTCTTTGCCGCCATGGCCGTGGCCATTCCCCAACTGAAGGCGGGGAAGGTTCAACTGCTCGGCACAACGGGAGCAAAGCGAAACGCGCTCACCCCCAATGTGCCGACGTTCATCGAGTCAGGCTTTCCGATGCTGGATGTGCCGTCCTGGTATGCGGTCATGGGCCCTGCGGGCATTCCGCGCGCAATCGTCAGCCGTCTCAACCAGTCGATCAACAGTGCGCTCGGCTCCAGGGATTCCCTGGACAAGTTGAGCGCCATTGGCGCGGAGTCCAGCCCGGGCACGCCGGAGGATGCGGAGGCCTTTCTCAGGCAGGATTCGGCTGCGTGGGCCAAGATGGCCCGGGATGCCGGTGTGACCGTGCAATGATGTGCGAATTCCACAGGAGGTTGTCATGAACACCGTCGTCGATTCGAAATACGAAGTCGAGATCAGGGAAGTCGAGTACCTGAAACACGGCAACCGGTCCTTCATCGCCAGGATTTACCGGCCTATTCCCGACAAGACTGGCAAGGGGCCGTTTCCCATGATGGTTGAAGTGCATGGTGGCGCCTGGGTGAAGCAGGACCGCATGCGCAACGCGATGATGGATGAGCAGATGGCGCGCGGCGGCGTGATTGTGGCCGGCATCGACTTTCGCATGCCGCCGGCCGATCCGGGCTATCCCGCTTCCGTGGCGGACATCCATTACGCGGTGCGCTGGCTCAAGGCGCATGCCGCGGAGTTCGGCGGCGACCCGGAGCGGGTGGGCGTGATGGGCACCTCCAGCGGCGGGCATCAGGCCGCACTGGTGGCAATGCGGCCCGGTGATGCGCGCTATGCCTCAGTGCCATTGAACGGGGGTTCCGCAGTGGATGCTTCGGTGCGCTGTGCCGTGCTGTGCTGGCCGGTCATCGATCCGCTGGGTCGTTATCACAAGGTGAAGCAGGAGGCTGCCGAGGGCAGCAAGGAGGCGCTGGATGTCATCCAGTCCCATGACATCTACTGGAAAACCGAAGCCGCCATGGACGAGGGCAATCCGACGCGGTCACTGGAGCGCGGCGAGAAGGCGGTCATGCCACCGATGCTCTATGTCCAGGGCGCAGTGGACAAGGCACATCCGCGGCCGCACCTGGATCGCTTTGTCGCCGAGTATGGCAAGGCCGGCGGGCGCCTCGAACTGCATCTGGTCGAGGGCATGAGCCAGAATTTCATGAACGAGAATCCCGACGCGAAGGGCACGGCGGACGCCATAGCCCGTATCATCCGCTTCGTGCACGAAGAAACCGCCCGGCGCTGACGCTTCGGCTGGCGCAATCACCGCGTAACGACACGATTACTGCGGCCCCAATGCTTTTGCAGGGGCCGCATCACTCACCCGGACCCAACCGGAAACTGGAGCAAGCATGTCCGTCCCCATCAGCAGCTTCCTGCGCAATCACGTCAAGGAAAAACTCGCCCGCAACGAGGTCGTTGCGTCCATGTCGGTGCGCCTGGTGCGCAGCATCGAGATCGCCCGCATCGCGCACACCGCGGGCTTTGACACCCTGTACGTGGACGTGGAGCACAACGGCTTCAGCTTCGAGTCGACCGGACAGATCTGCCAGGCCGCGCTGTCGGTGGGCATCACGCCCTTTGTGCGCGTGCCCACGACCCGGCCGGAGCATGTGGGTGCGGCGCTGGACTGCGGCGCACTCGGCATCATCGCCCCGCACATCCGTTCGGCCGAGGATGCACGACGGCTGGTCAGGGCGGCAAAGTTTTCACCGCTGGGCGAGCGCTCGGCGGCCGGCACGCTGCCGCATCTGCAATATCGCGGCTACCCGGCTTCCGAAGCCTATCCCGCGTTGAACGATGCCACCATGGTGATCGTCATGATGGAGACGCTGGAAGCGCTGGAGAAAGTGGATGAAATCGCCGCCGTGGACGGCATCGACATGATGCTGGTGGGCAGCAGCGACATGACCGCCGAGATGGGCATTCCGGGAAAGTACGAGGACCCGCGGGTGCGCGACGTGTTCCAGCGCACCATCAATGCCTGCCGCAAACATGGCAAGCACGTGGGCGTGGGCGGGCTTTCCACGCGGCCTGACCTGATTGCGCAATACGTGGAAATGGGCGCGCGCTTCGTATCCAGCGGAACCGACCTCGCTTTCCTGTCCGGTGCCTGCGCCCAGAAGGCAAAAGAGGTCCGCGACATCAAGGCCTGAATCGATGTCCGGTCGCCGCCCGGGGCGCTTGACAGATGCCATGCGGGCGGCCAGCATGTCCGCACATAAAAAAGAACAACCAAGCGCAGAGCACGCCGAAAAAGGAGAACTGCCATGGCCGCAACCATCTCAGTATTCGATCCGATCGCGCCCTATCGCGTTGACGGCCAGCAGAAGTACACCACCCTGGATGACCTCAGGGGCAAGGTGGTGGGTTTCGTCGACAACACCAAGCCCAACTTCGACCACCTCATCGAAGACCTCGCTGATGTGCTGGTCAGCCAGTACGGCGTGGCCTCGACGCTGAAATTCAAGAAGCGCCAGGCTTCCGTTCCCGCCGGTGATGCGGTCATGCAGGAACTGCTGGAGAAGTGCGACCTGGTGATCACCGGTTCCGGCGATTGAGGGTCATGTACGTCGTGGAGTGTCCACGACAGTGTAGAGGCGGCCAAGCGAGGGCTGGCGACGGTGACGGTATGTTCCACCGCATTCGAGACCCTGGGGCGCGCGCAGTCCAAGGGCCTTGCGCATCCTGACCTGCCCATTGCCTTCGTCCCGCATCCCTTCGGCGCCATCAAGCGCGACGCCATACGTGAATTGGCGCTGAAATGCGCCTACGACATTGCCTACCTGGTGTCGCCGGCCGCCGCCCCTGCAGCCACGAAGGCCGACACCAACCTGCGCGCGCCGATGATACAACTGGCCGACGACATCGAAGCGGTCAACCGCCACTTCCGCGAGCAGCGCTGGACCGATGGCTTTCCCGTCATTCCGCCGACGCCCGAACGGGTGGAACGCATGCTGCGCTGCTCCTCGCGCAACGCCCATGACGTGGTGGGCCTGGTTGCGCCAGGCTATGGTGCGGCGACGGTGGAGCGCATCGCCATCAACGCCGTCATGGCGGGCTGTGATCCGGAGTATCTGCCGGTTTTGATTGCCGCAGTGGATGCCATCGCTTCGCCGCAGTTCAACCTGCAGGGCATACAGGCCACCACCAACCCGGTGGGTGCGTGGCTCATCGTCAACGGGCCGATCGCCAAAAAACTCAATATGAACAGCGGCGCCAACTGCCTTGGACAGGGCAATTGGGCCAATGCCACTCTGGGACGGGCACTGCGCCTCATCATGCAGAACATCGGTCGCGCCATGCCGGGCGAGATGGACCGCGCCACCCAGGGCTATCCGGGCAAGTACTCGTTCTGCTGCGCCGAGAACGAAGACGACAGCCCGTGGGAGCCGCTGCATGTGGAGCGCGGCTTCCAGCCCGGGCAGAGCACGGTGACCGTGGTCGGCGCCGAGGGCATTGTCAACATGAACACCCGCACCAAGATCGTCAGCGAAGTCATACGCGTGTTCGCCCAGTGCATGCCGCGGCCGGCGGGCAACGACTACCGCACCGGTGGCCAGCCCTGGATCGTGCTGTGCCCGGAGTACGCGGACATACTTGCCGGCGGCGGCCTCACGAAGGCCGAGGTGAAGCGCCTGATCTGGGAGCAGTCCAGGATGCCGGCGACGCAATACGCGGCCATCGATTTCGAACTGGTGCAGCATTCGCGGCGTGCCACCCTTGGCGAGATCACCCGCGACAGCCGGATCCCTGCCTGCGCGACGCCGGAGGATATCGGCATCCTGGTCGCTGGAGGCGCGGGCACGCATGCGGCCTATGTGCAGAGTTTCGGCAACACGCGGTCGGTTACTCGGGAAATCGTCTGAGCAAGCGGTCGGGAAGCGGGGCAGGGCAGCGCGCCGCATGGTGGTTCCATGGCAGGAATCGATCAATGAGGAACGGTCATCCGCATATGAATACCCACAACAGCTTCACCATTGCATGTTCCGCGGCCCTGCCGCGCATCGCTTTTTTGGCATTGATGGCATTGATGGCATTGAGTACGGTCGCCGCAGCGCAGGGCTATCCCAGCAAGCCGGCGCGCATTGTCGTGCCGTTTCCGCCCAGCGGGCCCGTCGACATTGCCGGGCGCCTGATCGCGCAGAAACTGGCCGAGAGTTCCGGCCAGACGGTGATCGTCGATAACCGCGCCGGCGCGGGCACCATCATCGGCACCGACGTCGTGGCCAAGTCGGCGCCCGACGGCCATACGCTGCTGATAGGGACCTCGCAGATCGTGGTGAACCCGTCCGTGTATGCCAAGCTGCCGTACAACACCCTGACTGACCTGGCCCCGGTGACCCAGATCAGTTCGCAGCCCTACATGCTGACGGCACACCCGTCGCTCCCCGCCAAGACGTTCAAGGAGATGATTGCGCTTGCAAAGACCAAACCGGGGGGATTGCGTTGCGCCTCGGCCGGCATCGGCTCGGGCAATCACCTGACCTGCGAACTGCTGAACAACATGGCCGGCATCGAGATCACGCACGTGCCCTACAAGGGCTCGGTCGCGGCGATTACCGACGTGGTGGGTGGCCAGGTCGAAATGGCCTTCTCCAACGCCATGGCTGTGGTTCCGTTCGTCAAATCCGGCAAGCTGCAGCCTCTGGCCATGACCAGCAAACAGCGCGCCGCCATGTTGCCCGACGTGCCGACAGTGGCCGAGTCCGGCTTCCCGGGCTTTGAGGCCTCGGTCTGGTTCGGGGTATTCGTTGCCGGTGCCACGCCGCCGGACATGATACGGCGCATCGCCACGGAAGTCGGGCGTGTGCTGCGGCAGCCGGAGGTGAGCAAGGTGTTCACCAGCGAGGGTGGCGAAGTCGTGGCGAGCACCCCGGAGCAATTCTCGGAGTATGTGAAATCCGAAATGGTAAAGTGGACCGAGGTCGTCAAGCGCGCTGGAATCAAGGCCGAGTAACCCGAGTAACATTGCTTCGCAATTAACCATTTGCTGTGCAGAGGAGAATGAAATGCAGACAACAAAGACCGGCGGATCCCGGTTCCTGATCGCCGGTTTCCTGGTTGCCGCCATCGCAGGCGTCGCGGCAACCCCGGTCCTGGCGCAGCAGAACTACCCGAGCAAGCCCATCCGCATCGTCACGCCCTATGCGCCGGGCGGCAGCACCAGCGTTGCTTCGCGCTGGATTGGCGAGAAGTTCACCGAGGCCTGGGGGCAGCAGGTGATCGTCGATGCCCGCGGCGGCGGGAACACCACGATTGGCACGGACATCATCGCGAAGTCCCCGCCGGACGGCTACAACATCATCTTCATCGCCATGACGCATGTGGTCGTGCCGCAACTTATGGCTGCGCCCTACGATCCCATCAAGGACTTCACGCCGATTGCAACCTTTGACCTGGCCGAGGAACTGCTGGTCGTCTATCCCGGGGTGCCGGTCAACAACCTCAAGGAATACATTGCGCTCGCGAAGACCAAGCCCGATGCGGTCAATTTCGCATCAGCGGGATCGGGTGGCGCAAACCACCTTGCGGGCGAACTGTTTGCCAGCATGGCCGGGGTGAAGATGCTGCACATTCCCTACAAGGGCTCGGCGCTGGTGATCACCGACCTCATGGGCGGGCAGGTGCAGTCGTCCTTCATGGTGCCGATCAACGCCATCACCCAGGTGAAGGCGGGCAAGCTGCGCGCCATCGCGGTCAGCGGCAGCAAGCGCCTGTCGGCGTTGCCGCAGGTGCCGACCTTCACGGAGGCGGGCCTCCCGAACTACGACGCGGGCTTCTGGCGCGGCCTGCTCGCGCCGGCCGGCACGCCCAAGGCCATCGTGGACAAGCTCTCGGCCGAAGTGGGCAGGATCGTCGCCATGCCCGACATCCGCGAGAAGCTGCAAAGCCAGGGCCAGGAGCCTTTCTACAACGCGCCCGACCAGTTTGCCGAAATCATGAAAGCGGACTACGCGCGCTACGGCCGGCTCATCAAGACGGCCAACATCAAAATCGAATAGCCGCGAGATGCGAGGAAGCAGATTCTCCCGATATCAATTCTCCGGATGATTCTCTTGATTGGATGAGTTAAATCTGAAAGTGATTACATTTTCAGGTCATAGCTGCAGATAGACCCCCCCGTCCTCGATCTTCGCCTCGAAGCGCCCGGTGCAACCCACATCGGGCGCCACGGCCTGGCCATCCGCGAGGCCGATCTGCCAGTTATGCAGCGGGCAGGCCACGGTCTTGCCGAACACGATGCCCTGCGACAGCGGCCCGCCCTTGTGCGGGCATTGGTCGCGCAGTGCAAACACCTCGTCCTCGGCATTGCGGAACACGGCAATGTCGCCGTGGGCGCTCTTCACCACGCGGGCGCCAAGCTTCGGGATGTCCTCAAGGGCGCTGACCTTGATCCAGGTACGGGGCTGGCCAGCCGTCTTGATATTGATGGGTTGTGCGCTCATGCCGACAGCACCTCGAATTCATGCTTTTCCATGCCCTGGGTGCGTTCCACCCACGGGTCCTTTTCGCCCTGCAGCGCGTACTGCAGCCGCTCGAACAGCGCCTTGCGGTTTTCTGCGTCGTCGATCACGCGCTGCCTCACGTAGTCGAGGCCGACGCGCGCCACCCAGTGCACGGTGCGATCGAGGTAGCGCGCTTCCTCGCGGTAGAGCTGGATGAAGGCGCTGGAATACTCGATGACTTCTTCCGAAGTCTTCACCTTGCACAGGAACTGCGCGACCTCGGTCTTGATGCCGCCGTTGCCAGCCACATAGATCTCCCAGCCCGAATCCACGCCGATTACGCCGATGTCCTTGATGCCGGATTCGGCGCAGTTGCGCGGGCAGCCCGATACCGCCATCTTCACCTTGTGCGGGGCATACATCTTCCAGAAGGCCTTTTCCATGTCGATGCCCATCTGCGTGGAGTCCTGCACGCCGAAGCGGCACCACTCGCTGCCCACGCAGGTCTTCACCGTGCGCAGCGCCTTGGCGTAGGCATGGCCGGAGGGCATGGCGAGGTCGGCCCAGACCCTGGGCAGGTCTTCCTTTTTCACGCCGAGCAAATCGATCCGCTGGCCACCGGTGACTTTCACCGTGGGGATCTGGTACTTGTCCACCACGTCGGCGATGCGGCGCAGTTCGGAGGAGTTTGTCACGCCGCCGAACATGCGCGGCACCACCGAGTAGGTGCCATCCTTCTGGATGTTGGCGTGCGCCCGTTCGTTGATGAAGCGCGACTGCGGATCGTCCTTCGCTTCATGCGGCCAGGTGGACAGGAGGTAGTAGTTCAGCGCGGGGCGGCAGGAGGCGCAGCCGTTCGGCGTCTTCCATTCCATGAAGTGCATGACCTGCGGGATCGTCAGCAGGTGCTGCTCCCGGATCACCTTGCGGGTCTCCTCGTGCGTGTGTTCGGTGCAGCCGCACATCGGCTTGGTGAGGTTGGCCTGCGGCGTGTAGGCACCACCCACGGTGGAGGCGAGGATCTGCTCGACGAGGCCGGTGCAGGAACCGCAGGACGAGGACGCCTTGGTGTGCTTGCGGACGTCATCCAGAGAGAACAGGCCCTTTTCCTTGATGGCCTTGACGATCGTGCCCTTGCACACGCCGTTGCAGCCGCACACTTCCATGGTGTCGGGCATGGAGGCGGCATTGCTCTGGCCCTGATGGCCGGTGTTCCCGAGATGCCCGCGGTTGACCTGAGTCGGGCCGAACATCAGGTGGTCGCGGATCTCGCCGATGTTCTGCTTCTCGCGCAGCATCTGGAAGTACCAGGAGCCGTCCACGGTATCGCCATACAGGACGGCGCCGAGGATGTGCTCATCCTTGATGACGATGCGCTTGTACACGCCGCCCACGGCGTCGTGCATGACGATTTCCTCGGTGCCATCGCCACCGGAGAAGTCCCCCGCCGAAAAAAGGTCGATGCCGGTGACCTTGAGCTTCGTGGAGGTCACCGAGCCCTGGTAGCGGCCGATGCCCATGTGGCCGAGGTGGTTCGCGCACACCTTCGCCATGTCGAACAATGGCGCGACCAGGCCGTAGGCGATGCCGCGGTGCGAGGCGCATTCGCCCACCGCGTAGATGCGCGGATCGAAGGTCTGCATGGTGTCGTTCACCACGATGCCGCGGTTGCAGTGGATGCCCGACTGCCGCGCGAGATCGTCATTGGGGCGGATGCCCACGGCCATGCACACCAGGTCGGCGGGGATTTCCGTGCCGTCGTCGAAGCGCACTGCTTTGACGCGCATGCCGCCTTCGGTGGTGGGCGCGCCGACGATTTCCGAGGTCTGCTTCTGCAGCAGGAACTTCAAACCCTTGGCTTCGAGGGATTTCTGCAGCATCTGCGAGGCCGTCTTGTCCAGTTGCCGGTCCATCAGCCAGGGCATGATGTGCACCACGGTCACGTCCATGCCGCGCAGCTTCAGGCCGTTTGCGGCCTCCAGGCCGAGCAGGCCGCCGCCGATCACCACCGCATGCTTGTATTTGGCGGCGGCGGCGATCATGGCATCGGTGTCGCCGATGTCGCGGTAGGTGAGCACGCCATCGAGTTCCTTGCCCTGCACCGGCAGGATGAAGGGATTGGAGCCCGTGGCGAGCAGCAGCCGGTCGTATTCCTCGGTGGTGCCGTCCTCGGCGATGACCTTGCGGCCCGCGCGGTCGATGCGCACGATCTTCTTGTTCAGGTGCAGCTTGATGTTGTTCTGCGCATACCAGTCGACATCATTCAGCATGATGTCCTTGATCGTCATTTCGCCGGCAAGGACCGGCGAGAGCAGGATGCGGTTGTAGTTGGCATTCGGCTCAGCCCCGAACACCGTGATGTCATAGAGGTCGGGGGAAATCTTGATCAGCTCTTCCAGCGTGCGCACGCCGGCCATGCCATTGCCGACCATCACCAATTTCATTTTTTGCATGTAGCTTCCTTTGCCGCCCGTTATGCGACCCGGCGCAGATGCTGCAATTCCTGCGCGGAGCCCCTGTTTGCGAACCGGACCACATCGCCCACGACGATGATGGCCGGACTTCCGATTCCACTTTTTCCGGCGGCTTCGGCGGCGCTGGAAAGGGAAGTGATCACGCTGCGCTCCGTTGCCAGCGTGCCGTTCTGAATCAGTGCGACGGGCGTGTTGCCGTCCATGCCGGCGGCGCGCAGGCTTGCGCTGATCTCCGCCAGGTGGGACATGCCCATGTAGATCACCAGCGTCGTGCCGGAATGCGCCAGTGCGTCCCAGTTCGGCGGGTTCCTATCTGCATTTTCGTGGCTGGTGTGTCCGGTGATCAGCGTCACGCCGCGCGCGCAGTCGCGATGCGTCACCGGAATCCCGAGCGAGGCCGGTGCGGCCAGTCCGGAGGTGATGCCGTTCACCACTTCAACCGCGATGCCTTCGCGGCGCAGTGTTTCGACTTCCTCGCCGCCACGGCCGAACACGAACGGGTCGCCGCCCTTGATGCGCACCACGGTGTGGCCGAGCCGCGCATAGCAGATCATCTGCCGCTCGATGAAGGCCTGGGGCGTGGACTTGCAGCCACCGCGCTTGCCCACTTCGATGATGCGGACGTCGGGGCGCAGGAACTGCAGCACTTCGCGGTTCACCAGGTCATCGACCAGCGCGATATCGGCCTCACCCAGTGCGCGCACCGCTTTCAGCGTCAGCAGTTCCACGTCGCCGGGGCCGGCGCCGATCAGCCAGACTTTGCCTTGCTGATTTTTATCTATGCAAAAGCTTCCCTCATCCCCGGCCCTTCTCCCGGAGGGAGAAGGGAGAAAACCACCTCCCTCAGCAAGGAAGCGATTTTCATCCCTCTTCCCAAGGGAGAGGGACCGAGGGTGAGGGAGGGGCGTCCCGCCCGAGTGACATTCCGACGCAACAGAATGCGCGCCCTGCAAGGGAGGGAAGATCGGCTTGCCGTTCATGCCGCCTTCCTCATTGCGACCATGCGCTTCAGTTCCGGTACGCAGGAGCCGCAGCTCGTGCCGCATTTCAGTTTGCCCTGCAGCGCGGGCAGGTCGGCGCCCTGTGCGACCTCGGCCATGATTTCGGATTCGGACACATTGAGGCAGTTGCAGACGATGCGGCCGCGGGTGCTGCTGATCGCAGCCGGCAGCGTCGACACCGGTGCCAGCACCCAGCGCCGCACGGCCTCGGCCGAGGTGTGCTCGATCATGACTTCCTTCAGCCAGTCGCGGGCCGCCGTTTCGCCGGTCAGGCGCACTGCGGTGACGCGGCCCGCTTCGACCATGATCCGTTTGGAGATGCCGCGGCGCGCATCGCGATACACCATGCAGCGGGCATTGTTGAAGCGGAACAGGTCGTCCAGTTCGGCCAGCGCCGCATCCGTCATCGGCGCAGCGCTGGCGGCACGCAAAATCACGGCCGGATCATCGCGGCCGAACAGGCCCGCCGTGGCATAGCCGAATCCGGCCAGCCGGGGCTGCACGCCGGCCAGCAGCCGTGGTGCTTCTTCCGCACTCACCATGCGCATGATCACCAGTTGCCAGGGCAGTTCAAGCTTTTCCACCTGCACTGCGGCATGCTTCAGTTCGGGCTGCTTTGAAACCGGATCTACCGCGGGAATCGTCAGCGCGTTTGCACCAGCCGAGTTCATGAACTGGCTGCCCCAGTGCATGGCAAGGAAGGTCTGGCCGGGACGCATTTCGTCGGATGCGGCGGCGCGCACGGCGATCGACCCGCGCCGGCTCGAGACGCGTACGATGTCGCCATCCTTGAGGCTGCGCCGCTCCATGTCGCGGGTGTGCATGGCCAGCACGGGTTCATCGACGTGGTTGTAGAGACGGGCGACGCGGCCGGTGCGGCTCATGCCGTGCCACTGGTCACGCAGGCGTCCGGTATTGAAATGCAGCGGATGGCGCGCGTCGGTCTTTTCCGCAGTCGGCCGGTACTTCGTGTCGGCAAAGCGGGCGCGTCCGGATGGCGTGGGAAAGCGGCCGTCCTCGTATAGCCGCACCTTGCCGGTGGTTTCGCCTTCTGCGAGCGGCCATTGCTGCGGGCCGTCATTCTCCAGCATGGCGTAGCTCATGCCGGTGATGTCGAGGTCGCGACCTCGCGTGGTCTCCCGGTGTTCGTTGAACACGCTCTCGGCTGTCGGATAGTTGAATAACCGCTTTGCATCTTCGGCGCGGCCGAGTTTTTCGCCGAGGGCCAGCGCGAAGTCGCGCGCGATCGCCCAGTCATGCAGCGACTTGCGGTGCGGCGGGATCGCGGCGCGCACGCGCGTGATGCGCCGTTCGGAATTCGTGACCGTGCCTTCCTTTTCGCCCCAGGTCGTGGCGGGCAGCAGCACGTCGGCATAGCGGGCGGTGTCGGTGTTGGCAAATGCCTCCTGCAGCACGACGAGTTCGGCCTTTGCCAGCGCTTCGCACACAGGGCCGGCATCCGGCATGGACTGCGCCGGATTCGTGCAGGCGATCCACACCGCCTTTATCTCGCCGGTGCGCACCGCATCGAACAGTTCAACGGCGGTTTTGCCCGGCCTGGCCGGCACGTCGGGTAAGCCCCACAACTTCGCCACTTCGGCACGATGTTGCAGGTTCGCAAGATCGCGATGCGCCGAGAGCAGGTTCGCCATGCCGCCTACTTCGCGTCCGCCCATGGCATTGGGCTGGCCGGTAAGCGAGAAGGGCCCGGCGCCCGGCCTGCCGATCTGCGCTGTGGCCAGATGCAGGTTGATGACGGCGGCGTTGTTCTGCGTGCCGTTCGAGGACTGGTTCAGCCCCTGGCAGTAGAGCGACAGCGTGGCCTTCGATTCGGCAAACCACTTTGCCGCCTTGACGATGTCCTCGGCTGGCACGCCGCAGATTTCGGAGACCGCAACGGGCGTGTACTCGCGCACCGTTTCGCGG
This sequence comes from uncultured beta proteobacterium, assembly GCA_903928055.1. Lineage (GTDB taxonomy): Bacteria > Pseudomonadota > Gammaproteobacteria > Burkholderiales > SG8-39 > CAIYPG01. The sequence continues at coordinate 36,781 of CAIYPG010000026.1, read as the reverse complement.
ATCGCCTCGAAGCCCTCGGTATGGTTGCGGATGTAGTCCGCGTTGCACAGTCCCTCCCATACCAGCACATGCAGCATGCCGTTGCACAGCGCCACATCGGTGCCGGGCAGGATGGCCAGATGCAGGTCGGCTTCGCGTGCAGTGTCGGTGCGGCGCGGATCGACGACGATGGTTTTCAGGTTCGGGTTTGCACGTCGTGCATCCTCAATGCGGCGGTAAAGGATGGGATGGGCAAACGCCGTGTTCGAGCCCGAGATGAACAGGCAGTCGGTGTGCGCGATGTCCTCATAGCAGGCGGGCGGCGCGTCGGCGCCCAGCGTGGCCTTGTAGCCGGCCACCGCCGAGGACATGCACAGGCGCGAATTCGTGTCGACGTTGTTCGTGCCGATCAGGCCCTTGGCGAGCTTGTTGAAGACGTAATAGTCCTCGGTCAGCAACTGGCCGGAGATGTAGAAGGCCACCGCATCCGGGCCATGCTTGCGGATGATGGTGGCGAAGCGTTCGGCCGTGTAATCGAGCGTTTCTTCCCAGGTGGCGCGGACGCGCGCGCCGCTCTTGCCGCGGCGCAGTTCCGGGAACAGCACGCGGGCCGAGGTGCCAGCGGAGAGATGCAGCGTCTGGCCCTTGGTGCACAGGCGCCCGAAGTTCGCCGGATGGTCCGGGTCGCCGCGCACGCCGGTGATCTTCCGCCCGTCATGTTCAATCACGACGCCGCAGCCGACGCCGCAGTAGCAGCAGGTTGATTTGACTTCAGGCATTGTGGAAGGCTTCCCTCACCCTCGATCCCTCTCCCGGAGGGAGAGGGGGGAATAACCCTTCTCCATTCGGGAGAAGGGTTGGGATGAGGGAAAGCAGATCACGCGGGTGTCCCGTACGCGGCCTGCTTCATCACTGCAGCCAGCGTCACGTAGGTTTCGGTCCAGGCGGCTTTTGCCTCCGGCGTGAAGGCGGGGCCGAGGCCCTGTTCCAGGGTCCAGAGCAGTGCTGCGCCGACCGTGTCGAAGTGTTGCGGCAGCACACCGTAACCGGCGTGGCGCCTGCCCAGCGCCTGGACGGCGGGCACCAGGCGCTGCAGGTCGGAGAGGCCGGCCACGGCGGTGCCGATCATCATCATCAGTTTGCGCCCCTGTTCGCGCATGTCACCCTTGAACAGCGGCTTGAGCGCCGGGTCGAGTTCGAACAGCTTGCCGTAGAACAATTGCGCAGCAGTATCGGAAATGGGGGCGACGCTCTTGTAGGTGGTCTGCACCACGGCGATCTGTTCGGGAGTCATGTGCCAATCCTCATTCTCGGCTCGGTCTCGGGACGTCCGTCGCGGGACTCAGGCCGCGACCTTCAACTGTTTCTGGTACAGGAATTTCAGCACTTCGGAACGCAGTGCCATGTAGCGCGGGTGCGCCGCCAGCGCCAGGCGCTCGCGCGGACGCGGCAGGTCCACGTGCAGGATTTCGCCGATCGTCGCCGCCGGGCCGTTGGTCATCATCACCACGCGGTCGGACAGCAGCACCGCCTCGTCCACGTCGTGGGTCACCATCACCACCGTACTTCCCGTCTCGCCCACGATGCGCGTCAGCTCGTCCTGCAGGTGAGCGCGGGTGAGGGCATCCAGTGCGCCGAATGGTTCGTCCATCAGCAGCACCTTGGGCTGCATCGACAGCGCGCGGGCGATGCCGACGCGCTGCTTCATGCCGCCGGAGATTTCATGCGGGTATTTCTGTTCGGCATGCGTGAGGCCGACCAGCGCCAGCGCCTCGTGCGTGCGCTTCTTCAGCGACGCCTTGTCCTCCTTGCCGGCAAACACGCGTTCCACCGCGAGGTAGACATTGTCGAAGCAGGTGAGCCAGGGCAGCAGGGAGTGGTTCTGGAACACCACGCCGCGGTCCGGGCCGGGGCCGGAGATCTCGCGCTCGGCGAGGATCATCGTGCCATCGGTGGTCTTCAACAGGCCGGCGATCAGGTTCAGCAACGTCGATTTTCCGCAGCCGGAGTGCCCGATCAGCGAGACGAATTCTCCCTCGGCGATTTCCAAGTTGATGTCCTCGAGGGCCGTGAACGGGCCCTTCTTGGTTTCGAACACCATGCCGACGCTTTCTATTTGCAGGTATTTGCCCATGTTGGTTCCTTGTGTACTTGCCTATTCGTAGTTGAAGCGGCGTGCCGCAAAAATCAGCAACTGCTCCAGCGCGAGGCCGACGATTCCCACCGTGAAGATGGCGATGATGATGTGCTGGACGTTGAGGTTGTTCCATTCGTCCCATACCCAGAAGCCGATGCCCACGCCGCCGGTCAGCATTTCCGCGGCGACGATCACCAGCCAGGCCACGCCGATGGCGAGGCGCACGCCGGTCATCATGTAGGGCAGCACTGCCGGGAACAGGATTTTCGTGAACACCTTCCATTCGGAGAGCTTCAGCACCTTGGCCACATTCATGTAGTCCTCGGGGATCTGGCGCACGCCCACTGCGGTGTTGATGATCATGGGCCAGATGCTGGAGATGAAGATCACGTAGATTGCAGCCGGGTTGGCGGCCTTGAAAACGAGGAGGCCGATCGGCAGCCATGCCAGCGGTGACACCGGGCGCAGCATCGAGATGATGGGCGATGCCATGTCCGACAGGAAACGGAAGCGCCCGATCATGAAGCCGAGCGGAATGCCCACCGCGGCCGCCATGCCGAAACCGATGCCGACGCGGCCCAGCGAATTGAGGATGTTCCAGCCGATGCCCTGGTCGTTCGGGCCCTTGCGGTAGAACGGATCGCTGAACAACTGCACTGCCGAATGCCAGGTCGAGACCGGGTCTGGCAGGCGGCCACCGCCGGTCTTGGAGAGGATTTCCCATGCGCCGATGAACAGTGCAATGCCGCACAGCATGGCAAACACGCGCATTGTCCACTCCGGTGCGCGGGCGCGCACGTAGAGCGGATTGCCGTCGTCACCCAGCGTGACGCGCGAGGAGCGCGATTTCGGGCGCTGCACAGTCTGGGCTTCATTGGCCGCAACGGGCGTTATGGGTGATGCGGATGGGGAATTATCTTTGAGCATGGCAGGGGCGAGTGAGACGACGCTCATGGTGTTTCCTGTTTATGGTCCTGATTGTTGCTGGATGAATCTCGGGCAAGCTGATTCCGTTCATGGTTTGATCCTTTGATCAGATCCCAGGATCTGGCACAAACGGAATCAGTTCTTCCTAGGCAGCCCTGATCTTGAACGACGCGGCGTACTTCTTCGGGTCCTTGCCGTCCCACACCGTGCCATCGATCATCTTGACCGTGCGCATGGTGCTCTTCGGGATGGGCGTCTTGGTCATGTCGGCGGCCGCCTTGTAGATGTCGAGGCGGTTCACCTGCTTGGCCACACCGAGGTAGTCCACGTCATCCTTCAACAGGCCCCAGCGGCGGTGCTGCGTGAGGAACCACATGCCGTCGGAGAGGAAGGGGTAGGTGACATAGCCGTCGTTGTAGAAGTGCATCGCGTCCGGGTCATCCCAGGTCTTGCCGATGCCGTTGTTGTAGCGGCCCAGCATGCGCTCGAGGATCACGTCCTTGTCGGTGTTGATATAGGACTTGTCGGAGACGACTTCGGCGGTCTTCTGGCGGTTGGAGAGCGATCCGTCGATCCACTTGCTTGCTTCAATGATGGCGGCGGTCATGGCGCGCGCGGTGTTGGGGTACTTTTGCGTGAACTCGGCAGTGCAGCCCAGCGTCTTTTCCGGATGGTCCTTCCAGATCGCCTGGCTGGTCACTGCGGTGAATCCGATCTTGTCCATGATGGCGCGGTTGCCCCAGGGCTCACCCACACAAAAGCCGTCCATGTTGCCCACGCGCATGTTGGCTACCATCTGCGGCGGCGGCACGACGATGTTCTTGACGTCCTTGAACGGGTCGATGCCGTAGGTCGCAAGCCAGTAGTACAGCCACATGGCATGCGTGCCGGTCGGGAAGGTCTGCGCGAACGTGTAGTCGCCCTTTTCCTTCTTGATGAGTGCAGAGAGGCTGGCACCGTCGGTCACGCCCTTGTCATAGAACTTGCGTGCCAGCGTGATGGCCTGGCCGTTGTGGTTCAGTGCCATGAGGATGTTCATGTCCTTCTTCGGGCCGCCGATTCCCATCTGCACGCCGTAGATCAGGCCATAGAGCACATGTGCCGCGTCAAGTTCGCCGTTGACGAGCTTGTCGCGCACGCCGGCCCAGGAGGCTTCCTTGGTCGGGATGATCTTGATGCCGTACTTCTTGTCGAACTCCATCACGTTGGCCATGACCACCGAGGAGCAATCGGTCAGCGGAATGAAGCCGATCTTGATTTCCTTTTTCTCGGGGGCATCGGAACCGGCAGCCCAGGCTGCGTGGCGTACTGCGTCAGGGACGAGGCTCATGATGCCCACCGCGAGAGAAGTGGCGCCGGCGCGTTTGAGGAAGTCACGGCGTTGCACAGGAGGGGTTTCCAAAACGGGAGGTGTTGCATCCGTTGAAGAAATGTCGGTCGTCGGAACGTCGGGCAGTTTTTTCTCATCCATGCGTTTCTCCAAAAAAAATGGCGCTCACCGCAACGGAAGGGATCGCAGACGACGCGACTTCCCTCCGCAGTGGTGAACGCCATTGTTCACAAGGGTCCTTCGTTGGACCTTGGGATACTTCTCGCAAGCGCCGTGCCATAGCCCCGTCAACCGGCGTGGGGCAGGTAAGCCTTTGGTGTTGTTATGGATTCCCGGAGAAAGTGGCTGGCGGGAAAAAGGCGGGCAGGCGCACTGTTGCGGTGCACCATGGACGTGTCCGCACCGCGTTGTGGCGGCGAGCGGAGGATTTCGGCGGCAGCGCTGCGGGGGTGTGTCCGGTCCCGGATCAGCCGATGAAATCGGCCAGGTCGATGACGTTCCTGGCGATTTCGCCGAGGCGTTTTTTCCGGCTCATCGCCATCTTGCGCAGTGCGTGATACGCCTCGTCCTCGGACAGGTTGCGGCTTTTCATGAGGATGCCCTTGGCCTTGTCCACCAGCTTGCGCTCGGAGAGCTTCAGGTTGGCCTCGGCCAGTTCGGCGACGATCTTCTGGTATTCATCAAAGCGCGCCACCGCGACATCGACGATGGATTTGACGCGCGCGCCCTCCAGCCCGTCGACGACATAGGCCGACACGCCGGCGCGCACCGCATCGCGGATCGAGTCCGGGGTGTTGTCGCTGGAAAACATGACAATCGGGCGAGGCTGGTCGCGGGTCACCATCACCACGTGTTCCAGCACGTCGCGGGACGGGGATTCGGTGTCGATGATGATGATGTCCGGCAGCAGTGAATCCACCGCTTTGAGCAGCGTCAGCGGCGATTCCAGCACGGCCGCGACCAGATAACCGGCCTGCTCCAGCGCAGTGCGCAGGATGGCGGTTCGCTCCGGAGAATCATCGACCAATAGCACGCGCAGCATCAGAATTTACTTCCCGCTCATTTCCCGCTTTGCCCACACCGCAATCAGGCGCAACCTGCATGCCAACTTGCCGGCTTCCATTCACGATTGTAAGGACTGCGCGCAAACAGCGACCAATGGGCATGAAACATTTTTTCGCATTATTGATAAGCATTATTACCGCTTTGCTGCCCGGCCTGGCTGCGGCGCAGGCGGCATGCGTGAAGCAAAGCCCGGAACACAGCGTGGCGCTGTTGGAGTTGTATACATCGGAAGGCTGTGACAGTTGCCCGCCGGCGGATGCCTGGCTGCGTTCGATCGGGTCGGCGAATGCGCCGAACAGCCTCATTCCGCTCGCGTTGCACGTCAATTACTGGGACTACATCGGCTGGAAGGACAGATTCGCCGATGCGCGCTTTTCCGAGCGCCAGAATGCGATCACGAAGCTCGCCAATGGCAAGGTCGTCTATACGCCGGGCATCTTCCTCAATCTGCGCGAGTTCCGCGACTGGTCCTCGGAGCCGAAACTTCGGGAGGCTGTCGCCGCGATCAATGCCCGCCCGGCGCGCGCTGCGATCCGCATCGCGCTCACGCAGCAGGCTGATGGCCGGCTGGGCGTGAACGCGACTTTCCAGGTGAAACCCGGTGCGAAGGCGGTGCTTCCGCAGGCCTATGTGGCTGTGTACGAAAGCGCGCTGACCAGCGACGTGAAGGCGGGCGAGAATCGCGGCGTGACACTGCATCATGATTATGTGGTGCGTCAGTGGCTCGGGCCGGTGGAGTTCTCCGCAGGCACGGCAGGGCTGTCGCGTACCATCGCCCTGGATCCGCAGTGGCACCGCGCGAACCTCGGTGTTGCGGCGTTCGTGCAGGAAGCCGGCAGCCCGGACGTGCTGCAGGCGACGGCGTTGAAGGTGTGCGGCTGACGGCACCCAACCGAACGTTCCGAATCCCAATTCGAAGGAGGTAACCATGCCCAAGGCAACCTGGAACAAGGCCGTCATCGCCGAGAGCGCGGTGTTCGAGACAGTGGAAAACAACATCTACTTTCCGCCAGGGGCGATTCGCAGGGAAAACTTCCGTCCCAGCGACACACACACCGTCTGCCCGTGGAAGGGCACCGCCAGCTATTACGACGTGGTGGTGGACGGCCAGGTGAACAAGGATGCCGCCTGGTACTACCCCGACCCCAAGCCGGCCGCAAAGAACATCAAGGACCACATTGCGTTCTGGAAGGGCGTTAAAGTGAAGAAGTAGGCTTTCTCCGTGCGGCATGTGCAGTGAAGCGCTGCGGGCCTACGGAGAGCGCTGGTAGACGATGTCGCTGCGCCGATTTTCGGACCATGATGCTTCGTCATGCCCGGCCGCTTTGGGCTTTTCCTCGCCAAAGCTGATGACCTCCATCTGGTCCGCTTTCACGCCGAGCAGTTTGAGCATGTTCATGACGCCCTCGGCTCGTCGCTTGCCGAGCGCAATGTTGTATTCGCGGCTGCCACGCTCGTCGCAATTGCCCTGGATCGTGATTTTCTGCATCGGGTGTGCGCCCAGGTATCTGGCGTGGGCCTCGATCAGGGGCCGGAATTCCGCTTCCACGTCAGCCTTGTCGAGTGCGTAATAGACACTGCGCCGGGACAGAATGCTTTTCGGGTCATCCAGTGTGGGGGCTGCATTGACCGGTTGTGTTGCGGGCTTTGCGACGGCGGGAGCGGGCTGGGGTGTGGCAACAGGCGCGACCGCGCGTTGTGCCGGGGCGGTGGCCGGAGCGCGTAATCCGCCGGCGGCCTCTGTCTTGGGCGGGCTTTCCTTGTTCGCACCAACTGCGCATGCCGTCATGAGCGCGATGGCAGCCGGTAACAGCAATGCAATTCCGATGTGCCTGATCATGTGATTTGAATTCCATTTAAAAGGGCCATTTTCCCGGCCGAAAAAAACGGGCATCCGAGGATGCCCGTGCCAATAGCACCGGAGCGGGCGCTCCGGGCAGGTCGTTTCAATCAGAACGTGTGGTTCAGCGACAGCGCGATCAGGCGCTGGTCTTCGCCCAGGCCGGCCGATGCATTGGTGCCTGCATAGCCGCTCGTTGTGGTGGACGTGATGTCCAGTGCTGCGCCAGATGCATTGTTCATCTTGACGTAGCTCACGCCCAGGCTGGTACGCTTCGAGAAGTTGTAGTTGTAGGACAACATCGTGTGCGTGGCGGACTGGTCGCCGGCCTGCACCTTGTCGTCGCCCGACTTGCTGTAGGTGAAACCGACAACGCTGTTGCCAAAGCGGTAACGCACCGGGATCAGCCACTTGTTAACGTCAATGATGTCGGCACCGGTGACCGGGCTTTTTGCCTTGATCTTGGAGTAGGTGAAACCCGTTTCGATTCCGGCGATCGTGATTTCAGCCCAGATGCCGTTGGCCTTCAGGTCCCACGTCAGTTGGTCGTCCTTGATGTCGGCGTACTTGTAGCCAACGCGACCGGAACCGAAGTTGTATTCCGGGAACAGATACCAGGCACGGCCGGCACGGCCGGCGTTCGCCAGATCGGCATCCAGGCCGTTGGGATTGGAGGACCACATCCCGGTCGCCTTGAAGCCGTTGAAGTCAGGGGTATCGTAAATGATCATGTTCTGCTGGCGACTGGAGGAAAACGAAACCCCCGTGCCGCCCAGCATCACATAGGCTTGCGAGCCGCTGGTGGAGTAGTGCTGGGAAGCACTGGTGGTAAGCCCGGATCCGCGGTCTGCATAGGTCACGTCCGTACCGGCGCGGATGCTGCCCCAGGCCTTGCTGCGCAGACCGACGAAGTGAACGCCGGTCTTGCTGCCGACATCCAGAACACCTGCCGTGGCGCTGCCGCCGTTTTCCATCATCGGACGCAGTTCGTACTGGCCGAAGGCTTCCATGCCGCCGCCCAAGTCTTCGCGCGCCGCAAAGCGGATGATGCTGGCGTTGTCGTTGACTATCGTGGTGCTCTTGTGGAACGTGGATCGAAACGGCAGGGCATCGCCAATGCTGATGTTCGTCAATTGGATGCCGAACTTGCCCGAGACCGTGACCTGCGCCGCGCTGATGCCTGGGACCGACAGGGCACCTGCCACTGCAACTGCCATTAATTTCTGCTTCATTGAGTTTCTCCTCTTGTTTTGTCTGGGTTTGCTGATGATTGCGGAGGCCACCCGGAAGGGCTTGTCGGGAAAGGGATTTCCCATCCGGTCTCCATAACTCAGTCATGCAACCTGAATCGTTGATGTGAACAGTGCTATCGGCGAAATTCCTCCTTCGTACGGTGTTTTACATTGGCAGCAAATGTATGATGTCCGGCATGCCCGACCACCGGCCTGCAACGTTTGGGCTCCGCCAGCCTAAGGTTCATTTCTTAAGTTTTTCTTAAGGGCCGATGGACAGAATCACGCGTGCATTGACAGGGAGTGCCATGCGACTGCTGTTGATCGAGGACGACCGGATGATTGGTGACAGCGTCTGCCAGGGGCTGCGGCAGGACTGTTTCGCCGTTGACTGGGTGCGCGACGGCGTCGCCGCCGAACTGGCGATGGACGGCGGCGAATACGATTGCGTGCTCCTCGACCTCGGATTGCCGAGGCGGGACGGTGTCCAGGTACTGAAGTCGATCAGGAGCAAGGGACTTGACGTGCCGGTGCTGGTGTTGACAGCAAGGGACGCAGTGGCCAGCCGGATCGAGGTTCTGGATGCGGGGGCGGACGATTACATCGGGAAACCCTTTGACCTGGATGAACTGTCAGCAAGAATCCGCGCGGTGATGCGCAGGAGGGCCGGCAGGGCACGGTCCGTCATCCGGGTGGGTGCGCTGATGCTCGATCCCGTCACGCGTCGCGTGGAGTTCGATGATGCCGCCCTTACCTTGTCGCCGAACGAATTCTCCCTGCTGGAAGTCCTGGCCTCTCGACCGGGCATGGTTTATTCGCGGGCCCAACTGGAGCAGAAGCTGTATGGCTGGGGGCAGGAGTCTGACAGCAACACGGTCGAGGTCTACATCCACAACCTGCGCAGAAAACTCGGGCAACGGCTCATCAAGAATGTTCGCGGCGTCGGCTACACCCTGCCCAGGGAACCATGAAATCCATCCGGAAGTATCTGCTGGTATGGCTGCTCCTGGTGCTGACACTGAGTGCGGTGCTCGGCATCTGGGCCGTCTACAGTCGTGCCAGGAGCCAGGCCCGGAGCATCTTCGATTTTCAGTTGCAGCAGATGGCGGCAGGATTTCCGGCTGAAGGATTCACCGCCAGAAGCAATTATTCCCATGCGTTCAGTGCCTCGCCTGAAATCGGGGATGTGGTCGTGCAGATCTGGGACAACAAGGGCAACCGGGTCTACATCTCCAACGAGGAGACCGAAGTGCCCGTCGTCATCGAGCCCGGCTTCTCGACGGTCTACACCGAGACGGCTTCGTGGCGGGTCTATCGGAAACAGGTTGGCGACAACCTCATCCAGCTTGCGCAATCGCGTGTTGTTCGCGAAGAACTGGCGAAAGACATGGCCATGCGGGCAATGCTGCCGCTGCTGGGGCTGTTTCCGATATTAATTGTGCTGGTGTGGGTGGCGGTGGGGCGGGGCCTGGCGCCATTGAACCGGATTGCTTCCGAGGTGAGGAGCAGTTCGGTCGATGAATTGAGGCCGATCAACGTGGCACCGGTTCCCAGCGAAGTGATGCCGCTCGTTGCCGCGGTGAACGAGCTGATCGGAAGACTGGATCACGCCATGCGCCTGCAGCGCTCGTTCATCGCCGATGCCGCGCACGAACTGCGGACCCCGATCACGGCGGTGGGGCTGCAGATACAGATTGCGGAGCGGGCCCAGTCTGAGGACGCGCGGGCGGCCGCATTTGCGGCATTGAGGGGCGGCTCGGAGCGCGTAAAGCACCTCGTGAAGCAGTTGCTTGCGCTGGCCAGGACCGAGCCGGAAGCCTTCATCGATAGCCCGGAACCGCTGTACCTGTCGGAGTTTGCCGATCAGGTTGTGTCCGAATGCATGGCCGGCGCATTGGCCAGGAGAATCAATCTGGACCTGTCTGCCGAGCCCGATGTTCGGATCAACGGGTATCCGGACGCCATCCGGATCCTGATCAGGAATCTGGTGGACAATGCCATCCGGTATACCCCGGAGGGCGGCAAGGTTGAGGTCCGGGTGAATGGCCATGGTGACCGTGCCGTGCTCGGCGTCGAGGACAACGGTCCGGGCATTGCGCCCGACGACCGGAAGCGGGTATTCAATCGCTTCTATCGCGGCGTCGGCGGTGGCATTGAAGGCAGCGGGCTTGGCCTGGCAATTGTCCAGCGGCTGGTCCAGCGCCACGGGGCAAGTATCGAATTGTCCGATGGTCCCGACGGCAGGGGGCTGCATGTCCGGGTCGAGTTTCCCCGGTGCCTGCTGACCACGCCAACCAATGATTCAGGATCAGCCTTCAGGGGAACGTAAGGGGCTATCCCGGATAAATAATTATCAAAATAGAACTATAAAAAACAATCCATAAGTATTCACAGTGGAATTGTGATCACCAAGATGGAATGAGCTGAAGGCATTCGAGCCTGTAGCCATCAGATTCCCGCCGGACGATTTGCCTTGAAGAACGTCCGCACATGCCGCACGGCGAGCCTGATGTTTTCCGGTGTGTCCTTCCACGGATAGAGGCTCTGCTGTCCGTTGGGGGCGAGACGCGGCATCTCCAGGGACACCGCCAGCGGATGGGCCGGCACGTCGTCGGGCAGCACCAGCAGCGGGGTCTGGCAGTTGCGCACGAAATCGCGGGACACCGTCAGCACGAACTCCTTGCCGCGGTACATGCGCTCGAGGAATTTTTCGACAGCTTCGCTGCTGACGTCCGGCCGTTTGGCCATGAACTCCGGCGCCCACTTGGTGAGGTTGTTGCGTGACAGGAACATCGGGTCCCTGGGATCGATGCCACTGGGCTGCGCCGACACCGCGGCAACGATGCGCCCCGGGGCATGTTTCTGCAGGTTCCAGATCAGCGGATTGCCGATGCAGAAACCGATCACGAAGAACTGCTTCACCCCGAGGTGGTCGAGCAGCGCGAGCTGGTCTCCGGTGTGCGCGTCCCAGGCGAGGTCAGCATCCAGCGGCCCTGTGCTCTGGCCGACCGGCGAGTTGCGCAGGTCCATGGAGATGCAGCGGTACTCCGACTTGAATTCCTCGAATACATCGAACGGGCCGACCGGGTAAGTCACCGCCGAATTCAGTCCGCCGCCATAGATGACAAACAGCGGAAAGCCCGAACTCTCATCGCGGTAGTGAAGGCGTACGTCCCTGTCCTTCTGGAAAAACGGCATGGCTCCTTTCCTTTTCTTCCATGCGTGGCACCCCGCGGCGCCCGCTATTCGACCTTGATGTCGCCCGTCTTGATGACTTTCGCCCAGAGCGCGATTTCCGCGCGGATCAGTTCTCCGAATTTGGCCGGGGGCAGCAGCGCCGGCTCGGCGCCCTGGTTGATGAGGAAATTCTTCATCTCCTGGGTATTGGTGATTTTGGCGATCTCGGTGTAAAGGCGGTTGATGACGGCGTCGGGTGTTCTGGCCGGCGCCATGATGCCCAGCCAGCTGGCGGCGATGACCGTCGGAAAGCCTGCCTCGGCTGAAGTGGGCACCTCGGGCAGCACAATGGAGCGCGCGGTATTTGTGACCATCAAGGCGCGCAGCTTGCCGGCCTTCACGAGCGATGCCGTGGCAGGCACGCCGCCGATATAGAGCTGGACCAAGCCTGCCAGCAGATCAGTGCGCGCTGTTGCAGCCGCCTTGTAGGGCACATGCAGCATCCTTGCGCCGGTCTCCTGCATGAACAGTTCGGTGGCCAGATGCGGCGAGCTGCCGGTGCCGGAGGACGCGAAGCTCAACTTGTCCGGATTATTTTTGACATAGGCCACGAGTTCCTTCACGTTGTTGGCTGGAACGCCTGGGTGGACCACCATGACATAGGGCACGGTGGCGAACATGCCCACGGGGGCGAGATCCTTTATCGTGTCATAGCCGATGTCCGGCATGACGCTGGGCGCGATGGCCTGGGCCCCTTGGTAAGCGAGCAACAGGGTGTAGCCGTCGGGCGCAGCCCGGGCGACGGCGCGCGATCCGATGGTACCGGTGGCGCCGGGCTGGTTCTCGACAAAGACGGCCTGCCCCAGCGCCTCGGCGAGGTTCTTGGCAATGGTCCGGCCCAGTATGTCGTTGCTGCTCGCGCCAGCCGCGACGGGAATGACCAGCTTGATGGGCTTGGTGGGCCAGGTCTGGGCCTGGGCCGCACAGCATGCAAGTGCGAGCAATCCCGCGATGAACCGACTGGACATGAAATCCTCCTTGTTATGGTGGGCGTCGCGCGCCTGCCAACACCTTGATTGCGGTGCTGCGGGCGTCCTGCCCCTAGTTCTTCCTCGTGGCGGCTTCGGGATTGACGATATTGATCGGCTGCCCCTTTGCATAGGCCAGGATCTGGTCAAACACGTTTTCATACTGTTTTTCCAGGTGGCCCGACACCACACCGCCGATGTGCGGCGTGCAGATGACATTGGGCATGGTGAGCAGGGGGTGGTTGACGTCAGTGACAGGCTCCTGTTCGTACACGTCCACCGCGGCCCTGCCCGGATGCCCCTGCCTGAGCGCGTTGACCAGCGCCCCCGGCGCGACCAGGCCGGCGCGGCTGGTGTTGATGAACAGCGCCGTGGGTTTCATCATCAGCAGGTCGGCTTCGGTGACTATGCCGCGCGAGCTTTCAACGAGCGGCATGTGCATCGAGACCACATCGCTCTCCGAAAAAAAGGCCTCGCGGCTGGCAGCGACTGCATAGCCGTCGGCGCGTGCACGCACCAGGGAGGCGTCACGACCCCACACCTGCACCTTCATTCCCAGCATGCGCCCGAAGTTTGCGACCGCGCCGCCGATGCGCCCATAGGCATAGATGCCCAGGGTCAGCCCGTGGGCGACGCGACCCACGCCGAACTGCCACTTGCCTGCCTTCATGGAATCGATCTGGCGGGGCAGGTCGCGCAGGCCCATGAGGATCAGCGCCAGCGTGAGTTCCGTGGTGGACGAATCGGGCACGCTTTCCGACTTGCCCACGGACACCAGCACGCCATGGCGCGTGCAGGCAGGGACATCGATGTGCGGAATGTGGCCCCGCACGCTGATCAGCCGCAGCCGGGGCAGGCGCTCCAGGAGCGCGGCGGGAATGGCCGTGCGCTCGCGGTGCAGCGCCAGCGCCTCGACATCCTTCAGTCGCTCGGCCAGCACGGCGATGTCGTCCACATGGTCGTTCCAGATCGTCACCTGGTGCGCGGCGAGGCGGGCATAGCACGGCAGCGTGGCGACGATGTGGTGCAGGTCATCGAGTATCGCAATCTTCATGGTCATTCCAGTCCGTTCAAGCGATGGTTGTCCCGGTTCCCTTCACCATCCGTGTCCAGTCGCGTGCAAGTGACGGCTGCGGTGCGGACAAAATCATCCGCAGCCGCACCGGGCATCAGGCCGCCGGCCGATTCGCCTTCAGGAAGGTCCGCACATGGCGCAGTGCCAGCGCGACGTTTTCGCTGGAGTCCTTCCATGGATAGAGGCAGACCTCGGCATTGGGGGCGAGGCGCGCCGATTCCATGGCGACCACGTAGGGATGCGCCGGCACGTCATCGGGCATCACCAGCACGTTCGTCTTGCAGTTTTTCACGAAATCGCGCGACACGGTGTAGACGAAGTCCTTGTCCAGATACATGTTGCGCAGGAACTTCTCGACCGTCTCCATGTTGAGTTCCGGCCGCATGGCGCAAATCTGCGGACCCCAGCCCTTCATGTTGTTTTCATAGCCCATGCGCGGCGCCTCGGGGCGCACGCCGCTGGGCTGGGAGATCACCGCGGCGACGATGCGCTCGGGGGCGCGCTTCAGGAGATTCCAGATGAAGGGGCCGCCGATGCAGAAGCCCATCACCAGGAATTTCTTGAAGCCCAGGTGCTCCATCAGCCCGAGCTGGTCATCGGTGTGCGAGTCCCATGGGCGGTCCACTTCCACCGGCCCGGTGGACTTGCCCTCGGGCGCGTTGCGCAGGTCCGGCGTGATGCAGCGGTATTCGGACTGCAGCTCCTTGCTGGCATGGAAGGGCGCAGTCAGCGTGTAGAAGTCGATTTTCGAATTCAGCCCGCCGCCGGGGATGATGAGCAGCGGATATCCGGAGCCGACGTCTTCGTAATGGATGCGGGTGTTGCCCTTTTCGTAGAACGGCATGGTGTTCCTCCTCGCGGTTTTGACCCCCTCCCCTGCGAAGCGGGGGAGGGCGGGGGTGGGGGCGGGTTTCCCGCCTTATAAAACCAAATCGCTACTGCAGCTGATCTGCAGCCGCCGCGCTCTCAGCCGCGTTTCTTCAGCGGCCAGTCCGGACGCAACAGCTCCACCGAGTCGGTGACAACGTTGTAGTCGTAATAACCCAGCCGACCCATCGGATGCACCTTGACAGTATCGACGCGGCCGTCGGAAACGAGGTCGTCCCGGATGTGCACGGAGAGCACCCGGCCCATGATCATGTGTGAATTGGAATTTTTGCCGAGGGGAAGTTTCAGGATCTGGATCACCTCGCACTCCATATGCACCGGCGATTCGGCCACTCGCGAAGGCTTCACGAGGCGCGAGGGCGCCTTGGTCAATCCGGCTATTTCGAATTCATCCACATCGCGCGGCGCCATGGTCGAGGAGTCGTTCATCTGCTGGGCGAGTTCCTCGGTGCACAGATTGAACACGAATTCGCCGGTTTCCCGCGCATTGCGCAGGGTGTCCTTTTCGCCGCCTTCCATGTGGTCGCTGGACACGGTGAACATCACGGCGGGCGGCGCGCTGGAGATGGCATTGAAATAGGAAAAGGGCGACAGGTTGGCAATGCCCTCCTTGCTGAGCGTGCTGATCCACCCGATCGGGCGCGGAACCACCAGCGCCTGAAAAGGATTGTGCTTGAGCCCTGCCGAACGGTGGCCGGTGCCATCACCGATTTCGTAATACATGTGGTCTTCTCCCCTTTGCGATTGATGGGCCGGCAGGTCTTTTGGATGACTGCGTCCGGCGTCCCCGAAAGATAACATGGCTGCGCCGTGGGGTTTGCTCCCTCCCTTGTGAGCGAAGCGAGCGGGGGAGGGTGGGGGCGGGTTTCCTCATCCCCCTGACGCGGCCTCGCTACCCCGGCCGATTCGCCTTCAAAAACGTCCGCGCATGCCGCACCGCAAGCCGTATGTTCTCCTTCGTGTCCTTCCACGGATACAGGCTCACCTGCGCATTCGGCGCCAGGTGCACCATCTCCATGGCCACTGCGTAGCAATGCGCCTCGGTGTCATCGGGCATCACCAGCAGCGGCACCGGACAGTTGCGCACGAAATCGCGATTCACCGAGAACACGAAGTCCGGATTGGCGAGATACATCTTCTTCAGATACTTGTCGATCATGTCGGCGGTGATGTCCGGCCGGTGCTTGCGCAACTCCGGGCCCCACTTCACGCTGTTCGTCTGGTAGAAGTGGTCGGGCAGGTCGGCCCTGAAGCCGCTGGGCTGCGCCGACACCGCGGCCACGATGCGGCCGGGGGCGTGTTTCATCAGGTTCCAGATCAGCGGATTGCCGATGCAGAAACCCATCACCATGAACCTGTCGATCTTCAGGTGATCGAGCAGGCCGATCATGTCCTCGGCATGCGCCTCCCAGGGGCGGTCGAATTCCAGCGGCCCGGTGGACTGCCCGCCGTTGGCATTGCGCAGGTCAAGCGCAATGCAGCGGTACTCGCCCTTGAACTCCTCCATGGGATTGAAAGGATGGGATTCGCTAAGTTTGTGTATGTTCGCATTCAGCCCGCCGCCGGGAATGATGAACAGCGGAAAGCCTGTGCCGGCTTCTTCGTAGTGGATGCGGACAGGGCCTTTTTCGTAGAACGGCATGGTGGTTCCTCCTTTTTCCAACGTAAGCATAGATTATCAATGGTCAGTGCGGTTATAAGCACCTCTTGAATTCCTTGGCGCAAATGGCTGTCGGCATTTATTGCCGCCATGTTTTCGGCCTCGGAGGTGTACGAGTCAATTGATTGGCCATAAGTCATTGAAAGATAGATGTGAGCATGCTCAACAAGTTAATTCTTGATTTGAACGATTAATTCATCAAGCTTGTACAGGAATCAGGCAATAAAAAACCCGCCAAAGCGGGTTTTTTATACTGGAGAACCGGTTCGGTGGCATGCCGGCCAGATGCGCATGAATACGCGATACGTCCAATTCAAAGTCGAAATCGGTGACGACCCTGCAAATCAAACGGCCCTGACAAAATGCCAAGGCCGTTTGACCGGATCGCTATTGGATTAGCGCGTTCCCGTAGATCCGGTTGATCCGGTTGTGGACGAATCCGAGGACGATACCGCAGCGACCGCAGCTACTGCGGCCACACCGAGTGCGACGGCGCCAAGGCCGATTCCACCGAAGGCGCCACCGATGGCGCCCGCGGCACCTGCCGGGACACCGCCACCGGCAGCGCCACCAACGCCCGCACCAGGACCACCAGCAGGACCACCAGCAGGACCACCAGCAGGACCACCAGCAGGACCACCAGCAGGACCACCAGCAGGACCACCAGCAGGACCACCAGCAGGACCACCAGCAGGACCACCAGCAGGATTTCCGGTGTTCTGCGCCATTACATCAGGCACGTACGCCACGCTTGCGAGCGTTGCTGCACCAAACATGCCTGCTATCGCCAGCGACAACATTTTCTTCGGCATCGTATTCATGACTTGGATCTCCTGGACAATGAGTTGATTGTTTCCCTCCCCACAGTCGCTATCGAATTTCGGACTTGGCGGCTTTGACCCATTCGGTTGTGGTCAAAACAGGGGAGGACGTATCACGACGGAATGTCCGATCGGATCTGATCGAAAGTTCCCGCTTCAGTCTCATTTGAGACTTGTGGCAGTCCGGGAATTGTTCACTGCATGGATGCAAACCTCTGTCCGTTATCGAACATATAGGCAGGTGGCAACCAAATATTGGGGACCGGCTCCATCAAGCGACGTCACATGTGTGGCGATACGCCAGTCATCAGGACATTGCGGTGATCCTCACGGCCTGGTCGGTGGAGGATCGTGTCGGCATGTCCAGCTACCATTTGTTACATCTGTGCTTGAGGAGGGCCGGTAGGATGGAGATTGAACAATCCCGGACTGTGCCCGATCATGAAACTGCGCTTTTTGTTCACTTCGCTTGTGCTGCTTTTTTCAATGTTGCTGTTGATATCGGACGCCAATGCACAGTTCGGTGGCATGGGCGGGAGTCGCCCATCGCGGGGCGCGCGGAGTGCCGAAGGCCAGTCTGGAAACCGCGACGGTCGCAGCGACCAAAGGGCAACACGTGAACCCAACAACTACGATCTGATCGAATACCGCCTCTCCCTGTTCCAGGAAGACCTCAAGCTTGCGACGAATCAGGCTGCTGCATGGCAGGGGTTTGCGGACAGCACGCTGGCTTACGCAGGGGATCTGGCACGTGAGCGGGCGCGAAGCACAATGCCGCCTTCAGACAGTTCTGCACAGCTGAAAGGGCTTCAGCATGTCGAGCAGGTCGTGGACACGGCGCGAAACCGCCTGACTGCGCTCGAGGAGGTGGAGGCCTCCAGCAAGGGGCTTTACCAGATACTGAACCCTGAGCAAAGAGCGCTGGCCGACATACGGATTCCCACCATCATCGCGCCGCGTACGATTGCGCCGGCCGGAAATGGCATGGGAAACAACCTGCCGGACCTGGGTTCTGGTTCTCGACCGCAGCGCTAACGCAATAAAAAACCCGCCGAAGCGGGTTTGGCGGCAAGTTGCGGGCATGTACTTCGCAGGCACGCCGGCGCAGGACCCGATGATGGTGCCCGTGGTGGTGTTCGCGGTCGGGGGGCGGTGAGGGGCACGGCCTGACCCGTCGAGGTACTGGCGCTGCTGCCTGTCACCGAAATGATGCCCGCATCATCCACGTTGGCGGTGGCCACTTTGATTGTGACGCGGGTGTGGGTCTGGAAGCAGGGGGGGCGGACAGGGTGCGAAGCTCCGCCTTTGTCGAACATGGTCTCTGGCCAGAATTGAGAATGATCTGCGCCGATTGTCATCCCAGAACTATCTGGCAAGCTCGATCACCCTCAGCAATTCGTCCCCCAGATGTTTGCCGGCATCTGGCCTCTCAAAGAGAGCTGCAGCGCGCTCCTTGATTCTTTCACTGAGATCCGCACGGTAGTCAGCATCCCGCCCCAGGCGCAATGCGAAAGCAACATATTCTTCACTCGAAGTGGCGACAGATGACTCCAGGTCCATTTCCTTGTACAACCCCAGAGTGAATCTTCCTCCAAGGCTCGATCCCGGCAAACATACAAGTGGGGCGCCAACCGAAAGAGCTTCCGCTGAGGAGTTGCAGCCGCCAAAGTAAAAGGGATCAAGGACTGCGTCCGCCACTGCCATTCGATTCAGAAACTCACTGTTCGAAACAGTGCCGATGAATCGAACACGCGTCGCATGCCCTGCCAGAGTACGCTTGAAGCGTTCCCGAAGAGACAGCATCTGCTGAGGAGTCGACTCCCGCAAATGGATCTCAGCCTTTGCGTCCTGGTCCAGGATGCTTCTCAAGGCGAAATCAAAGTCCGGATGCATCTTGAACAGGGTTTGCGGGCAATGATAGATGTGAACATCCTCGGATAGTCCCAGCTCGGCTCGAGACTTTGCCTTGCCTTCCATTACAGGTTGTACGTAGCGAGGCAGGAAGTAGCCATCGAGTCGCAGCAGCGTTTCAGAGTAATGTGCCTGTGCCGATGCTGATTCAAGCTGGCTTGAGGAAATGTAGTAATCCACCGAGTCGATGCCACTGGTGACCGGATGGCCCCAAAGCACCATCTGGATAGGCGCCATGCGCCAGTACGCCAGAAAATAAGTGGTGGGATGCATTCCCAGATCGGCAAATATGAGGATGTCCAGTTGTGCCGATTCGATCGCCATTCGAATCGCGTCGACGTCATCGGCCAGCGCCACATGGCGTTCACTGCTGGCGCGAATCGTTTCCGCCCACGCGTCACCTTTGGGAGCTGCAATGGAAAATACCCAGGTTTCGAATTTCTCACGCGGCAAATCATGAATAAAGCCGTGGAATGCCCTGCCAATGGAATGGTTGTAGAAATGGGTCGATACAAATCCAACCCGAATCCTTCCGGCCGGTATCCCTTTGCGCCTGGGCATGCGATCCAGTGATCTGGCTGCAGCCGAATATCCGCGGCGTATGACCTGCGCAAGCTTGCCCATCAAATCGACGTCATTCCGGCCATGGTAGGCGAGTGTAAAAGCCGTGAGGCCTATTTCCCGGTTAGGGTCAGGAAACTCAATGCCTGGCATGGCCAGCAATTCATCCAGTTCCTGCGACAGCGTCTCCCGAGTGGCTTCAATGTCGGCATTGGAACCGGAAATAAGGGGCAGCATCAAAGCCCGCCGCAGCTGCGCGGAGGGTGATGGTGAGATACGCAACACATGGTCCATGTGTGCGCGCGCGCGCTGAGTCCCCGCCGACTTGCAGCAGCACCGCGAGGTTGGCGCGTGCTTCTGGAAAATCTTGCCGGATCGCCACTGCCTGCTCAAGCAATTCAATCGCCCGTGAAGCTTTGCCGCTGCACTGCATGGCACCCGCGGCAGCGAAAAGCAGATAGGGATCGGCGCTGAAAGGCTGGTCTGTGAGCGCAAGCAACTGGTCGTAGCGCGCTGCGCTTGAGTTGAAGTCCCCAAGTACAAAGGCCAATTCGGCGGCTCGCAGCCAGTACACAGGCTCCGTGGGCTTTACGCCAATGGCCTCAAGGATGCGGGAAAGAGCCAGCGGGCGATCACCGCGATGATTGGCAATCAGTGATTGAAGATAGAAGGCGTGGTGACGTGTTTCAAGATTTTTCTCGAGTTCGAATGACAGTTCCTCAGCTTCTGCTGTCTTGCCTTCTTCGAACCATGCCATGGCGCGAAGAAATTCGCGGTCAAAAACGACTGTCCTCCGCCTGTAGAAGCGGCCGCGAAGCGACTGCATGAGGGAGAGAAGCACATCGGATTATAAAGACAAAAAGTCCTGCCAAACGATTAAAAATAGCCATCGTCGCTCACTTCGGAATTCAGATTCTCAGAGGTGCGAAAATCGGCTGGTAACTGCCTTTGGATACTATGTGTTTAACCCCCTGTGCCGGATTCGTGCAACGACCTGAATGGGTCCAGTGACACATCGCTATTCCCAATATTGAAAGGCCGGCTCATTTTGCCGATATTGCGGCCCGCCATCACTCGCAGAGATGCGGCGTGTCATCATTCCGTCGCAGGGGTGCTGGAGGCAGGCTACAAAAAACCCGCCGAAGCGGGTTTTCTTGAAACGAGAAACCGGCTTAGCGGCAGGTCGCAGGCATGTACTTCGCAGGCACGCCGGCGCAGGACCAGGTGATGGTGCCCGTGGTGGTGTTCGCGGTCGGGGTGACTGTGAGGGTCACGGCCTGGCCCGTCGAGGTGCTGGCGGTGCTGCCTGTCACCGAAATGATGCCCGCATCATCCACGTTGGCGGTGGCCACTTTGCCGACCACATTGATCGTGACGCCGGTGCCCATCGACGCGGTCGCGGCTGGATCAGCCTGCAGCTTCTCGGCGATCGCAGTGCGGGCGCTGGAGGCTGCGAGGATCAGTTCCGAAACCTTGGCGCGGACGGTGTAGTCCTGATAGGCCGGCAGCGCAACGGCGGCCAGAATGCCGATGATCGCAACGACGATCATCAGTTCGATCAGGGTGAAGCCTTTCTGGATGGTTTTCATGAAATTCCCTTTTTCAGGTCAATGGTTGGTTCTCTTGCGCAAAATTTCCCGTGCAAAAACTTGGCCAATCGTACTGCCCCATGCGCTAATGGCGGCGTATGACAGCGTCATTCAGGAGGAAAAGTGCACGTTTTTGGTGTGGGGACGGGTGAAGTGGCATCTACCACCATTTAACGCCCCCACCCCAACCCCCTTGCAGTGCGCGCATTCCGTTGCACCGGAATGCCGTTCGACAGGCGGGCGGCAAGCTGTCGAAACGCCTGCCTTAACCCCGCTTCGCAAGGGAGGGAGCTAAACCAGATGCTATCCGGTGTCGCGCGCGAGACGGATACCGGAGAACTGCCAGCGTGCCGTCGCCGGAAAGAAATTGCGGTAGCTCGCGCGGATGTGGTCGCGCGGGGTGGCGCAGGAGCCGCCGCGCAGCACGTACTGGTTCACCATGAACTTGCCGTTGTACTCGCCGATCGCGCCGGCGGCGGGACGATAGCCGGGGTAGGGCGCGTAGCTCGACGCCGTCCATTGCCACAGGTCGCCGAACATCTGCGCGAGGCCTTCACGGTTCGAGGCAAGCGGCCGCAACACATTGTTGTCGGCGAAATTGCCTTCAATCACACAGCGCGCGGCGGCGTGTTCCCATTCGGCTTCAGTGGGCAGGCGCGATTCGGACCAGCGCGCGAAAGCATCGGCTTCGAAATACGATACATGTGACACGGGCGCATCGGGATCGAGTGCCGCCATGCCGCCCAGCGTGAATTCGCTCCAGGCACCGTCACCTTCCGACCAGTAGAACGGATGCGTGATGCCGTTTGCGCGGACCCAGTCCCAGCCTTCCGAGAGCCACAGCGCGGCATCGCGATAGCCGCCGCTCAGGACGAAGGCCATGTACTCGCGGTTCGTCACAAGGCGCGAGGCGAGGAGGTACGGTCGCAGCAGCACGTCGTGGCGCGGCAGTTCGTTGTCGAAGCAGAAGCCCTCGTTTGCATTGGCTTCGTAGCCCATGGTGAAGATGCCGCCGTCGTGCGGAATCCAGGCCGGCGCACTGGCGCCTGTCGGCTCCGGTGCATGCAGCGCACCGGAGTACGCGGGCTTCAGCGGATTCAGCGACAGCAGGTGCTTCACATCGGTGAGGATCAGCTCCTGGTGCTGCTGTTCATGGTTGAGGCCGAGGATCACCAGATCGCGCACCGCTTCATCACCGGACAGGTTGGCGATCAGCGCCTGCATGCGTTCATCGACGTTGCGGCGATAGGCCGTCACTTCGTCCAGCGTCGGCCGTGTAAGCAGGCCGCGCTGCGGCCGCGGGTGTTTGTCGCCGACGCCGTTGTAATAGGAATTGAACAGCACGCGGAATTCGGGCCGCCAGGGCTTGAACTCCGGTTCGTATTTTTCCAGCAGGAAGGTCTCGAAGAACCAGGTGGTATGCGCGAGGTGCCATTTCACCGGGCTTGCGTCGGGCATGGACTGCACGCAGCAGTCCTCGGCCGAAAGCGGCACGGCAAGTTGCGCCGTGCGTTCGCGCACGCCGGCATGGCGGGCAGCGAGATCCGCCCGCACCGAGCGGGATTCCATCGATGGTTCGCGAAGCATCAGGGTCTCGCTCGTTCAGGTTTCGGCGTGATCAGATTACGGCATGACAGACGGCAAACCAACCGGCGTCGTCCGTCCAGGTGCGCACGTCGCGAAAGCCCGCCTGCATCAGCAGGCCGCGAATTTCCGGCAGGGTGTACTTGTAGCTGCTCTCGGTGTGAATGCCCTCGCCTTCGCGGAAGGCGCGCACGCCATCGGGCCAGGCGACGACGAGGTCGCGTTTGGCCTCAAGGTGCATTTCGATGCGTGACAGCCGCGTGTTGAACACTGCGCGATGGCGCCAGTCGCGCACGTTGAAGTTGCTGCCGATGAGCGCGTTCAGGTGGTTCAGCAGGTTCAGGTTGAAGGCCGCGGTGACACCGAGCGCGTCATCGTAGGCAGCCTCCAGCACGGTGGTGTCCTTCACAAGGTCGAAGCCGATCAGCAGTCCCCCACCCGGCATGTCGTTGCTGCTGGCGCTGCAATGCCGGCGAATGTCGGTGAGCAGGGCGAGTGCGCTCAAGGGCGGGAAATTGCCGATGGACGATCCCGGATAGAAGAACAGGCGCCGGTGGGCGTTCAACGTGGCGGGAAGGTCGAGGCCTGCCGAGAAGTCCATCCCCAGGCCCTGGATGTCCATGGCCGGGAACTGGCGTCGCAGCGTCTCGAGTGCGCCATCGAGGAAGTCGGCCGAGATGTCGATCGCCACATACTGCTCCGGACGAAAGGCATCGAACAGGCTGCGCGCCTTTTCGCAATTGCCGGCGCCAAGGTCGATGAAGGTCGAGCCCGTGCCTGCAGCACGCGCCATGTCGGCGGCGTGCTGCGCAAAGATCGCGCGTTCGGTGCGGGTCGGGTAGTACTCGGGCAGGTCGGTGATGGCCTCGAACAGCCGCGAGCCGAGCGGATCGTAGAGGTACTTGGGCGAGACGAAGGCACGGTGCGCATTGAGGCCCGTGGTGATTTCGTCGCGGGCCTGGTCGTGAGGATTCCTTGCAGTGGTGTTGCTGGCCGGATTGCTAACCGCGTTGCTGCGAATGGCCGGACGCGTCATGGTTGTTCCCGTTTCTGCAATGGGGTTGGCAAAAATAACAGGTTTTTGTTGCATAAATCCCCTGCAGTTTGTGTGTGAATGTGCGCGGCTTGCGGTGATTCGACATCGCGACTCAACATCATCGTGGCCGATTGACGCGCAATTCACCGGTTTATTGACTGATTCGTCATTGTTTTTTCGTTTTTCGATGCAGTGAAGCGTGTTTTGTGCATCGCATCTTCATTCGTCGGGGAAATTGCAAATTCATTACGCAGACGTCGTGCCGGGCGTATGGTTTGCTTTTCTTGCAGAAGGCTGAAGTTTCGTAAGGCCGCGGTCCCTGGCCCGACTGATGCAGGGAGCACGGGCTCACGAAAGCCTCCCGTTGGCGGATAAATAATGATCAATTTCAAGAATCGAGACAGAAATGAATAAAGTCTACGACGCAATTGTGATCGGAACGGGGCAGTCTGGACCGGCCCTGGCGGTGAAGCTTGCGGCCAGCGGCATGCAGGTGGCGATCATCGAGCGCGGGCTGTTCGGCGGCACCTGCGTGAATACCGGCTGCATTCCGACCAAGGCGCTGGTGGCCAGCGCCTACGCGGCGCACCTCGCGCGCCGCGGTGCCGAATACGGCGTGTCGATTTCAGGTGAGGTCACGGTGGACATGAAGCGCGTCAAGGCGCGCAAGGACCGGATCAGCGGGCAGTCCAACCAGAACGTCGAGACCTGGCTGCGCGGCACGAAGAACCTCACCGTGGTCCAGGGCCATGCACGCTTCACCTCGCCGAATACCGTGAAGGTCAATGACACGGTGCTGGAGGCGGCGAAGATCTTCATCGATGTCGGCGGGCGCGCGCTGGTGCCGCAAATTCCCGGCATCGACACGGTGGACTACCTCACGAACGCCACGATGATGGACGTGGACTTCCTGCCCGAGCACCTCATCATCATCGGCGGCAGCTACATCGGCCTGGAGTTCGGGCAGATGTACCGGCGCTTCGGCAGCCGCGTCACCGTGATCGAGCAGGGCCCGCGCCTGATTGCGCGTGAGGACGCCGATGTGTCGAAGGGCGTGCTCGACATCCTGAAGAACGAAGGCGTGGTGGTGGAACTGGACGCCGGGTCGATGTCCGTGGCAAAGCGTGGCGGAAACACGGTGGTGACGCTCGCCGACGGCCGCGAAGTGGCGGGCTCGCACCTGCTGCTGGCCGTGGGGCGCGTGCCGAACACCGGCGACCTTGGCCTGGACAAGGCCGGCGTGAAGACCGATGCACGCGGCTACATCTCGGTCGATGACGAACTGCGCACGAACGTGCCCGGCATCTGGGCGCTGGGCGACTGCAACGGCCGCGGTGCCTTCACGCATACCTCGTACAACGACTACGAAATCATCGCAGATAATTTGCTGAACGGCGTGGTGAGCGGCTCGGGGCGCACGCTGAGTGATCGCATCACCTGCTATGGCCTGTTCATCGACCCGCCGCTGGGACGCGTGGGCATGGGCGAGGACGAGGTGCGCAAGTCAGGCCGCAAGGCGCTGATCGGCACGCGCCCCATGACGCGCGTCGGCCGTGCCGTGGAGAAGGGCGAGTCGCAGGGCTTCATCAAGATCCTGGTCGATGCCGAAACGAAGCACATCCTCGGCGCGTCCATACTCGGCACCGGCGGCGACGAGGCGATCCACTGCCTCATCGATGCCATGTATGCGAAAGCCCCTTACACCACGGTGCAGCGCGCGGTGCATATCCATCCGACCGTGTCGGAGCTGTTGCCGACGGTGCTGGGGGAGTTGAAGCCGCTGGTTTAGGGGTTGTCATCCCCGCGAAAACAAGCCTTGCGAAGCAAGGCGAAGTTTCGAGGAACGGCCAAGTGGGGTTCAGCGACGTTCGACAAAAGACCCTGGATTCCCGCTTTCGCGGGAATGACGGCATGGAAAGGGCTGTTGTCTCCTGCTTGCTCGGGAGTGGCGAATTTGCGTCCACGACAGATCAGTGGAACGTGCGTCCGCCGTCCACGGCCAGTGTTGATCCGGTCACGAAGGATGATTCCACGCAGCTCAGGAACAGGATGGCGTCGGCAATTTCCTCGGGCTCGGCCACGCGCTTCAGCGCATAGCGTTCGGCGGTACCTGCGGGAATTTTTCCGCCGTTGCGGTCGGTGATGAGCGGCGTATTGACGCTGCCCGGCGCGATGGCATTGACGCGCACATTCGGCGCGCAGGTCATGGCCAGTGATTTGGTCATCCCGACGATGCCACCTTTTGATGCGGCGTACGAAAGCGACCCGGAGTTCGGCACCAGCGCCGCGCCGGAGGCGAGGTTCACGACCGTTGCCCCCTTCGTTTTTTGCAGGTGCGGCATGGTGGCGCGGCAGAGATAGAACGGCCCGAACAGGTTCGTCTCGACGACGCGGCGCCAGATGTCATCGGTGGTGGCGGCGAGGTTGCCGCTGATGATGATGCCGGCGGTGTTGACAAGGCCATCCAGTCCGCCGAGCGCGGTGACGGCTTTTGCGACGGCGGCGTCCACGGCCGCGCTGTCGGTCTGGTTGCAGAGGATCGCGATGCCGCCGGTTTCCTTCGCCACGGGGGAGAGACCGGCTTCGTTAATGTCGAACAGCGCGAGCTTTGCGCCTTCGCGCGCCATCAGCCGCGCGGTTGCGCGTCCGATGCCCGACGCTGCTCCGGTGACGATGACGCGCCGGCCTTCCATGCGCCTGCCCGGTGTCTTGCTGCCCGTGATCTGATCGGTCATGCCGAATTCCTCCGCTGTTGTTTTGGGTGTGGCCAAGCATACCGCCGGGGGAGGGGCGGGCTTTTCAGCGTGCCCGAAAAGGGTGTTCGGAAAACCTTGATGATGGGCGTGCTTGCTAGGGACGCATCAGCCCGAGTTCCTGCAGGCAGGTGGCGAGCAGCGGGGCGCCGGCGCGGATCACTGCATCCTTGAAGGGCCTGGCGTCGTTGGTGAACAGCGCGTCCATCGCCGGGAGTTCGGTGAAGCTCGATGCGCGAGCACGCCCCAGGAGCCGGCCCGAGGCCGGATCGATCAGTCGCAGGTGCACCTGCAACAGCAGTTTCCTGTCGAAGATTTCATAGTTGCTGATGCCCAGTTCAACGACCGCGCCGCCGGCAGTTGCAGCGTAGCCGGTGGTTGGCGCATCGCTGCCGTACCAGGCACGTATCGGCGCGAGCCAGTTTTCCATCAGCACCGTGCGTCCGCGTTCCGCGATGCCGGGAATGGGGCGTGTTCCAGCTGCGAGCGAATTCGGCGTGCCGGCGGCGCTGATGAGGCGCTGCGCCTCCCTTGCCAGCTCCACCGTGGGCTCCCAGGTCTCTGCCGGCCGGATGCGGTTTTGCACGTCCTCGGGAAGGTCGAGGCGGCGCTTTGAAAGCTCAGGCAGCTCGAGCAGTATCGCCACGCCGGACAGCACGCCGACGGTGCGCGCTGCGCCAATCGTGTAGCGCGGCAGGAACGGGATGATCGAGGCATTCGCGGTTGCCGAGTAGGCGGCATCGACCGACAGCGGCAGCGTCTCCATCGGCACGATCTGGACCTGCTTCACCTGCGCGAGCGCGGCGGCGTCCGGGCGCAGGCCCGGGCCGACACAACCAGCCAGCGCCACGGCAATCGCGCAAAGGGCGAACTTGAGGATTGTTCCGGCAGTCGCTGCCATGAACCGGGTCATGCCTCGCAACCGGTCAACTCTGCCCCGGAATCTGGTTGGTGATCGCATTCATGTCGAGCGACCACGGCAGGGCCGAATTGCACCAGATCCGCTTCTTCGGCGTGAGGCTGGCGCGCTCCCTGATCGCGCCCACGCGCAAGCCGTAGATCTGCGGGTCGGTGGGCGAGGTTGCGTAGATGGGCGTGCCGCATTCGGGGCAGAAGCCCTGGGCGCGCTTGTTGCCGCTGTCGGCAGTCTTGATGTAGATCTTCGGTGTTCCGCTCAGCAGCTTGAAGTTCTCTTTCGTGGCTGGCACCACGGCCCGGAACGGCGCACCCGAGAACACCTGGCAATCGGTGCAGTGGCACACGGAGACCATGGCCGGATCGACTTCGGCCTCGTAGGTGATTGCGCCGCAATGGCATTTGCCGTGGATGTGCATGCTGTCCTCCGTTGTTGTTGTCGTCCAGGGTGCGAATGGGCGAATGGGGCGAATGGGTGATCCGATGCGGAAAGTAACACCGACCCGGCCTGCTGCGCCACACCAACTGCGGCGGTTGGGTGCGAACGGCTACGCCATGCCGAGCTGCCCGTACGCTTTTTGCAGCACGTCGGCCGAACGTTCCAGTCGCTCCCGCTCGTCCTTGTCCATTTCCGGAACGAGGATGTCAGTGGCACCTTCGCTGCCGACAATCGTCGGCATGGACAGGGCCACGCCGCGCAGGCCCAGCGCGCCTTCCTGCACGCGAGACACCGTGAGCACGCGGCGCTCTCCCCGAAGCATGCATTGCAGCAGGTCCGCGGCGACCAGCCCGATGGCGTGATTCGTTGCGCCCTTGCGGCGGATGATCTGGTAGGCCGCAGTGCGGACCTCTTCCGCGAGAACGGGCTCCTGCTGCCGTGACCATCCCGGCCAGTCTCGCAGGGGCAGGCCGCCGACCTGGGCTCCGGACCAGAGCACGACTTCCGAGTCGCCGTGTTCGCCCACGACCTGGGCGTGCACCGAATGGGAATCCAGCCTGAGAACCCGGCCCAGCGTCTGGCGCAGGCGGGCCGTGTCGAGCATGGTGCCGGTGCCGACCACGCGCGCCGGCGGCAGGCCCGAGGCTTCGGTCATGACGCGGGTGAGCACATCCACCGGATTGGTCACCATGACGATGAGGCCGCGAAACCCGGCGAGCTGCCGTCCGATGCCCCTGATGATCTCCGCGTTGTCGCGCAGCAGGTCGAGGCGCGATTCGCCAGCACCGCCGTTGCGCCCGGCCGAGACCACGATGGCATCGGCGCCCGCGGCCTCTGAGATCGATGCCGTGCGCACGCTGGCCGACGGATAGAACGAGGAGCCATGGGCGAGGTCCATCGCCTCGCCTTCGGCCACGTCGCCATTCATGTCGTGCAGCAGCAGTTCGTCCGCGATGCCCGAATGCAGCGTGGAGATGGCCACGCTGGAGCCGACCCAGCCAGTGCCGATGATTGCGATGGTGCGTTTCATGGAATCCTCCCTTGAAGGACGCGTAGCTCGTTTTGCTCAGGCGGCAAATACCAGAACCTTGAAACCGCCATAGATCATGCGCTTGCCGTCGAAGGGCAATGACTCCGGATCCATCATGCGCAACAGGCGCGGGTCTACCATGACTTTCTTGACTACGCGATCGCGGTGCGCGCGAGATTTGTATACGACATACGAAAAGATGACGGTCTCGGTCGGCTTGAGTTTTGCGCTGCGGGGAAATGACGTGCGTTTTCCAACCTTCACGTCATCGGCGACACACTCCATGTATTCCAGGGCGCCGTGCTCCAGCCAGATTTTTCCGCCCTTTCGCGCCAGGACGCGATAGGCCGGAAGATTCTTCTTTGGCACCGGAACAACGAATCCATCAACGTATCTGGGCATGCCTGTTCTTCTGTTTTCTGTGACCGGTCCGGACACCGGAACCGGATCAAATCATGCTTTTGCGTCCGTTGGCGGTCTGTGCGGTGGCAGACCCAGCGATCCCCTGGGGACGCAGGCGACATCAGTGATGATAACGGTGTTCCTGGGTCCTGCCCCCATAGCCGTAGGCGGCGGCCCGCACGTCCTGCACGTAGATGTAGCTTTCCTCATGGACCTTGCCAAGGATGCGTTCAAAGGCGGCGAAGGCCTCCTTGATGAACTGCGCCTTCTCGGCCTTGGTGTTCGTCTCGTCGGTGATCTTGATGTCAAAGTAGAAGCTGGCTTTGCCCTGCGCCGAGAGCGGCGCGCCGGCAATGAACCAGTCCTCGGGGCTGACGTAGTCAATGGCGATCGCAATGACATCCGGGCTCTTCTTGAGAATCCGGTTCGTCAGTTCGCCCAGCGCCGTGGCGACCTGGCGGGTGAGTTCGGGGGATTTCCTGGCGGCAATCTTGACGTTTAGGATGGGCATGGCAGGTGTTCCTTTCATTAGTTAGCTATGCAACCACAAGTCCAAAAAAAAGCGCTCGCGGAAAATCACTCCAGGGCGGAGCGCACGGCCCGGATGTCCCTGACCACGCCGTCGAAGGCGGCATCGCCCAGCAGGCGCTTGAGCCGCCGGGTCACCTTCGCGCTGGCGTCGTTCAGGTCTGATGCGATCGCGAGCGCCCGGGCGGTTGGATGGACTGCCATGTGCCGGCCGTCGCGATCCGTGGACTGGCGAATGATCATCTTCTTCGCCGCCAGCCCGTCGAGGGCGCGCGTTGCAGTCGGCCGGGAGATGGCCAGCGTGTCCGCCAGTTCCGATTGCAGGGCGCCTGGCGATTCCAGTATGGCGCGCAGCATGAAGGCCTGCGGGGGGGCCAGATCAAGCGGCCTGAATGCCACCGCCCATTCGCGCTCCAGCCGGCGCGCCAGTGCCGAGGTGTTGAAGTACATGCAGTGATCGAACATGCCGTCAGGCTAGCATGTTATAGTTAGCTATGCAACTATAGCGTTCCTAGGTCGTTCGTTCCTGTGACCGTCGCTGCGGCCATCGCCTGAAAGGCGGGGAGCAGGTATAAGGGATGGCGCGACAATTGAGAAAAGTCCCTGGATTCCCGCTTTCGCGGGAATGACGTTGAGGTAGAAATGAAAGGGCTTGGCATGACGACGATGGGCTTGCGATGGCTGGTGGCTGCAACGCTGACGGCTGTGGCGTGCTTCGCGCATGCAGAAGACATGCTGCGCATCGGCTCCAAGCGCTTCACCGAGTCCTACATCCTTGGCGAGTTGTTGCAGCAGGCGGCAGCGAAGGGCGGACCGGCCGAGCACAAGCCGGGCCTCGGCAACACCGGCATCCTGTATGCAGCTCTGCGCGCAGGGTCGATTGACGTCTATCCGGAATACACCGGCACGATTGCGCGCGAATTGCTGAAGCTCGATGGCAATCCGTCGCTGGCCGAACTGAACGCGCGGCTGGCGCGGCTGGGGCTGGCGGCCTCGGTGCCGCTGGGGTTCAACAATTCCTATGCGCTTGGGGTGCGGGCGGCGGTGGCAGACAAGGCAGGGCTGCGTTCACTGTCCGATCTGGTCGCGCATCCTGAACTGCGCTACGGGCTGTCGCAGGAGTTCCTCGCTCGCCAGGATGGCTGGCCGGGTTTGTCGAAGGCCTATGGCCTGGCGAAGACTGCGCCGTCGGGCCTGGACCACGGCATTGCTTACGAGGCGCTGGCTGCAGGACGGATTGACGTGCTCGACCTGTATTCCACCGACGCGAAGATCGCACGCTACGACATCCGCGTGCTGACCGATGACAGGCAGTATTTTCCGCGCTACGACGCGGTGCTGCTGCATCGCGCCGATGCGCCGCAGCGCTTCGCACGACAGTGGCAGGGTTTTGCCGCGCTGCAGGGGCGGATCAACGACGCACGCATGATCCGGCTGAACGCCGCAGCGGAACTGGAAGGAAAAACTTTCGCACAGGCGGCAGCGCTGTTCTTTGCGGATGCCGGTGCGGGCGTCACCACACCAAATGCGATGCAGGCGCGCGGCTTTCTCGCCGTGCTGTTAGCGCCCGACCTGTGGCGCCTGACGCGCGAGCACTTGCTGCTGGTGTTCGGATCACTGCTGGCGGGTATTGTTGTTGGCGTGCCGCTGGGCGTTGCCGCAGCACGCAGGCAGCGTCTTGCGCAGCCGATTTTTGCGCTGGTGGGCGTGATGCAGACCATCCCGTCATTGGCGCTGCTTGCCTTCCTGATCGTGCTGACCGGCAGCATCGGCCTGGTGCCGGCGGCCATCGCGCTTTTCCTCTATGCGCTGCTGCCCATCGTGCGCAATACGCATACCGGGCTGGTAGGTGTCGGCGATGGCATGCGCCAGGCGGCGCTGGCACTGGGACTGTCATCGCGCGACACGCTGCGCTTCATCGAGCTGCCGCTGGCGCGACCGGCGATACTGGCCGGCATCAAGACCTCGGCGGTGATCAACGTCGGCACGGCAACGATTGCCGCATTCATCGGCGCGGGCGGCTATGGCGAGCGCATTGCCGCCGGCCTGGCGCTGAACGACACGGCCATGCTGCTGGCGGGCGCGGTGCCTGCGGCGGTGCTGGCGCTGGTGATTCAGGGTGTGTTCGAGTGGCTGGAGAAGCGGGCGGCACCGAACCGCGGTCGGTAGACGGCATTTGCCGAATGATCGGTGGGTGAGTTGCAGTTGCAGCCAGTCCACGGCATGTTCGCGATTGTCGAACAGCTTGACCATCAGGCCGCGGTTGAAGGCGGTCGATTCCCAGAACCGCACGTTATCTGCCGATGCGGGAAGCACCGGAAGGATGAGCGCTTCGCGCAGTTCATGGGCGAGGCCGCTGGCAACGACCAGGTCGATGAGGAAGTAAAGATCGACCACCGAATGTCCCCCGGAGAGGGCCGTGCAGTCGCCAAGCATGAGCCTCGCACCGTGCTTGCGGGCCAGTTCCAGTGTGCTGTGTACGGCTTCGGCCAGTTCGCCGGGCGTGAGGGTGCCGGCATAAACGGTCTCGACGATGGACAGTTCGGTGTTGTATCTGGCGCTCCAGGGCATGTCGTAAATTTACCTCAACCTCTGCGGGAGTTCACGTATATATCCGAACCTTCAAATGCCTAATGCGACTCATTCGTGTTGTCGCCGGACTTGCCTGAGTGGCTGGAGAAGCGGCCCAGTGCGTAAACGTGATGATCTGAAAGGACTGAAACCCTCGGTGTCATTCGCGCGAATGCGGGAATCCAGCGACTTGCACTCCAAACGTCACTGGATTCCGGCTCGCGCTGCGCGCGTCCGGAATGACGAATTGGTGCGTCAGGACTTCGCGAGGCTGGTGACGCAGGCGGCGATTGCGGAGATGACGGCGGGCTGCTCGCCGATCGCGGGCGTGATGTCGATGGTGAGTGCCGGGTGCACGCTGCGCAGGGTTTCAACGATGGCAGGCAGGTCGCGTTTCAGGTGGCCGCCCTGGCCGAAGAACACCGGCACGACCGTGACATGCGTGATGCCGCGCGCCGCGAGGCTGGTGACCGCCTCCTCGAGTGTCGGCTTCATCAGGTCAAGGTAGGCCAGTTCGGCGATGACACCCGGCGACCCGTAGGTCACGGCGCGGCGCAATTCCTCGAAGGGCCTTGCCCATTCAGGGTCGCGTGCACCGTGCGCAAACAGCACCATGGCGCGCCGCGGGCCGGCCTGGTCATCCTGCATGTCTGAACTCCATGATCATAATTTTCGTGCTAATACGCTAGCGCCAGTGAAGACAAATGAAAAATGACAATATCAGTGGATTCTTCAATGGCTTTTCTCAACAGGGACATCATACGCTCCCGGGACTAATGTGAGTGGTGCGCAGCCTCGACCGGGGCCGGGACATTCCGGTTCGATGTCGAGACTGCGCTTTAAAGGGGCTCTACTGCACAATCGCCCGTTGGTTACGCGAGATCGAAACGATCCAGGTTCATCACCTTGTTCCAGGCCGCCACGAAGTCGCGCACGAACTTCTGCTGCGCGTCGCCGCTTGCATAGACCTCTGCGAGGGCCCGGAGTTGCGAGTTCGAACCGAAGACGAGGTCGACGACGGTGCCCGTCCACTTCATTTCGCCTGTTGTCCGGTCTCGTCCCTCCAGCACGCCGCCGTCGGCAGACTTCTGCCACTTGGTGCGCATGTCGAGCAGGTTCACGAAGAAATCATTGGTCAGCGTTTCCGGCCGCTTCGTGAACACGCCGTGCTTCGACTGCCCGGTGTTCGCATTCAGGGCACGCAGGCCGCCGATCAGCACCGTCATCTCGGGTGCGGAGAGCGTCAGCAACTGCGCCTTGTCCACCAGCAGTTCGGCGGCCACGCCTTCGAGCCCCTTGCGGACGTAGTTGCGGAAGCCGTCCGCGGCTGGCTCCAGCACGGCGAACGACGCCACATCGGTTTGCTCCTGCATGGCATCCATGCGTCCCGGCGAGAAGGGAACTTTCACGCCCTGGCCGGCCTTCTTTGCTGCAGCCTCGACGCCCGCGCAACCACCCAGCACGATCAGGTCGGCGAGCGAAACCTTTTTGCCACCGGCGTTGAAGTCCTTCTGGATCGCTTCGAGCTTCGCAAGCACCTTTGCCAGTTCAGCCGGCTGGTTAGCTTCCCAATCCTTCTGCGGCGCAAGGCGGATGCGCGCCCCGTTCGCTCCGCCGCGCTTGTCGCTGCCGCGGAACGTGGCGGCAGAGGCCCATGCGGTGTTGACCAGTTGCGAAATGGAAAGTCCGGAGGCGAGCACCTTCGCTTTCAGGGCGGCGATGTCCTGTTCATCGATCAGTTTGTGATCGACAGCAGGAATCGGGTCCTGCCAGATCTGCGCCTCCTTCGGCACCAGCGGGCCCAGGTAGCGAGTGATCGGACCCATGTCGCGGTGTGTGAGCTTGAACCAGGCGCGGGCGAAAGCGTCGGCGAATTCCTGCGGATTCCTGTGGAAGCGCCGCGATATTTTTTCGTAGGCTGGATCCATGCGCAGCGACAGGTCGGCCGTGGTCATCATCGGCGGATGCTTCTTCGACGGATCGTGCGCATCCGGAATCATGTTCTCCGACTTGACGTTCTTTGCCACCCACTGGTGGGCGCCGGCGGGGCTTTTCGTGAGTTCCCACTCATAGCCGAACAGCGTGTCGAAGTAGCCGTTGTCCCATTGGGTCGGATTCGGCTTCCAGGCGCCTTCGATGCCGCTGGTGGTGGTGTGCACGCCCTTGCCGGTGCCGAGCTTGTTGATCCAGCCCAGTCCCTGCTCCTCGATCGGGGCGCCTTCGGGTTCGGGGCCGACCAGCTTGGGGTCACCTGCGCCGTGGGCCTTGCCGAAGGTATGCCCGCCGGCGACGAGTGCCACGGTCTCTTCGTCGTCCATGGCCATGCGCGCAAAGGTTTCGCGAACGTCCCGGCCCGAGGCCACCGGATCCGGATTGCCGTTCGGCCCTTCCGGATTCACGTAGATCAGGCCCATCTGAACCGCACCCAGCGGATTCTCAAGCACACGGTCGCCGCTGTAGCGCTTGTCGCCCAGCCACTCGGCCTCGGGGCCCCAGTAAATGTCTTCGCACGGCTCCCAGACATCCGCGCGCCCGCCGGCGAAACCGAAGGTCTTGAACCCCATGGAGTCCAGGGCGACGTTGCCGGCGAGAATCATCAGATCGGCCCAGGAGAGCTTCCGGCCGTACTTCTGCTTGATCGGCCAGAGCAGGCGGCGCGCCTTGTCGAGGTTGCCGTTGTCGGGCCAGCTGTTCAGCGGCGCAAAGCGCTGCGTGCCGAAACCCGCACCGCCACGGCCGTCGGCAATGCGGTAGGTGCCCGCGCTGTGCCATGCCATGCGGATGAAGAACGGCCCGTAGTGGCCATAGTCGGCTGGCCACCAGTCCTGCGAATCGGTCATCAGGGCATGCAGGTCCTTGACGACGGCGTTCAGATCGAGGCTCTTGAATTCCTCGGCGTAGTCGAATGCCTCACCCATGGGGTCGGACTTCGGGGAGTGCTGGTGCAGGATGCCCAGCTTCAGTTGATTGGGCCACCAGTTTGCGTTCGTCGGCGCTCCAGCCGTTGTGTGTTTCTGGGCGCCGCCCGAGAACGGGCATTTTGCTTCGGTTGACATTGCGGTCTCCTTTGTGTCGGTGTGGACAGGTGATGGGAGGATTCTGGAGGGTGTGCGTTAATTGATCCAATGAATTGTTATAAAGGAGTCAATAGAAAAACCTAATTCAGATCCGGCGCGAGGCGTAACGGGCAAACAAGCGGGCGAATCAGTGAATCTTCTTCGCCCCGGGCAGCGGACAGTCGAGGACTGCCTGTTTCAGCGCGGCGATGGCATCGGTGCGCGGGAAGGATTTGCGATAGACGAGCACCACACGCCGGTCGGGTTCGGGCGCGGCGAAGGGTACATAGGCGAGCATGCTGTCGCGCGGCGTCTTTTCCGGGATCGAGGTGCCGGGCAGTACGGTGATGCCGACACCGGAGGCCACCATCTGGCGGATGGTCTCCAGCGATGAGCCCTCGAAGGTTTTCTGCATGCCGTCGCCGGTGGCCGAGCGGTTCAGTTCCGGGCTGAATTCGAGGATCTGGTCGCGGAAGCAGTGGCCGGTGCCGAGCAGCACCATGCTTTCCTTTTTGAGTTCGGAGCTTTTCACCGATTTGCGTCCCGCCCAGGCATGTTCGCGCGGCACGGCCACGACAAAGGGTTCGTCATAAAGCGGTTCAATCGCAAAACCCGGTTCCTCGAACGGAAGCGCAAGGATCGCGACGTCGATCTCGCCCTGCTTGAGCAGTTCGCGCAGGCGCCGGGTGTAGTTTTCCTGCAAATGGAGCGGCATCTGCGGGGCGCGCTTGTGCAGGATGCGCACCACGCCGGGCAGCAGATAGGGCGCTATCGTGTAGATCACTCCGATGCGCAACGGGCCCTGCAGCGGATCCTTGCCCTGCCGGGCGATTTCGCGGATGTACTGGGTCTGCTCCAGCACGCCCTGGGCATGTTCAACGACGCGCCGGCCCACTTCGGTGAGTGTCGCCTCGCCGGAACCGCGCTCGAACAGCGCCACGCCCAGCTCCTCTTCGAGCTTGCGGATGCCCACCGACAGCGTCGGCTGGGAAACGAAGCAGGCTTCGGCCGCACGACCGAAATGGCGCTCCCGGGCGAGGGCAACGATGTAGCGCAGTTCGGTCAGGGTCATGCGGTGATTTTATCCGTAACAGACGCAGCATCCGTCACAACGGGGCGGAGATTAGACCTGTTCTAAGATTTTTCTTGCCGGGCGGCGTTCGGGCGGCCTTACAATATTGCCGCAGGGTTCCGCGACTGGCCCAGGCGGAATCTTTACAACAAATAATAATGAACAAAGAGCCGGG
>CAIYPG010000025.1 GCA_903928055.1 uncultured beta proteobacterium | reverse complement strand
TGGTTGCGGGGATAGGATTTGAACCTATGACCTTCGGGTTATGAGCCCGACGAGCTGCCAGACTGCTCCACCCCGCGTCTGAGCCAATGATTATAGCCGTCACCGCACACATTAGCAATCAATTCACGCGTGCAATTCAATATATCTTCATTGAAAAGGTGCGTCGATCAGAACAATCCGAGCTGCTTCGCTTCGCCTGGCACGCGGAACTTCGTCACATCTAGAACGAAACGTTCACCGCTGTTCAAGGAAAAACGTTTGCATGCAATTGCAAAGCGTTGCGCAATCAACGCAGCGAGTTCGCCCTTGCCGCGCATACGACTGCCGAACTCCGGATCATTGTCGCGGCCTTCACGTACGTCATGAATGCTCGACATCACATGCCGTGCGCGCATTGGAACATGACGCTCAAGCCAGTCGCGAAACAGCGTTTTCACCTCGAGCGGAAGACGCAACATCACATAACCCGCCATGGACGCGCCCGCAGTGGCGGCAGCCTCCAGCACGCCCTCAATGTCCTTGTCGTTGATGAAGGGAATCACCGGCGCCATCAGTACACCGCAGGGAATACCCGCGTCACCAAGCCTGCGCAGTGTCTCGATGCGACGATAGGGCGCCGTCGCACGGGGCTCCAGTGATCGCGCAAGCTCACCATCAAGAGACGTTACCGACACAAACACATGGGCGAGATTTTCCTTCGCCATATCAGAAAGAATATCAATGTCACGCTCGACGAGGGACGACTTCGTCACGATGCCTACCGGATGACGAAACTCCGCGAGTACTTCGAGAATGTCGCGCGTGATGCGATGCTCGCGCTCCACCGGCTGATACGGATCGGTATTTGCGCCGAGCGCGATCAGTGCGCAGCGGTAGTCTGGCCTCGACAGTTCCGTGCGCAACAGTTCCGCCGCATTTTTCTTGCCGAACAGTTTCGTCTCGAAATCGAGCCCCGGCGAATGACCGAGATAGGCATGCGTCGGACGCGCATAGCAGTAGATGCAGCCATGCTCGCAGCCCTGATAGGGATTGATGGACTGCGAGAAGGGAACGTCGGGAGATTCATTGCGCGAAATGATGGACCTGGCCTGCTGCAAGGTGATGACGGTGCGTGGTAATGGCGCAGCCTCATCAGCCGGATCGACCACCTCCCGCTCGCGCGTAAATGCCTCGAAGCGCTCGCGCGGGTTGTCCGCCGCACCGCGGCCCTTGATCGTTGCGGGGGGCGGCCTGTCGTTCATTTCAGCGATCCCGGCCCTAAACCGACCGGCGCTCGATCAGCGCCTGCGCCAGCGTGCCGGTGTCCACATATTCCAGTTCACCGCCCACCGGAATGCCGCGCGCAATGCGGCTGACGCGGATGTTCGTGCTTTTGAGCATTTCGCCGATGTAATGCGCGGTGGCCTCGCCTTCATTCGTGAAATTGGTGGCCACGATCACCTCCTTTACCAGGCCATCGTCCACGCGATGCTGCAATACGTCGAGACCGATCTCCCGCGGACCGATGCCATCCAGCGGCGACAGGCGCCCCATCAGCACGAAATAGAGCCCTGAGTACGCCAGCGTCTGCTCCATCATCAGAAGATCGGCCGGCGTCTCCACCACGCACAACTGCGCGCCATCGCGCTTGGGTGAGGCACATAGCGGGCAGATTTCAGATTCAGTAAAGGTATTGCAGCGTGAACAGCGCCGAATCGCCTGCAGCGAACGGCCGAGCGCAATACCCAGTCGCTCGGCACCCGCGCGATCGTATTGAAGGAGGTGGTAGGCCATGCGCTGCGCGGCCTTGGGCCCGACGCCCGGCAGGCAGCGCAGGGCGTCGATCAGGTCCTCCAGGGAAGAAGGCTGTTTCACACGCAGCTTTGCTGTGCAGTCCGGCGGAAGAGGCCGGGGCGCCGGATCAGAACGGCAGCTTCATGCCCGGCGGAAGCCCGAGCCCGGAAGTGAATCCGGCCATTTTTTCCTGGGTGGTCGTCTCGACCTTGCGCACGGCATCATTCACCGCAGCCGCGACCAGATCCTCCAGCATGTCCTTGTCGTCGGCCAGCAACGACGGATCGATGCTGATGCGCTTCACGTCATGCTTGCAGGTCATCACTACCTTCACCAGGCCCGCTCCGGACTGCCCCTCCACTTCAACGGAACCCAGTTGCTCCTGCATCTTCTGCATGTTTTCCTGCATCTGCTGCGCCTGCTTCATCAGCCCGGCCAGTTGTCCCTTGTTGATCATGCTTCGCTCCGCTTTTGTTCGGGGTTGATCGATGTTTCGACGATGGTGGCATCGAACTGCTCGAGCAGTTCGCGCACAAACCCGTCCTGGTTGATCGCCTTGACCGCGCGCTCCTGCGCCGTGTCGGCCTTCACTTCCGCTGTCGCCGCCGCCTCGACGACAGTCACGGACAGCCTGACCGGAGTGCCAAGATGATCGAGCAACGCTGCGCGCAGTTTTTCCTGATAGGACTTCTCGGCCAGATGCTTCACCGTGGAGGCAATCGTGAGCTCCATGGTGTTGCCGTCAAACCTTTTCAGTTCGCTCTGGCGCGCAAGCTGCTGCGCCATGCCACCCACATTGAGTTTCTGTGCCAGTGCCGGCCAGTCGCCGTCAAACTGCACTTTCGGTCGTGCTGCGGCTGGAGCTGCAGTCGCCGCCGGTGCTGCACTGGCGGCAGCCGCACGTGCAGGCGGCGCACCCGCCCCCGCGGACCGCGCAGAAGGCGCACTGCTGTTCCGCGCCACACCCGGCTCGACCGGCCGGAACGCCAGCATGCGCAGCAGGGCCATCGTGAAACCGGCATATTCATCCGGCGCAAGCGGCATGTCCTGCCGGCCGTGGATGGCAATCTGGTAATAGAGCTGCACATCTTCCGCGCCGAATGCCGCGGCCAGCACGGCAATGCGCGCCACATCCGCAGCAGGCCTGGATGAACCGGACAAGGCCTCCGGCGCAGTCTGATAGAGCGCAACCTGATGCAGCAGCGAAGCCAGCTCCTGCAGTGCGCCATCGAAGGCGATGCTGCGAGTTTCCATGTCGTCCGCCACCGCCAGCATCGCCTTGGCATCGCCGGCAGCCAGTCCGTCGAGGATGGCATAGAGAAAGGAGTCGTCTATCGAGCCGAGCATCGCGCGCACGGCTTTTTCGCTCACCTCGCCGCCGGAATAGGCGATGGCCTGGTCAAGCAGCGACTGTGCATCGCGCATGCTGCCGTGCGCCGCCTGCGCGATCAGGCGCAGGCCGCCCTCCTCCGCCTTGATCTCCTCGGCCTTGAGGATGCGCTCCAGTTGCCCGGCGATCTGCGGGGCGGGAAGCTGCTTCAAATTGAACTGCAGGCAGCGCGACAGCACCGTTACCGGCACCTTCTGCGGATCGGTGGTCGCCAGGATGAAGAGAATGTGCGCCGGGGGCTCCTCCAGCGTCTTCAGCATGGCGTTGAAGGCGTGGTTCGAGAGCTGGTGGACTTCATCGATCATGTAGACCTTGTAGCGACCGGCGCTCGGCGCATAGGCCGCGCGTTCCAGCAGGTCCACCATTTCGTCCACGCCGCGATACGAAGCCGCGTCCATCTCGATGTAATCGACATAGCGACCCGCATCGATTTCCGTGCAGGCCGTGCACACGCCGCAGGGCGTGGCAGTCACGCCGGTTTCACAATTCAGCGACTTCGCGAGAATGCGCGAGATGGTCGTCTTGCCCACGCCGCGCGTGCCGGTGAAAAGGTAGGCATGATGCAGGCGGCCGGTCTCGAGTGCATGCGTCAGCGCCTTGACGACGTGCTCCTGGCCGACCAGTGTGTCAAATGACCGGGGACGCCATTTCCGTGCAAGAACCTGATAGCTCATGGAATGATTTTAACACCCGGCCCTGACCTGAAAGGCAGGTGAATTCGCGCTTCGGTGCTCGACGAGTTCCCGCCGAAAACCGGAGCATCACGGTTTCGGACGGAATGGCAGAGAAACGCATGGAATTGGGGTGGCGAGCCTTACCCCCGGCACTTGCGGTGAATAGCTGTGGCTGCTTCCTTCCGGACCTGACCAGATTCACTACGCCGCAATGCGGGGAGGCCCGCCATTGAAGATTGGCGCCCGAAACGAAAACTTCAAGCCACCGTGGTTCGAGTTTAACAGGGTGCGCGGGCAGGCTCCAGAAAGACTGCGCACCAGGCTTGCTCAGGCGGCTTTTACCTGCGCATTGGCCTGCGGCTCCTTCAATGCCACCCTGATCAGGATGGCGAGGCAGACCATCGTTCCGCCAAGCACGGCAAAACCCATCTGAAGCGAAAACGTCGCAAACCAGGCCGCTGCCATGGGCCCGGCCATGAACGCAATCGCCTGCGCCCCGCTGGCCAGTCCGAAGGCGGTGCCGCGGCGCGCGCGGCTGACATTGAAGGCAATCAGGGTATTGGTCACCGGCGCCATGGCCGCGTTCAGGAGCGATATGGCGGTGAACCACAGCATGAACTGGAACACGCTGTCAGCGTGCGCCAGGAGGAAATGCGCCGCCGCCAGCAGCAGCGTGGTGACCACCAGCGTATTGCCCAGTGTGTGCTTCTTGAACATGCGCCCGGCCAGCAGCCAGATGCCCAGCGCGCTCGCCATTCCACCCAGCGCAAAGGTCACGCCGACGATGTGGGTCACGTCCTCCCCCGCGATGCCCTGCAGGGCAATCGGGGTGGCCACGCCGCGAAAACTGTTCAGCGCAAACAGCAGGAAGTAGATGAAGGTCGCCAGTACCAGCTGAAAGGTCGGCCGGAACGGTTCCAGCGTCGCAGGAGCGGCATCCTCCTTTTTCTTCACCATGTCCGCCGGGACCAGGTAGATCACCGCGGTTGCCACCGCAATCACCAGAAGGCCAGACGAAAAGATGGCACCGCGATAACCGAGCACGAGCACCAGTGCCGCTCCCAGCATCGGCCCGATGGCGGTGCCCATGTACTGGCTGCCCGTCACCAGGCTGAGTGCGCTTTTCAGCTTTCCATCGGGAACGGTGACACT
Source organism: uncultured beta proteobacterium (assembly GCA_903928055.1). GTDB lineage: Bacteria > Pseudomonadota > Gammaproteobacteria > Burkholderiales > SG8-39 > CAIYPG01. The sequence continues at coordinate 8,628 of CAIYPG010000025.1, read as the reverse complement.
GGTCAGGGCTATCGCAGCCGGAACGAAGCCCGACAGCAATCCGTGCAGGCCCAGGGCAATGCTGGCCTGCCAGGGCGCGCCGATGACGCTCAGTACAAAGGTGGTGAGCGCCGCGGAATAGAGCGTGCGCACGAACATTTTCTTTCGTCCCTGCCGGTCGGCAAGCACGCCCCACATTGGCGCGGAGATGAGCCGCAGTACGCCCTGCACGCTCTGCGCCACCGCCACCCAGAAGATGGCATCGGCAGGGTCCCTCGCCCCGACCTGCAGCATGAACAGCGGCAGGAAGGGAAACCACAGGGTCGTGGACATCGTGGTGATCCCGGTCGCTGCGGAGATCACCCGGACCGCGCGTGTCTGTATCCTGGTTGCCGCTGAATCCACCGAGTTGTCCGTCATGCCCCGCCCAGCCGGGTTGCGGGCATGCCTGGAGCGCACGCCGGCGCCGGATTGGACGCCGGCATGGCGATCAATCCGTGCCGGATGGAACTTCGATGGATGCAGGCGTCATGGAGTCGGGCAGCACGCGCCCCATGCGGGCGCGATGGCCGACGTGATGGGTCAGCTTGGCGCCCGACAACTGCACCGTCTTCGGCTTGCCGCCGCGTGCCGTGCCGGTGACGGTCAGCGACGATCCGCTGTACACCGCGATGGCACACAGCTTTTCAGCCTTCTCCAGTCCCATGACGATGACGCCGCGGCCACGCGCCATGGCCTTCATCTCCGAAATATCGAACACCAGCAGGCGGCTGCGCTCAGCAGCCGCGGCAACGCGCAATCCCTTGGCTTCTTCGTACACTGCCGGTGCCACCGGCGTCTCGCCCTCGCCCATGCTCATGAATTCGCGCCCGGCCTTGCGGTTGGACACCATGTCACCGATGGAGCACAGGAAGCCATAGCCCCCGCTGGAGGCCACCATGACCTTCGTTTCCGGCTTGCCGGCCACGCAATACATGATCTTGCCGCCGCCCTGCACTTCCACCAGCGACGACGCCGGTGCGCCATCGCCACGGCCCGGGGGCAGGTCGCCCGCCTGCACCGTGTAGGCACGGCCGAGCGAGTCGAGGAAAATCACCGGGTCGACGGTGCGACACTTGAGGAGCGACAGCAGGGTGTCGCCTTCCTTGAACGACAATGTGGAAGGTTCCACCTCCCAGCCCTGCCGCAGGCGCACCCAGCCGTTCTTGGAGAAGATCACCGTCACCGGCTCGTCGACGACCGGCGTTTCCACCACGGCCTTCTCCGATTCCTCGATCATGGTGCGGCGTTTGTCGCCGAACAGCTTCACGTCGGCTTCGATTTCGCTGATGACCAGATCCTCCAGCGCCTTGCGGCTTGTGAGGATCTTCTCCAGGCCCTTCTGTTCCTTGCGCAACTCGGCCAGCTCCTGCTCGACCTTGATGTGCTCCAGCTTCGCCAACTGGCGCAGGCGGATCTCGAGGATGTCCTCGGCCTGGCGCTCGGAGAGCTTGAAGGCGCTCATCAGGTCGGCCTTGGGATCGTCCGCCGCGCGGATGATCTTGATGACCTTGTCCACGTTGAGCAGCACCATGAGCCGGCCTTCCAGCACATGAATGCGGTCCAGCACCTTCGCCAGTCGGAACTTTGTGCGCCGCGTGACGGTGCCGAAGCGGAACTCCAGCCATTCGCTGAGGATGCTCTTCAGGTTCTTGCCGGTAGGGCGGCCGTCGAGGCCGACCATCACCAGGTTGATCGACGAGTTTGTCTCCATGCTGGTCTTGGCCAGCAGCAGGTTGATGAACTCCTGTTCGTCGATCTTCGAGGTCTTGGGCTCGAACACCAGCCGCACTGGATGCGTACGGTCGGATTCGTCGCGCGCCTTGTCGAGCAAGGACAGCATCAACTGCTTTTCGCGCTGCTGCTCCACCGACAGCGATTTCTTGCCTGCCTTGGGCTGGGGATTGGTGATGGCCTCGATTTCCTCCAGCACCTTCTTCGACGACGTGCCCGGCGGCAGCTCGTGCACCACCATCTGCCACTGGCCGCGTGCCAGGCGTTCCATCGTCCAGCGTGCGCGTACGCGCACCGGGCCACGGCCGCTGGTATAGGCCTCGCGCATCTCGGCGCGCGGCGTGATGATCTGTCCGCCGCCCGGAAAGTCCGGACCCTTGATGTACTTCATGATGCCGGCGATCGACAGTTCCGGGTCACGGATCAGCGCAATCGCGGCATTCGCCACTTCGGTGAGGTTATGGCTGGGGATTTCCGTCGCCATGCCCACCGCAATGCCCGAGGCGCCGTTCAGCAGCGCCACCGGCAACCGGGCCGGCAGAACCTGCGGCTCTTCCATGCTGCCGTCGTAGTTCGGCGCAAAATCCACCGTGCCGCTGTCCAGTTCCGACAACAGCACATCGGCGAATTTCGTCAGCCGCGCTTCCGTATAGCGCATGGCCGCCGGTTCATCGCCGTCGCGCGATCCGAAATTGCCTTCGCCATCCACCAGCGGATAGCGCAGCGTGAAGTCCTGGGCGATACGCACCAGCGCGTCATACACCGATGCGTCGCCATGCGGATGGAACTTGCCAAGCACGTCGCCGACCACGCGCGCCGACTTCTTGCGCGGCGTTCCGGCCTTTCCGCCCATTTCCCACATGGCGTAGAGGATGCGTGACTGCACCGGTTTCTGGCCGTCGGCCACGCGCGGCAGCGCGCGATCCTTCACCGTGGCAATGGCGTATTGCAGGTATTGGGTAGAGGCATAGCGACCGAGCGGCAGCGCATCGCCGTATTCGCCGGACATGGGCGCGAAACGCGAGGGTGGCGCACCATCACCACCGCCTGCAGCCGTCACCGGCGGCGGAGCGACGGGCTTTGGCGCCTCGGCAACCGCAGTCGCATTCGCATTCGCATTCGCATTCGCAGTCGGCCCTGCAAACAGGTCTCCGCTGGGATCAGTCTTTTTAATCATGATAGCAATCTGTTCGGAAATTCTCTTGGCTAAGAAGCCAATTCATTGATTTGATAATAATTGACGCGCTTTAACTGATATCCGCATCGACGAGATTGCCGTAGGTTTCCATCCACTCGCGGCGCTGCGAGGCGTTTTCCTTGGCCATCATCATCTCGAACACGCCGGCATCGGTATCGCGGACTTCAATGCCATCGGCCTCCACCGCCACCGGCAGCATGCGCCGCGTGTCAGGATTAAGCGTGGTCTCCCACAACTGTTCAGGACTCATTTCGCCCAGGCCCTTGAAGCGGCTCACCGTCCAGCTGCCTTCGCGCGCGCCCTCGTCGGCAAGTTTCGCTTCCATGGCCTCCAGCTCGGCCTTGTCCAGCGCGTAGAGCTTCCGCGCCGGACGGCCCTTGCCTGCCCCCGGCACATCAATGCGGAACAGTGGCGGCTGCGCCACGAACACGCGGCCGGCATCGAGCAGCTTCGGGAAATGCTTGAAGAACAGCGTCAGCAGCAGCACCTGGATGTGCGAGCCGTCCACATCGGCATCCGCGAGAATGACGATCTTGTGATAACGCAGGCCCGAGAGATCGGCAGTGTCGGCCTTGCGGTGCGGATCCACGCCGATCGCCAGCGCAATCGCCTCGATCTCCTTGTTCGCGTACAGCGTCTCGGGCTGGTCCTGCCAGGTATTCTTGGGCTTGCCCTTCAGCGGCAGCACGGCCTGGAATTCCTTGTCACGCGCCTGCTTCGCCTAACCGCCGGCGGAGTCGCCTTCGACGATGAACAGTTCGTTGCGTTCCGGATCATCGGAAGCGCAATCGGTCAGCTTGCCCGGCAGCACGGCCACGCCGCTCGACTTGCGCCGCTCGACCTTCTGCGCCGCACGCGTACGCGCCAGCGCCTGGCGGATGCATAGCTCAGCGATCTTCTTGCCCATGTCCACGTGCTGCGACAGCCACAACTCGAACGGATCGCGCACCATCTGCGCGGTGAGCTTCACGGCATCGCGCGAAATCAGCTCGTTCTTCACCTGTCCCTTGAACTGCGGGTCGAGCATCTTCACCGACAGCACATACGACACCCGCGACCACACATCCTCGGGCACCAGCTTCAGGCCGCGCTGCCCCATTTCGTGGTGCTCAATGAAGTTGCGGATCGCCGCATAGGCGCCTTCACGCAGGCCCGACACGTGGGTGCCGCCGTGGCGCGTCGGAATCATGTTCACGTAGGACTCGGACACAACCTCGCCCTCGGAGGTCCAGGCCATGGCCCACAGCGCGCCCTCGCCTTCGGCGAAACTGTCCGACTCGGATTGCGCGGAGATATAGCGTTCCCCAAGGAAGCTGTCCGCCACCGGCGCGAGTCCGTGGATCGCCTCCCTGAAATAACCGGTGACACCTTCGGGGAAATGCCAGGTCTGCGTCTCGATCTTGCCGGCCTTCTCCACACCCATCGTGAAGCGCACGCCGGGCAGAAGCATCGCCTTGGCGCGCAGCAGCGCGGCAATGTCCGCGGTGACGATCTTCGGCGAATCGAAGTATTTCGCATCGGGCCAGAAGCGGATTGCAGTGCCGGTTTCGCGCGGCCCCACCGTTCCCACCTTCTTCAGCGGTTCCTTGACCGCGCCATTGTTTGCGAACACCAGCCGGTGCAGCACGCCATCGCGTTTGACCTGGACTTCCAGCCGCGTGGACAGCGCATTGGGCACGCACACCCCGACGCCGTGCAGGCCGCCGGCGATGCGATACACCGACTCCTTGTCCGTTTTCCGGAATTTGCCGCCGGAATGCAGGGTGGTGAAAATCACCTGCACCGCTGGGACCTTCTTTTTCGGATGGATGTCGACCGGAATGCCGCGACCGTCGTCGTCCACTGACGCCGAGCCGTCCTCATACAGCACCACGGACACGTTTTTCGCGAACCCGGCGAGACCCTCGTCCGAGGCGTTATCGATGATTTCGACCAGTGCATGATTCGGGTTGGCCGGGTCGGTATACATCCCGGGCCGGTGCAGGATGGGCGACAGATCTTCGAGGATCTCGATGTCCTCTGCACTGTAACCCTTGGAGTTTATTGCCATTTTTTATGATTCCCCTTTGAATTGGGGGTAATGAAAGTGGGCCATGATACCCGCGAACCCCGGCGAATTACAGCGCACCGGCCGGCACCGACTTCAAGCAAAGGCTAAGCGACTGATTTGAAACGGAGGAAATCCCCCCGGCTAACCGTGCTTGCGCTTGGCCATCATTGCCGCATCCTCGACCACTTTCATGGGATTGCCGCTCCACAACACCGCAGCGTAGAACGGCTCCTCGAGCCGGGCCTCTTTCAGCGCGCGCCACTGGTACTGGTTCAGCAGCAGCAGCGTTCCGGTCATGCCCATGTCACCGATCAGGCTGAACGTCGCCTGCTGCACTTCCTTTTGCGGTTCCTTGTCCCATTTCACCGGCTCCACCGATCTGAGTGTGCGCGGAGCCTCTCCGGGATAGGCCGAATAGGAGCCGCTGCAGCCATCGATGCTTCTCAGGGAACAGGCCAGGCGATTGCCACGGGGATTCATATACTCCTCCTGCAGTTGCAAACCCCGCCGGATGATCCGAAAGGGCTGTCGATATTATCCTCCGGACAGCAGACGAGGTCGCAGCGCAATGCATAGGGCGCTGAATGTGAAACGTTTTCATGCGGTCGCAATTGGCGAAAGTGCCTGTGCCGGCGCCATACCTGACAATTTCATTACAGACGCCATCGACTGCCGGTATCATCGCCCCGGCCCCAAGCACACTCTTCACACTCAAGAGGACTACATGCAGATCCGCAAACTCCCACTGGCTGCAGTCGCCGCCTTGGCAACCTTCAGCGCCCTGCCCACCCTGGCCCAGCAAAAGCCCGTCGGCCTCCCCGGAAATTATCCGAGCAAGCCGGTTCGCGTCGTCATCGGCGCCTCGGCTGGCGGCGGCACCGACATCCTCGGCCGACTGGTGTTCAAGTACATGGGCGAGAACTGGAACCACCCTTTCATCGTGGAAAACAAGGTCTCGCTGCTCGGCAGCGCCATGGCCCTGGATGAAGTCTCCAAGGCGCCCGGCGATGGCTACACCATGAACGTCGTGTCCGGCAGCACCTATATCGGCGCCGCGGTCGTGCACAAGGTTCCGAAGAACCTGCTGAAAGTGCTCGACCCGATCGCGCAATTCACCAGCCAGCCCTTCATGCTGGTGGCCACGAAGAACCTGCCGGTCAATTCCGTACCCGAACTGATTGCGCTGGCGAAGAAAAACCCCGGCAAGCTGAACTACGCCTCCTCCGGCATCGGCGGCAGCGCCCACCTCGCCTCCGAATACCTGAAGCACGAGTTCAAGGTCGACATCCAGCACATTCCCTACAAGGGCATCGGCCCCGGCTACATCGACCTGCTGGCCGGACGCGTGGACATTTCCTTCGGCACGACGGTCTCCTCCGTGCCGCATGTGCTCAAGGGCAATCTGAAACTGCTCGCGACCACCAGCCCGAAACGCCTGGCTTCGCTGCCTGATGTGCCTGCGCTGTCCGAATTCGCACCAGGCTTCGAGTACGTTTCTTTCTTTGGTGTGGTCGGGCCGGCCGGCATGCCCAAGCCCGTGGTAGCCGCGCTGAACAAGCAGATCAATGAAGTGCTGGGCAACGCGGAAGTGCAAAAGCGCCTGGAGTCCGACGGCTCCATCATCGAGCGCAACACGCCGGAATATTTCCAGAAGACGCTTGAAGGCTTCGTCACACGCATCGAAAAACTGGTGCGCGAGGCGAATCTCGACCTGAGCGAAGCCGGCGGCTGATCAGGCATCGTGCAGCGCGACTGCGATCCGGCATTTCCGAACTGCCCCGATGGCGGAACAGTTCGCATCGGGATGCCCCATTTTCCCGCACCGGTGGCTGTGGCATGATTCGAGCGCTGCTGCGTCCGGCACCGCAACGCGTCGCCGTCAAACCAAAATAACCAGAACATCCCGGAGGAATTCAATGAAGATTCTTTTTTTCGATGATTTCAAACTCGGCGTCCTCAAGGGCGACAGCGTGGTCGATGTGTCCGCAGTCGTGGCCGACATTCCCCATCTCGGTCCGCATGACCTCATCAACGGACTGATCGAGCGCTTTGGCGACTATCGCAAGAAGCTCGAAGCGGCGGTCGCCGCCGGCAAGGGCGTGCCTGTCTCGAGCGTGAAAATCCGTCCTCCCCTGCCGCGCCCCACCAACATCGACTGCATGGCGGTGAACTACATGGAGGACGGCACGAAGTCCGAGCCCTCCCCCATCAACGCCTTCCACAAATCGCCAGGTGCCATCATCGGGCCGGGCGAGACCATGGTGTTCCCCGATGTCGGCGCCACGAGCTTCGAGGGCGAGGCTGAAATTGCGCTGGTGATCGGCAGGAAGGCGACGAACGTCAAGCCCGAAGACGCCATGAAGCATGTGTTCGGCTACATCAATTTCATCGACGGATCCGCGCGCGGGCTGCCGCCATCCAACAACACGTTCTTCCAGATGAAGTCGCGCGATACCTTCGCGCCGATCGGTCCCTACCTCGTGACCGCCGATGAAATCCCGGATCCTCACAAACTGCAGATCAGGCTGTGGGTCAACGGCGCACTCAAGCAGAACTACAACACCAGCGACATGGCACACAACATCCCCAAGTGCATCGCGTGGGTGTCTGCCATACACACCCTCAATCCTGGTGACATCCTCGCCATGGGCACGAACCATCGCGGCCTCTCGAGCTTCCAGGACGGCGACAAGATCGAACTGGAAGTCGACGGACTCGGACGCCTCCAATTCAATTGCCGCGACGACCTGAAGCGCACCTGGGCGCGGGAGACGCGTCTGGAACGCGTGCAGAAAGGATTGCCTGGCAACTCGGAGCAGCTGACGGGCAAGTACGCGAAGCCCTGAGCGTGCGGAGGCGTCTGGCGGCGTCCGGCGGGACGGCCGCCGGACGCCGTATTCCGACTATTGGTTGAGCACAATAAATCCGTTATATCTCATGGAAACTCAATGATTATCTCAAGTTGATGATAATCACAGAACGGGTGCCCGTTTCCATACGGCTTATTCACCCGGCTTGATGCCGGTCTCCTGCACGATTCTGCGCAGGCGCGCCGTCTCCGCGGCCATGTGCTTGCGAAAAAACTCCGGCGTACTGCCCACCATGGTGGCACTGTCCGCCTCCAGCTTGCCTGCGACATCCGGTGCCTTCGCGACCCTGGCCAATTCCGCGCTCAGCTTGTTGACAATCGCCGGCGGGGTCGCTCCCGGCGCCGTGACGCCCAGCCACAACGCATACTCGTAACCCGGCACCGTCTCGGATATGGCGGGCACGTCCGGCAGTATCTTGGTGCGCTCCAGCGTGCTGAACGCGAGGATGCGCAGCTTGCCGGACTTCACATGCTGCATCATGGCCGTGGGACCGCCAAAAACCACGTCCACTTCGCCCTTGACGATGGCGGCATAGGAAGGCGCGCCGCCCTTGTAATGGACGAACGTCACCTTGGAATTGGTGAGCAGGTGCAACAACTCGAGCGACATGTGCCCGACCCCGCCCGGGCCGGAGGTGCCGACGTTGATCTTCCCCGGGTTGGCCTGGGCATAGGCAAAGTACTCGGCCATGGTCTTCACCGGCACCTGCGGATGAACCAGGAACATCGAGCCGCGCTTGGACATCAGCGACACCGGCG
>CAIYPG010000024.1 GCA_903928055.1 uncultured beta proteobacterium | reverse complement strand
CGGTGGGCCATCTGACCGGCCTTGCCCTGAGCCTTCTCCTGCTCCAGTGCGTTGACCAGCTCCACGGTAGAGAAGAACCTCACACGCTTGCCATGTACGCGAATCGCCTCGATGAACGCCGCTTACCGCTTACGTTAGGCTGCTTACTTCTGCGACAGCACCCACTTCACGAGGATCGTCGCTTCCTTTTCGTTCACCGTGGTGTTCGGCGGCATCGGCACCTGGCCCCATACGCCCGATCCCCCCTTGAGGACCTTCTGAACCAGCTTGGCTTCAGCAGTCTTGTCGTTGCGGTACTTCGCAGCCACTTCCTTGTAGGCCGGACCGACCACCCGTTTGTCGATGGCGTGGCAGGCAAGGCAGGACTTGTCCTGGGCAAGCTTGGCGGCATCCTGCGCAAATGCGGCGCCGGAAACAGCCAGCAATCCGGCTGCAGCGATGGAAATCAGTGCTTTCATGGGTACTCCTTGAATATCCGTCAGGGGGGTGAGAATGGGTGGGAAACGCGAAAGGCGCAATGCTACGCGTTTTTCATATCCGCGCAAACCGCGTGCGGTGCAGGACAATTAACGCTTCGCATGCACTGCCGTTGACCCGTCAGGTGAGCCCGGGCCGCAATCGCCGGTGTAGCATGCGCGCTCTGCACCGATGCTCCCGACCAACGCTTTGGACTGATGGTGACCCGCCCATGAAAAACGCTCCCGACATGGACAATGCCGATTCACGCCGCCGCACGCTGCTCAAGCTGCTGGCCGGCGGAGTCGGCGTTGCCGCGCTGCTGCGCAAGGCCGGCGCCCAGACCCAGATGGCCAGGAACCCGGGGCTGTATCTGGTGCAGGGCGACGTGCGCGTCAACGGCAAGCCGGCAAAAGCGGGTGAACTGGTCCGCGGCAGCGATGCCGTCACCACGGGGCGGGGCGCACTGGCGGTGTTTTCCATCGGCGAGGATGCCTTCCTGATGCGTGAAAACAGCCGCGCGAACTTCACCGGTCAGGACCTGGTGCTGGATGCCGTGCGCCTCGTGACCGGCAAGCTGTTGAGCGTGTTCGTGACCGGCCATGCCGTGAAGCTGGAAACGCCCACGGCCGTCATCGGCATCCGCGGCACCGGAGCCTACATGGAGGCGGAAAGAGCGCGCACCTATTTCTGCCTGTGCTATGGCAGCGCGGAGATCGCCTCGGCCAACGGCTCCATGCGCGATTCGTACAGCACCACGCACCACGAATCGCCGCGCTACATCTACAACGACGGACGGCGCAACGCGATCGCCAGCGCGTCGGTGATCAACCACACGGACAGTGAACTCATCATGCTCGAGTCGCTGGTCGGCCGCACGCCGCCTGCGGCCTTCATGGACAGCCCCTACCGCTACTAGCGTGGCAGGGGCCGCGGGGAGGCTCAGCCCCCGTCGGTAATCGCGCCCTTGCTCGAGGTCGACACCAGCTTCATGTACTTGGCCATGAGCCCGCGGGTGTAACGCGGCTTGGGCTGTTTCCACTGCTTGCGGCGGCGCGCGATTTCCGCAGCCGAAACGTTGAGCCGGATGAGCTGCTTGCGGGCATCGATCGTGATGGAGTCGCCTTCCTTCACCAGGGCGATCGTGCCGCCCTCGTAGGCCTCGGGCGCGACATGCCCGACCACCATGCCCCAGGTGCCGCCAGAGAACCGGCCGTCGGTGATGAGGCCAACCGAGTCCCCAAGCCCCTGGCCGATCAGCGCAGAAGTCGGCGCTAACATTTCCTGCATTCCGGGGCCGCCTTTCGGGCCTTCGTAGCGGATCACCACGACGTCGCCCGGCTTGATCTTCTTGGCCATGATGGCCTTCATGCACTGCGGCTCGGAATCAAATACGCGCGCCGGTCCGGTGATGAAAGTCTGCTTCAGGCCGGTGATCTTGGCCACGCAGCCTTCGGGCGAAAGGTTGCCGCGCAGGATCGCCAGGTGGCCCTGGGCATACATCGGCTTTTTCATCGGACGGATGACGTCCTGGCCGGCGGGCGGCGTGGCCGGAATGTTCTTCAGTTCCTGGGCCATGGTACGCCCGGTGATCGTCAGGCAATCGCCGTGCAACAGGCCCGCCTTCAGCAGCATCTTCAGCACCTGCGGCACGCCGCCGGCACGATGGAAATCTACTGCCACGTATTTGCCCGAGGGCTTCAGGTCGCACAGCACCGGCACCTTGCGGCGTACGCGCTCGAAATCATCGATCGTCCATTTCACGCCGGCCGCCGAGGCGATCGCCAGGTAATGCAGCACCGCATTCGTCGAGCCGCCGGTGGCCATGATCAATGCCACGGCGTTCTCGATGGACTTGCGCGTGATGATGTCGCGCGGCTTGATCCCGAGGCGGATGGCGTTCACCAGCACCTTCGCCGACTCGGCGGCGGAATCGGCCTTCTCGGCGTCCGGCGAGGCCATCTGCGAGGAACCCAGCAGGCTCATGCCCAGCGCCTCGAAGGACGAGGACATCGTGTTGGCGGTGTACATGCCGCCGCAGGCGCCCACCGACGGGCAGGCATTTTTCTCGATGCCGACGAAATCGGCCTCCTTCATCTTGCCCGCGGCAAAGGAACCCACCGCCTCGAACACCGACACGATGGTCAGGTCCTGGCCCTTCCAGTTGCCCGGCTTGATGGTGCCGGCATACACGTAGATGCCGGGCACGTTGATGCGCGCCATGGCCATCATGCCGGCGGGCATGTTCTTGTCGCAGCCGCCGCACACCAGCACGCCGTCCATGGCCTGGCCGTTGACCGAAGTCTCGATGGCATCGGCGATGACTTCGCGCGACACCAGCGAGTACTTCATCGCCTCGGTGCCCATGCCGATGCCATCGGTCACGGTGGGCGTGCCGAACACCTGCGGCATGGCGCCGGCTGCACGCAGCGCCGCCATGGCGCGGTCGGTCAGCACCTGGATGCCGGCATTGCAGGGATTCATGTTCGAGTAGCCATTGGCCACGCCGACGATGGGCTTCTGGAAATCGCGGTCACCAAAGCCCACGGCGCGCAGCATGGCGCGGTTCGGCGCGCGGGACACGCCGGCGGTGATCAGTTTGGAACGCCAGTTCGTGGCTTTCTTGTCGGCGGTTTTCTTCGTGGCCATTGCAATGACTCCGTAACGGTGAGGCGCCACTTTAGCGCCATGGCGGCCGTTCATCCAATACAATAATCGGCAAGTTTTGATACCTTTGAAGTATTAGCGTTCATCCACAACTTTCCCTCACCCCAACCCCTCTCCCCGGGGGAGAGGGGCTTTTCT
>CAIYPG010000023.1 GCA_903928055.1 uncultured beta proteobacterium | reverse complement strand
GCTGCTGCGGTATTTGCCGTGGCCGGTGCGGGTCCGGCGGCAGCGATTGCCGCGGCCGGCCAGGCCGAAGGCCTGACCACCCTGAAAGGGAACGACGGCGCCTGGGGATGGAATGCCGGTCTGATGTTCACGCCCAGCCCGCAAACACGCATCGGAGTGTCCTACCGTTCGCGCATCAAGTACACCATCGAAGGCACGGTGCAGTTCGACAACCGGCCGGCATTGCTCGCGGCCGCGGCGCCCGACGGCAACATCAAGCTCGACGTCACCATGCCGGACAACCTGTCCTTCGCGCTGAGCCACAGACTGGATGATCGCTGGCAGATCCTCGCCGATGCGACCTGGACCGGCTGGAGCGTGCTGCAGAAGTTCGAAGCAGTGCGCACCAACAACATCCCCGCCAGCGGCGCGACCCTGCAGAACACGCCCTACAACTGGCGCAATACCTGGCGCGTCGGCGTCGGCGCCAATTACAAGCTGAACGAAGCCTGGATGCTGAAGGGCGGCATTGCCTACGACCAGACCCCGACGAATGACACCGACCGCGGCGTGCGCCTGCCCGACGGCAACCGCACCTGGCTGTCGATTGGCGCCAAGTACCAGGTATCGAACGCCGGCGCTGTGGACTTCGGCTACACCCACATCCTGGTGCGCGACCCGTCGATCAACAACAATGCCGGCGGTGTCAGCAGCAACAGCACTGCTGCCTACGCCCTGGTCAACGGCAAGTACGATGCCTCGGTGGACATCCTGAGCGTGCAGTACAGCCACCGCTTCTGACAGCCCGGTGTTCCAATAAAAAACGCGCCCGGAACCAGGGCGCGTTTTTTGTTCCTGCCGTTACCAGACTACTCGTAACGCACGTCCAGTATCAGGTACTTGCGCAGGCCGCCGGGCGTCTGTACTTCAACCTCATCGTCGGCGTACTTGCTGATCAGCGCGCGCGCAATCGGCGAACCGATGGAAATCTTGCCCTTCTTGATGTCGGCCTCGTCGTCACCAACGATCTGGTAGGTCACCGCGTCGCCGCTCGTGGAGTCCTCGAGATCCACGGTCGCGCCAAACACACAGCGCCCCTCGGCATCGAGCAGCTTGGGGTCGATGATCTGCGCATTTGAGAGCTTGGATTCAACCTCGGCGATGCGCCCCTCGATGAAACTCTGCTTTTCCTTCGCCGCGTCGTATTCGGCATTCTCGGACAGGTCGCCGTGCGAGCGCGCCTCGGCGATCGCGGCAATCGCATTGTGGCGCTCCACGGTCTTCAACCGATGCAGCTCGGCGCGCAACAGTTCGGCGCCAACGACGGTAAGGGGTATCTTGGCCATCTCGAATATCCAGTCAGGCAGAAACTTGAATTGATCGAATCGTCTGTTGCTCAGGCGTTCAGGAAATCAGGGGTGCGGAGTCTTCAGGGCCGCCAGGACGTCGGGTGCGGTGCGCGCGTCCGGACCAGGCAATCAGCGCAGTTACGTTACCACATAAACCGCGCACCTGACCCCGTCTCCGGTGCTTCGTTCAGTTGCCTGTCGTGCCCTTCACAGCCGCCGCACGCTCGTCTTCACCCAGGCCCAGTGTCGCATGCAGGCCCTGCAGGTCAAAGGGCACTGGCGCCGCCACGTGGCGCAGGCCGGCGCAGGCCGCCCGGGCACCGGCAATGGTGGTGTAGTAGGTCACGCGGTGCGCGAGCGCCGAAGTGCGGATGGAGCGCGAGTCGGACACCGCCGTGCGCGTCTCCTCGACGGTATTCACGATCAGGCTGATCTCGCCGTTCTTGATCATGTCCACCACGTGCGGACGTCCTTCGGCCACCTTGTTGACAAGGGTCACCGGGACACCGTGTGCCGCCATCACCGCGGCCGTGCCGCGCGTGGCAATCAGCGTGAAGCCGAACTCCAGAAGATCGCGTGCGATTTCCACCGCGGCCACCTTGTCACCGTCGCGCACGCTGATGAAGGCCTTGCCGGCGCGCGGCAGCTTCACGCCGGCGGCCAGTTGTGACTTCACGAACGCCTCACCAAACGTATACCCCACACCCATGACTTCGCCGGTGGACTTCATCTCCGGCCCGAGGATGGTGTCCACGCCGGGAAACTTGATGAACGGGAACACCGCTTCCTTGACCGAGAAATACGGCGGAATGATCTCGCGGATCTCGCGGCCCTTTTTGCTCTGCCTAGCGATGGACTGTCCGGACATGCAGCGCGCCGCGATCTTGGCCCACTGCAGGCCGGTGGCCTTGGACACGAAGGGCACGGTGCGCGAAGCGCGCGGATTCACTTCCAGCACGTACACGGTGTCCCGCTGGATCGCGAACTGGATGTTCATCAGCCCCACCACTTTCAGTCCCTTGGCCAGCGCGATGGTCTGGCGTTTCAGTTCGCGCTCCAGGTGCGCGGACAGCGAGAACGACGGCAGCGAGCAGGCCGAATCGCCCGAATGCACGCCGGCCTGTTCGATATGTTCCATGATGCCTGCGACCAGCACCTGCTTGCCATCGGAGATCGCATCCACGTCCACTTCGATGGCATCGTTCAGGAAGCGGTCGAGCAGCACCGGCGAATCGTTTGATACCTTGACTGCCTCGCGCATGTAGCGCTCGAGGTCGCGCTGCTCATGGACGATTTCCATGGCGCGGCCACCCAGCACGTAGCTCGGGCGCACCACCAGCGGATAGCCGATTTCCAGCGCCAGCCGGAGCGCGTCGGCTTCATTGCGCGCGGTGCGGTTCGGCGGCTGCCTCAGCTTCAGCTTGTGCAGCAGTTTCTGGAAGCGCTCGCGGTCCTCGGCAGCATCGATCATGTCGGGCGAGGTGCCGATGATCGGCACACCAGCCTTTTCAAGGTCACGCGCCAGCT
>CAIYPG010000022.1 GCA_903928055.1 uncultured beta proteobacterium | reverse complement strand
CGGAATATGGGTAGCAGTATGGGTAGCTGCCAAGTCAGCCAAGAGGCTTTAAGCTAAAACAACCACTTAAAGTACTTGACTGGCGGAGAGGGTGGGATTCGAACCCACGATGGCATTGCTGCCATGCCGGTTTTCGAGACCGGTACCTTCAACCACTCGGTCACCTCTCCGACGACCGCTATTTTAACACTGCGTTGAACGGGATACGTTCAGGTTGCCTGGCGAATGACGTCCAGCCCGCCCATGTAGGGCTTCAATGCCGCGGGCACATCCACCCCTCCATCGGCGCGCTGGTAATTCTCCAGGATGGCGACCAGTGTTCGTCCAACGGCCAGACCCGAGCCGTTCAACGTGTGCGCCAATTCCGGCTTGCCCTTTTCATTGCGGAAGCGCGCCTGCATGCGCCGCGCCTGGAAGGCCTCGAAGTTCGAGCAGGATGATATTTCGCGATAGGCGCTCTGCCCCGGCAGCCAGACCTCGAGGTCATAGGTCTTGGCCGCGGAAAAACCCATGTCGCCGGTGCACAGCGCCATGGTCCGGAACGGCAGTTCAAGCCGCTTGAGAATCGACTCGGCATGGCCGGTCAGTTCTTCGAGCAATTCATACGAGCGTGACGGATGCGCAATCTGCACCAGTTCCACCTTGTCGAACTGGTGCTGACGGATCATGCCGCGCGTGTCCTTGCCATAGGAGCCCGCCTCACTTCGAAAGCACGGCGAATGGCAGACGAATTTCAGCGGCAGTTTTTCGAGGGCGACGATTTGGTCGCGAACCATGTTGGTAACTGGAACCTCAGCTGTCGGAATCAGATAAAGGCTTGTATCCAAAAATTTGGCTTGCACAGAAGTGGCCACTTTATCGCCCTGAGCTATCTCAGCGTATACCGCCTCGTCGTCAAAAGACTGCCGAGGAATTTTAAACAGGTCTTCCTCAAACTTCGGCAACTGCCCGGTACCGCGCATGCTGGCCGCATTGACGAGATAGGGCACGTAGACTTCGGTATAGCCATGCTCTTCCGTATGCACATCGAGCATGAACTGGGCAAGCGCCCGATGCATCCGGGCCAGCGGGCCCTTCATCAGTGTGAAGCGCGCACCCGAAATTTTTCCTGCCGTCTCAAAATCAAGCAGCCCTAGCGCGGTGCCGATGTCGGTGTGGTCCTTCGCCGTGAAATCGAATGGGCGCGGTGCGCCAACGCGGCGCACTTCCCGGTTGTCATCCGCGGACTTGCCGGCCGGCACGCTCTCGTGCGGCAGGTTCGGAACGACCAGCAGCAGTTGCTGCAGTTCGGCCTGGATTTCGCCCAGCCGCTTCTCAAGCCCGGCGAGTTCGGCATTGGCCTGGCCCGACTCCGCCATCAGCGGCGCAATGTCCTCGCCATTCGCCTTGGCCTGACCTATGCGTTTGGAGAACTGGTTGCGGGCAGATTGAAGGTCCTGGGTGCGCGTCTGCACCGTGCGGCGCTCCTGCTCGAGCACGTTGAACGCAGCGGTGTCCAGCACGTAACCGCGCGCCGCGAGGCGACTCGCCACCGCGTCGATATCAGACCTGAGCAATTGCAGATCGAGCATGATTTCCGATTATTATCAATTACAGTTTAAAAAAACGTATTTAAGCAAATTTACAATGGGATTATTATCATTTTACTCAGGGTTTCTTGCTATCTGCCGCGCTTCTTTTCATCCTGGCCGCGCAGCCAGGCAAGCTTCTCGGCGATCTTTGCTTCCAGCCCGCGATCCGTGGGGTGGTACCAGTTCACGCTGGCCATGCCTTCGGGAAAATAATTCTCGCCGGCCGCATAGGCATCGGGCTCGTCATGCGCGTAGCGGTAATCCTTGCTCATGCCCAGATCCTTCATCAACCGGGTGGGTGCATTGCGCAGATGCAGCGGAACCGGCCGCGATCCGTCTTCAGAGACGAATTTGCGTGCGGAATTATACGCGACGTAGGCGGCGTTCGATTTTGCCGCACAGGCCAGATACAACACTGCTTCGGCCAGCGCCAGTTCACCTTCCGGACTGCCCAGTCGCTCATAGGTTTCGCAGGCATCCAGCGCCATGCGCAGCGCCCGCGGATCAGCCAGTCCGATATCTTCCGAGGCCATGCGCACGATGCGCCGGCCCATATAGAGCGGATCGGCGCCACCATCAAGCATGCGCACCAGCCAGTAGAGTGACGCATCCGGATCCGAGCCACGCACCGCCTTGTGCAGCGCGGATATCTGGTCGTAGAAGGCATCGCCGCCCTTGTCGAAGCGCCTCAGGTTGCGCGCCACGGCGTCCTGCACGAAATCACCGCTCACTGCCGAAATGCCTGCCCCCTGCGCCGCGGTCTGCAGAATCTCCAGCAGATTCAGCAGGCGCCGGGCGTCACCATCGGCGAGACCCACGAGACGCTCCCGCGCTGCGGGATCGAAGGTGAGCGTACCCATCGCTTTGGTGACGGCACGATCGAACAGGTTCCCCAGTTCCCCTTCTGACAGACTGGTGAGCACATAGACCGATGCACGCGACAACAACGCGCCATTGACCTCGAAGGACGGATTCTCGGTGGTGGCACCGATGAAGGTAAGCAGTCCCTGCTCGACGAAGGGCAGGAAGGCATCCTGCTGTCCCTTGTTGAAACGATGCACTTCATCCACGAACAGGATGGTGCGACGCCCGGAATTCGCAAGGACGGATTTGGCGCGCTCCACAGCTTCCTTGATGTCCTTGACGCCAGACAGCACCGCCGACAGTGCAATGAACTCGGCATCAAAGGAATGCGCCATGAGCCGCGCCAGCGTGGTCTTGCCCACACCCGGCGGGCCCCACAGGATCATCGAATGCGGCTTGCCGGACTGGAATGCAAGCCGCAGCGGTTTGCCCGGGCCGAGCAGGTGGGACTGCCCCACCACATCATCAAGTGATTGGGGTCTGAGTGCCTCCGCGAGCGGGGCAACCGGCTCAGTAGTTCCGAACAGGTCACTCATGGGATCGCGGCGTCAGACCGTTCAGCACCAAAGAAAAGGGCGGTGCGTCATTTGGCACCACCACCCTTTGCGGCGTCGCTTCTTGTCACATCACTTCTTGCTGCCGCCGGTTTCTCATCGCCGATCACGTCCGCACCCTTGGGCGGCGTGAAGCGAAAGCTCCCGGCATCAAGCGCCGGGTTGCGCTGGAACGTGGTGAACCGCAACACCGTGGTCTGGCCGAAGTTGTCATGCAGCTCCATCACCTCCAGCCCGGAAAAGCCGAAGCCCATGCGCACACTGTCGAAATTGGACTCGGTATCACGCGGTGCGGCTTCCAGCCACTCGAGGCCGTCGCGCACGCCGCGATCGGTGAGCTTGAAGGCCTTCACCACCTCGTTGTTGCCGGCCAGAAGCGCCGCCGGCGTGGAGCCCAGTGCCTGGTCCAGCTTGCGCACCGTCACCTGGTTGAGGTCCTCGTCGAAAACCCAGACCCGGGTGCCATCGCCCACGATCAGCTGGGCGTAAGGCTTGACGTAGGTCCAGCGAAACTTGCCCGGACGCTGAAACAGAAAGGTGCCGCGCGACTCCTGGACCAGTTTCTTGTTGCCGTCGAAGATCTTTTGTTCAAATTCGGCCTTGGCCGACTGGGTGGAGCGCAGGAACTCTGCGAAGCGCTCCGGGCTCGCGGCACCCGCAGGCCCAACGGCCGCGAACACGACCAGAAGCGGCAGCCATGCGGCAACTCGCTTGAAGAAACAGGACATGATCATTCCGCCTTCGCAGGAACCAGCACTTCGCGATTGCCATTGGACTGCATGGAGGAAACCATGCCCGCCTGCTCCATCTGCTCGATGAGGCGTGCTGCACGGTTGTAGCCGATGCGCAGATGACGTTGCACCAGCGATATGGAAGGACGACGCGTCTTCAGCACGATTTCCACCGCCTGGTCGTACAGCGGATCATTCTCGCTGCCCTGTTCACCGGCAAGTCCGCCGTCAAATGAGCCGCCTGCGGCCTCAGACGGGCCTTCGAGCACGCCTTCAACATATTCAGGCTCACCCTGCGACTTGAGGTAATCGACGACCTTGTGCACTTCATCGTCGGCAACATAGGCGCCATGCACACGCTGCGGCAGCCCCGAACCGGGCGGCAGGTAAAGCATGTCGCCCTGCCCCAGCAGCGCCTCTGCGCCGCCCTGGTCGAGGATGGTGCGCGAATCGACCTTGCTCGATACCTGGAAGGCGATGCGCGTGGGAATGTTGGCTTTGATGAGGCCGGTGATGACGTCCACAGAGGGTCGTTGCGTTGCAAGAATCAGGTGTATGCCTGCGGCGCGCGCCTTCTGCGCCAGCCGCGCAATCAACTCTTCCACTTTCTTGCCAGTAACCATCATCAGGTCGGCGAGTTCGTCGATGAGCACGACGATATGCGGCAATTTCTCGAGAGACAGCGGTTCTTCGTCTTCCAGGGTCGCGGGATCCTGCAGCGGCGTCCCGGACTTTTCGGCCTCGGCCACCTTGTGGTTGTAGCCGGACAGGTTGCGCACGCCCACCCACGACATCAACTTGTAGCGGCGCTCCATTTCGGCGACACACCACATCAGCGCGTTGGAGGCCTGCTTCATGTCAATCACCACCGGTGCCAGCAGGTGCGGTATGCCCTGGTACACCGACAACTCCAGCATCTTGGGATCGACCATGATGAGACGCACATCGCGTGGCTCGGACTTGTAGAGCAGCGACAGGATCATGGCGTTGATCGCCACCGACTTTCCGGAGCCGGTCGTGCCGGCCACCAGCAGGTGCGGCATCTTGGCGAGATCCGCCACCACCGGATTGCCGGCGATGTCCTTGCCCAGCACCAGGGTCAGCGGCGAACTCTGTTCGTGGTATGCCTGCGAACCAAGAATCTCCGACAGGCGCACGATCTGGCGGTGCGGGTTGGGTATTTCCAGTCCCATGCACGATTTGCCAGGAATGGTTTCGACCACACGAATGCTGATCACCGACAGCGCACGCGCCAGGTCCTTCACCAGATTGACGATCTGGCTGCCCTTGACGCCCACCGCGGGCTCGATTTCGTAACGCGTGATCACCGGGCCCGGATAGGCCGCAAGCACCTTCACCTGGACGCCGAAATCGGCAAGCTTCCGCTCGATGAGGCGCGAGGTGTATTCCAGCGTCTCAGCAGACAGCGTCTCGCCGCTGTTCGTCGCTTCATCCAGCAGCTTGAGCGGCGGCAGCGGCGTATCGGGAAGATCGCGGAACAGCGGCTCCTGCTTCTCCTTCTGCACACGCGGCGACTTGGGAATCTCGACAACCGGCGGCTGGATGCGTATCGGCTCGTGCTCAATCACCAGTTCGCGCTTGGCCTCGACGATGGCCTCGCGCTCGACCGTGGCGATCTCGCCGGCCTTGCGGTCCTGCCAAGCCTGCCACTTCAGTCCGGCAAAACCATACAGCCATTCGAGCCCCGCACCGGCCTTCTCTGCGACGGTCAGCCACGACACGCCAGTGAACAGGCTCGCACCAATCGCCCACAGGGTCAGCAGGATCAGCGTGGCGCCGGTAAATCCGAACCCTGCGGCAAAGGCGTGCCCGATCACCGAGCCCAGCATGCCGCCGGGGGCAAGCGGCAGGGCCGCCTTGAGGGAGTACAGGCGCAGCGCCTCGATGCTGCTTGAGGCCAGCAGAAATACGATGAAGCCGGCAAACGCAACGAAAAAGGGCCGCCTGTCGCTGATGGAACTGCCATCTAGGCGGCGATAGCCCCACACCACCGCATAGACGAGGAGAAAGACCCAGGCGTAGGCCGAAACGCCAAACAAATACAGGAGGAGGTCCGATATCCAGGCCCCGGCCCGTCCACCGGCATTGTGGATTTCGGGCACGGCGCTGGCGTGGGACCAACCCGGGTCAGACTTGTTGAAGGTCAGCAATACCAGCACAAGGTAGGCGGCGGCTGCGATCAGCGAGAACCACTTGGATTCCCGCAGCAACGCAGCCACTTTTCCGGGGAGTGGCGCCTGGTTGTCCTTCAAATCAATGACCGTATGCTCAAGAAAGCAGCCAGGAGGCCGCCAAACCATGATTTTAGTGGCGACCGGCCGAGAAGGCTAGGCTGCAGCAAAAACAAAAATCCCCGCCGTGGCGGGGATTTAGGCAAGGACCCGGCACAGTTCAGCGCCTGACCACGCACTCCAGCGAACGCCCGGCATTGACCGCCGAGCCACCTGTCAGGCTCTGGACAAAGGAAGCCGGAGGGGTGAACTGCAGGCCGGGGTCAGTGGACAGGAAGCGCGGACGGCGTTCGGCACTGTCGATCAGGCCGAACTGTCCGGCCAGATAATTGGCCGTACCACCACGGTTGGCCGCAATGATCTCTCCGTCCGAGACGGAAACATAGACTGCGGGTTCGAGCCCTGCACAACTCCCCTGCCCGGAGGCCGGACCGGTGCAATCATCGGCGCCGAAAGTCGTTCCGCGGATGCCGATCGTGGCGGTTGCCGTCCCCAACTGGTAAGCATCGGCATCACCCCGCTTGCCGATCAATCCGCTTACGGCCCGCAGCCCGCCCTTGACGAGGTTGTAGATGAAGCTGTCCTTCTGTGGCTCGGCCTGATTGAAATTGAAATTCTCCAGCTTGATGCTGGTATTGGGCTTGAGCGTAACCTGCGCACCGTCCCCGAATTTGATCTGCGCAAAACTGTCGCGCTGGGTATTGATGGTGTCGCCAGGCTGAATATCGGACCGCGTTCATAAAGGGGAATACGGTAGGCACCACCAACGATGAATACCGCTGAATTCGGCACCGCACTCATAGTGTGGGGATGCTCCCGGACACTGGGGGACATCACGTATTGCAATGAGATGGCGTGGTCACGATTCCACAAATTGGCGTGCTGGAACCCAAACCCAACTCGGAACGGCCCTGTTTCCGGGGTCCCTGTATTGTCCATCGTGATGCTGTACTTGACCGGCTTCTCGTCCGAGACCCGAATCACCGCATCCACCGTGCCTTCTTCCGCTCCGCCCCGCAATAGCGCTGTCGATTGCTTGGCGGGATTCTCGTTCGCGACCCTCAGGCTCTGTGCAATGCGATTGACATTCGGCGCCTCACCCGGCGAAAGGGAGGGCAGGCTTGCCCGGATATTCGCCTCATCAAAGAACTTGTTTCCCTCAACAAGAACCTTGCCGACCCTGGCCTCAACAACCTTGAAGTGGACTTCACCACGATCAAGCTCCTGCTCGGGAAGGATGACCTGGACGGCACTGAATCCCTTGCCAGCATATAGCCGCTCGATTGATTCCAGCGCGCGCTGGACATCCGAAAAATCCTTGTTGCCCCCTACGAAGGCCGCGGTGGCCAAGTCGATATCCGTGGCAGAAATCAGCGTCGCGCCTTCGACAACAAAACGACGGATTTCAAAACGAGGGTCCTGCTGCCCTTGTGAGCTCTCCGCGGGCGATCCTGCCTGCTGAGCCATGACCGCATCGACTCCCAACATCAGGCAAAAGATGAGAGCACGTACCACTACCCGGTAAAAGGGCATCACTTCTGGGCTTCCCGTTATCGTGGCAATGGAGGTATGACAGCTCGATCATCGTACGCGTAGAGCGTTTAAAAAACAAGCGCTTACCGGTTAAACGCAAGGTAAAGACAAGGAGATCGGCATGTTGGAGAAGCTATAATGGGGCATCTGTCGTCCGCCATCGGCCTCCATCTTGATTTTTCCACTTTCATCCTGATAACAACATCATGCCCAAAACTCAAAAACATTCCCGCCTTCTGATTCTCGGTTCCGGCCCCGCCGGCTACACGGCTGCGGTTTATGCCGCCCGTGCCAACCTCAAGCCCTTGCTCCTCACCGGTCTGGCGCCAGGCGGCCAGCTCACTACAACCACCGAGGTTGATAACTGGCCAGCGGACGCTGCCGGTGTTCAGGGGCCCGAGTTGATGGAGCGTTTTCAGAAACACGCAGAACGCTTCGAGACCGAAATCGTTTATGACCAGATCCACACCGCACACCTCAAAGAAAAACCGATCCGACTCGAGGGTGATGCAGGCGAATACACCTGCGATGCACTGATCATCGCCACCGGCGCTTCGGCGCGCTACCTGGGGCTGGAGTCGGAAGAAAAATTCATGGGCAAGGGTGTATCGGCCTGCGCTACCTGCGACGGTTTCTTCTACAGGGGACAGGATGTCGCAGTCATTGGCGGCGGCAACACCGCCGTGGAAGAAGCCCTGTATCTGTCGAACATTGCCAAACACGTCACACTGGTTCACCGTCGCGACAAGTTGCGCAGCGAAAAAATCATGCAGCAAAAACTCTTCGAAAAAGCCAACGTGACGATTCGCTGGAACCACGCTTTGGATGAAGTATTGGGAGACGAGCGTGGCGTAACCGGGATAAGGATCAAGGGCACTGACTCTGACGCAAAAGAGAAAATTGACCTGCAGGGGCTGTTCATTGCCATCGGACACACCCCGAATACAGCAATTTTCGAAGGGCAGCTGGACATGGCGGGCGGCTACATCATTACCAGCGGGAGCCGCGAGGGTAACGCCACGGCGACCAGCATTCCGGGGATTTTCGCCGCCGGCGACGTTCAGGATCACGTCTACCGTCAGGCAGTCACCAGCGCAGGTTCAGGATGCATGGCCGCCCTCGACGCGGAGAAGTACTTGGACAATTTGAAATAGCACGACAGTCAGATACCGAACGGACGAAAGCATGGCCTCCGGGCGGAATCGGCGCGTCGGTTCGGACGGCAGGACGCCGCTAAAGCCGGTTACCGATGATGATCTGCAGCTGTTTCGGCAGGCAGCAGCCGGTGCGACGCCACTCCGCGATCAGGGAAAGGTCGTGCACCGCACGGAGGTTCCGCCGTTGCCCGTGCAATCACTCTTGGACACTCACCAAGCCCTCGCCGAGAGCATCTTCGGTCCGGTGTCTCCGGAACAATCCATGGAGACAGGGGAAGAACTCGTCTACCTGCGCAACGGCATTCCCCGTGATGTGCTCAAAAAGCTCAGACGCGGCCACTGGGTTGTTCAAGACGCGCTCGACCTGCATGGACTGAATCGGGATCAGGCGCGCCTGCTCATCGCCGATTTCTTCCTGGAATGCCGTCGCAGGCGCCTGCGCTGCGTGCGTATCGTCCATGGCAAGGGCCTGCGCTCGCCGAATCGCGAGCCGGTCCTCAAGGGAAAACTGCACCTGTGGCTGTCCCGGCGCGATGAAATCTTGGCTTATTGCCAAGCGCCGGTGAATCTGGGTGGAAGCGGGGCTTTGCTGATACTGCTGAACGCCTGACCTCAGGAGAGATTCAGATCGCGGCCTCATCAGTCTCGCCGGTGCGGATGCGCAACACCTGCTCGACAGAAGTCACGAATATCTTGCCGTCGCCAATTTTACCGGTGCGCGCCGATTTGACGATCGCCTCGATGGCCCCTTCGACCATCTTCTCCGTCACAACGACCTCGATCTTCACTTTCGGCAGAAAATCGACGACATATTCTGCTCCGCGATACAGCTCGGTATGCCCCTTCTGACGACCGAAACCCTTGACTTCAGTAACAGTCAGGCCGGTTACGCCGACTTCCGCAAGCGCTTCACGCACCTCGTCGAGCTTGAAAGGTTTGACAATGGCTTCAATTTTTTTCATGTTGCCTCTCCTAAGCGGTCTGGCAAGTATAAACCAGCGGAACAGGATTCAGTTACCGGTATCTTTCGCGATACCTTGAAGTAATCGGATAGCGCCAGTCCTTGCCAAAGCCGCGGTGTGTGATCCGAATGCCAATGGGTGCCTGCCGGCGCTTGTATTCATTGCGGTGTATCAGTTCGACCACGCGCTTCACGTCTTCTGCGCGATAGCCTCCGGCGATGATGTCCGTCGGGCTGGCATCGTTTTCCATATAGGCCTCGACGATCGCATCCAGCGCGTCATACGGAGGAAGGCTGTCCTGATCGGTCTGGTCCGGCCGCAGCTCCGCGGAGGGGGCGCGTGTCAGGATGCGCTCTGGAATTAGCGGAACCGCCGTACCGCCAATGCTGTTTCGATAGTGACACAACCGGTAAACCATCCCCTTGACGATGTCCTTGATCACGGCAAAACCGCCGGCCATGTCGCCATAAAGCGTAGCGTAACCCACAGCCATTTCAGATTTATTGCCCGTGGTAAGCACAATCGAACCATACTTGTTCGACAACGCCATCATGATGGTGCCGCGTATCCTTGCCTGCAGGTTCTCCTCGGTTGCATCCACTGGAAGGCCTGAAAACTCCTTCGACAGCGCCCCGAGAAATGCGTCGAACACCTGCTTGATCGGAATCTCGTCATAGCGCACACCAAGATTGCGCACCAGTTCACGCGAGTCCTCAACGCTGATGTCGGCGGTGTATTGCGTCGGCATCATGACCGCGCGCACCTTTTCGGGCCCCAGCGCATCGCACGCAATGACCAGGGTCAGCGCTGAATCAACACCGCCGGAAAGCCCCAGGAGCGCGCCGGGAAAGCCATTCTTGCCAATGTAGTCACGCACACCTAGGCACAGTGCGCGGTAGATTTCCGCCTCGACCGTCTGTTCCTGGACAACGCCTGCCATCTGCGGAACCCCGCCGATAACGGTAACGCAGTCGAGTCCCTCTTCAAAAAGGCTCATCTGGCACACAACCCTGCCGCTGCCATCCAGTGCGAACGAAGCACCGTCAAAGACCAGTTCATCCTGCCCGCCGACCATGTTGGCATAAATGAGCGGAATGCCGGTTTCGGCCACGCGTTCCCGCATCACGTCATGGCGGGTTGCCTGCTTCCTGACATGGTACGGCGAGGCATTCAGCACCAGCAGTACTTGCGCACCAGCAGCCTTCGCGGCTGAGGGGCCCTGGGGCGTCCAAGTGTCTTCACAAATGTTGATACCGAACCGGACGCCATCGACTTCGAACACGCACGGCTTGTCGCCCGATTCGAAATAACGCTTCTCATCGAATACCGTATCGTTCGGGAGCGCCTGCTTGTGGTAAGTGGCGGTAATCTGCCCATCCTGAAGCACCGATGCCGCGTTGTAATGCCGGCCATCCGCTCTCGCCGGGTGTCCGACAATGGCAGTAACGCCGCGCACCTCCAGTGCAAGTCGTCCCAGTGCCTCATCGCAGTCTCGGAAAAAGCCGTCACGCAAAAGCAGGTCTTCCGGAGGATATCCGCAGAGCGACAATTCAGGCGTCAGCACGATCGCAGCGCCGGCATCGCGGGCACGCCGGCAGGCACCCAGAATCCTGGCGGCATTGCCATCGAGATCGCCAAGCGTGCAGTTGAGTTGCGCGATGGCGACCTTGATCGTGCCTTGTTGTGCGGGGAGGTTCGGTGCGGACATCGTATGATTTTACCATTCACCCCAGGTACAAGGTCATACCGCCCCTGGATGCTGCTCCTATAATTCGCCCCATGCCCGCAAAACAGGAAACCCGCATTCTGCAATCCATGTCCGACGTGGATTCCGGCGAATGGAACGCGCTCGTTCGCGCATCCGGCGAAGATCATCCTTTCCTGCGCCACGAGTTCCTCGGCGCCCTGCACGAGACCGGTTGCGCATCGGAACAAACGGGCTGGCTTCCTCAATACATCACCGTGTGGCGTGACGAAAGGTTGGCTGCCGCGATGCCGCTGTACCTCAAAAACCACTCCTATGGCGAGTACGTCTTCGACTGGGCATGGGCGGACGCCTACCATCGCGCCGGCATTGATTATTACCCCAAACTCCTGTCCGCCATCCCGTTTTCACCCATCACCGGATCAAGGCTGCTTGCAATTAGCGATGCAGACCGGCAACTCCTAGCCCGCACCGCTCTCAAGCTTGCGGAACAGGCCTCCTCGCTCCATGTCCTTTTCCCGAGGGAGATGGAAGCACACACACTTCATTCTGCAGGCATGATGCTGCGCCACGGAGTGCAGTTCCACTGGCACAACGCCGGATACGACTCGTTCGAAGCCTTTCTTGGCGACCTTTCCTCCGCCAAGCGCAAGAAAATCCGTCAGGAGCGACGCAAGATCGCGGATGCCGGTGTGCAAATGCGCCGACTGGTCGGACGCGACATTGACGATGAACACTGGCGGTTCTTTGCCCGCTGCTACAACAATACCTACAGCCAGCACGGCTCGACGCCATATCTGAACCTGGCTTTTTTCAAACGTCTCGGCGAAACCATGCCGGAAAACATCCTGCTGGTGCTGGCCGAACTGGACGGTGAACCCATTGCAAGCGCCCTGAACATTTTCTCGGAAACGACGCTCTATGGCCGCTACTGGGGCGCGGTCGGTCATGTACCCATGTTGCACTTCGAAACCTGTTATTACCAGGCCATCGAGTTTTGCATTGAACGCCGCATCGGCGTGTTCGAGGGCGGAGCACAGGGCGAACACAAGCTGGCCCGGGGGTTCAGGCCGGTGCAAACCTGTTCAGCGCACTGGCTCAGGCATCCACGCTTCGCCAGCGCAGTGGAACAGTTCCTGGCCCGCGAGACTGCAGGCATGGAGGCCTACATGGACGAATTGAACGAACGTGCCCCGTTTCGGCGCACCGACTGATCCCGCGGGAAAAAAGCATCGGTATCATCCGGAAAACTGGAGGAGAACACCATGGATCAACGCAATCTTGGATCGTCCGGCCTGCGCGTCTCGATCGTCGGCCTGGGCTGCAACAATTTCGGCGGCAGGATTGACCTGGATGCCACCCGCAAGGTCGTACACAAAGCACTGGATCTGGGTATCACGCTATTTGATACCGCCGACAGCTACGGTAATCGCGGCGGATCCGAACGATGCCTTGGAGAAGTGCTCGGCGACCGGCGCAAGGACATCGTACTTGCTACCAAGTTCGGGCTGCCGATGGATGATGCCGGAATGCTGAAGGGCGGGTCGCGCCGCTACATCATGTCTGCGGTTGAGGCGAGCCTGAAGCGGCTGAATACCGACTGGATAGACCTTTACCAGATGCATCGCATGGACCCGCTGACACCAATCGAAGAAACCCTGCGGGCACTGGACGACCTCATACGGCAGGGCAAGGTGCGCTACATCGGGTGTTCCAATTTCTCGTCGTGGCGCGTGGTCGAGGCACTGTGGACCTCAAGGCAGCACAACCTGAATGCCTTCGCCTCCTGCCAGGATCTCTACAGCCTGCTTGAGCGCGATATCGAACGTGAGCTTGTCCCGGCCATTGAAACCTACAAGCTGGGGCTGCTGCCGTTTTTCCCACTGGCCAGCGGCATGCTCACCGGCAAGTATCAGCGCAAGGCGCAGCCCCCTGCGGGCACTCGTTTCAGCGCCAACAAGGCCATGGCGGACAAGACGCTGACTGACAGGAACTGGGACATTGTGGGTCTACTGGAGGCGTTCTGCGCGCAGCGCGGCCACAACCTGCTGGAACTCGCATTCAACTGGCTACTGGCGCGGCCGGGAATCTCAAGCGTGATCGCCGGTGCCACCCGTCCTGAACAACTCGAACTCAATGCAAAAGCGGTGGGCTGGTCGCTCTCGAGCGATGAGATGGCTGAAATCGATCGTCTGACCCTGCAACCCCCGTAATTCCAATCCCTGTGCCAAATGAAAAAGGGCTGCCGTTGGCAGCCCTTTTTGTGTCGGTGATTGGCCGGGACTCAGTCGAGCGGCGGCTTGATGCCGCCCACCTTCACCAATTGCTTCCATCGCTCGATTTCCGAAGCGATCAGCTTGCGGAAGGTCTCCGGCGGCCCACCCAGCGTTACACCTCCGTCATCGGCAAACATCTTGATCACATCCGGCGATTTCAAAATCTTGTTGAGCTCCGCATTCATCACCTTGACTGCGCTTTGCGGAATACCTCGCGGGCCGAGCCAGCCGTGCCAGGTGGTCACCTCGTAGTCCTTGAGCCCGGATTCAGCAAAGGTTGGCAAGTCGGGCATCACCGGCGAGCGCTCTGCGGTGGTCACCGCCAGCGGACGCAGTTTGCCTGACTTGATGAAGGGGGCTGCGCTGATGACGTTGGCAAATGCTGCCTGCACCTGGCCGGCGATCAGATCCTGTGTCGCCGGGCCAGTGCCCTTGTAAGGCACCATCGTTGTCTTGATACCCCCCGCCTCCTCCATCCAGACTGCGCCAAGGTGAATCGCGGTACCGATCCCCGACAGGGCGAAGTTCAACTTGCCGGGGTTCGCCCTGGTCCAGGCCAGGAACTCCTTCATGTTGTTTGCCGGGAAGGCCGGATTCACCACGAGCGCATAAGGCGCCTTGCTCATGATGATGATGGGCTCGAAATCCTTGACGGCATCAAACGGCGGCTTTTCGTACAAAGCAGGCACGATCGTAAACCCTGGCGATGTCGCAAGCAGGGTATACCCATCGCCTGGAGCCTGCGACACAACGAAATTGAACGCAATCAATCCGCCTGCACCGGCACGGTTGTCTACAACAAAAGCCTGCCCCAGACTCTGCGTGAGCTTCTGGGCAAACAGCCGCGCCTGAATGTCCGTTGCTCCGCCTGGAGCAAGCGGCACAACCACGCGCACCGGTTTGACGGGATAGGATTGCGCAAATGCGTGCGAGGCTAAAACCGCCATCACAGCCCCCAGGGTATTCAATAATCTCCGGTACTGCATGATTGACGTGCTCCTTTCAGTACTGCCATGCATTGATGACTGCTACCGCGTCACGCTCCGGTCAGCGAGCACGGTGACCCGCCGTCCATGTAACGCGGGATCTCCGATGCCCATTCTTTTGATCAGTTTTTTGTCAGAGGGACGTGGAAATCGCACACTGTTCAAATCCAGATTTTTGGTCTGCATGTGAAAGTGAGACGCAATACTACTTGAATAATTCACGTTGCCAACACGCTTTGACGAACACGTGCGAGACGCTTTGCAGAGCGCGGAACACCTGCTTTAGCAATTTGTTAAAAGCGGAACGGTGTACGCGTCCAAGGCCGCGGCGACGTCGGCACAACGCGCTACTCACAAAGCGGAGGTGAAAGCCGCCTGAGTGGTTGGTGTCGAGTGAAAAATTAGACGGATGTCGTTGCCGAAGGCAACGAGCCGGACTACTTCAACTTGGGAATGCCGCCAAGCAAGGCCGCAATCGGCCGCTGGGGCCGGTTGCCGACAGACGTTGCCGAAGCCTGCGGCCTCGCAGCAACTGCGACAGAAGGTTCATACGGCGCACTGAAAATCGGATCAGCCGGCGGCCGTGCAGCCTGCTGACGCGGACGCTCCGAGCGTTCGGCGCGCTCCGGATTGCGCGGCAGGCGCGTTCCGGCACCCGCACCGTTACGCTCACCACCCCTGTCGCGCCCTCGATCCTCGCCGCCGCGCGACGGCCGTCCGCGCGAACGCTCCGGAGAACCGATCATCGAACTCACCACTCGCGAATCCGGCTCAAACCCAGGCACCAGATCACGGGGGATGTTGAGCTTGATCATCTTTTCGATCGCTTCCATCCGCTCATGCTCATCCGGGCTG
Source organism: uncultured beta proteobacterium (assembly GCA_903928055.1). Lineage (GTDB taxonomy): Bacteria > Pseudomonadota > Gammaproteobacteria > Burkholderiales > SG8-39 > CAIYPG01. The sequence goes on along the minus strand of CAIYPG010000022.1, from coordinate 12,213 downwards.
ACCAGGGATACCGCCATGCCCGTCGCCCCGGCACGGCCGGTACGGCCGATACGGTGCACATAATCCTCGGGCGAATTGGGCAGATCGAAATTCACCACCAGCGGCAGATCCTCGATGTCCAGACCTCGCGCCGCAACGTCGGTTGCGACCAGCACGCGCACCTTGCCCGACTTGAATTCGTCGAGGGCCTGGAGTCGCTCCGGCTGAGTCTTGTCGCCATGGATCGCTGTGGCATGCACACCGTCCTTGTTCAACTGGTAGGCCAGCCGATTGGCCCCAAGACGCGTTGCGCAGAACACCAGTACCTGCTTCCAGTCACGATCCTGCGCCAGATAAGCCAGCAATTCGCGCTTGCGTTCGCGCGCCACCGGAATGGCCGTGTGCGTAATCGACTCGGCCACCGAATTGCGCCGCGCCACTTCCACCAGCACCGGCTTGGTCAGGAAGGCATCGGCAAGCTTCTTGATATCCTCGGAGAACGTCGCCGAGAACAGCAGGGTCTGCCGCTTTTTCGGTAGCAGCGCGATGATGCGCTTCACATCCGGAATGAAACCCATGTCCAGCATGCGGTCGGCTTCATCGAGAACGAGAAATTCGACCTGCGGAAAACTCAGCATCTTCTGTTGCACGTGATCCAGCAGCCGCCCCGGCGTGGCCACCAGGATTTCGACGCCATTGCGCAGGGCCTGCGTCTGCGGGTCCATCGGCACACCGCCGTAAACCACAGCCACGCGCAAGGGAATGTACTTGGCGTAGGTGCGCACGCTTTCCTCGACCTGAACGGCGAGTTCACGCGTGGGCGTCAGGATGAGGGCGCGCACCGGATGGCGCGCCGGCGAGGCGCTGGTGCTGGCGTGATGCTGCAGGCGCTGCAGTATGGGGAGAGTGAAGCCCGCAGTCTTGCCGGTGCCGGTCTGCGCCGCACCCATCAGGTCATGTCCCTGCAACACCAGCGGTATCGCCTTCGCCTGAATTGGCGACGGTTCGGTATATCCCTGTTCCTCGACCGCTCTGAGCAGTTCGGGGGACAGTCCTAATTCAGCAAATGTGGGCAACTCGAACTCCATTCCACCGGAAATTCAGCGCATCGGGGCGGAATGCAAGAAATGCGGCGCGCGCGAAAACAGCCAATGATGAAAACATCAGGAAAAAGACGGGATTTGTGGGGAAAAACATGCCCAACATTATAGCAGAGACCACCCCTTTCCGAGGGGAAACCTCCTGTTGTGCGTCCTGCACACCGCCTTTTGCACCGCCGGCCTGTCCTGACTTTGAAATACTCTGCGAAATACCGAACCGGTGCATGCCCCACCGTGCGAAAATCCGCGCCGCTGCAAACGGTGCAATACGGCGCTACGCCGCAGCACTTTGCTCCCGCTCCAGACACTACTAATCAATCATGATCACCCTTCGCAACATCACCCTGCGCCGTGGCAACAAGACCTTGCTCGAGGGCGCAAGTGCCGCCTTCGTTCCCGGCGCCCGCATCGGCGTGGTGGGGGCCAACGGCTGCGGCAAATCCACCCTCTTCACCGTGCTCACCGGGGAAACCCATCCGGATGGCGGCGATCTTGACATGCCACCCCGTCTGGCATTGTCTCAAGTACAACAGGAAATCGACGCAGCCGGCATCCTCCGCCCAGCGCTGGAGTTCGTGCTTGACGGAGACACTGAATTGCGCGCCGCGGAAGCCGAGATTGCGGCAGCAGAAACTGCTGATGACGGCGTACGCCTGGGTCATGCGCATGAAAATTTTCTTGCCATGGATGGCTGGTCCGCTCCCGCCCGCGCGGCTTCCATTCTCGACGGCCTGGGCTTCGCTGTGCCGGACCACTCACGTCCCGTCGGCGAATTCTCCGGCGGCTGGCGCATGCGCATCAACCTGGCACGCGCGCTGGTGCGGCGCGCCGACCTGCTGCTGCTCGACGAACCCACAAACCACCTGGACCTCGATGCGGTGATGTGGCTGGAGCGCTGGCTTGCGGCATTCCGCGGCACGCTTTTCCTGATTTCGCATGACCGCGAACTGCTCGACGGGACCGTCACCGAAATTCTGCATTTCGACAACACCAAGTTGAAGCAATACACCGGCAACTACGACGGTTTCGAGCAGGCCCGCGCCATGGCGCTGTCGCAACAGGCCGCCGCCTTCACGCGCCAACAGCGCGAAATCGAAAAACTGCATTCCTTCGTCGACCGTTTCCGGGCCAAGGCCAGCAAGGCCAAGCAAGCGCAAAGCCGTCTGAAGGCGCTGGAACGCATGGAGCGCATCGCGCCGGCGCATGTGGATTCGCCGTTCAGTTTCTCCTTTCGCGAAGCCCCCAGCAGCCCCGATCCCGTGTTGCAACTGGAAGACTGCATCGCCGGCTATGGCGATCGCATCGTCATTGACGAAGTCAATCTTTCGATCCAGCGCGGCGCCCGCTACGGTTTGCTGGGCCGCAATGGTGCCGGCAAATCGACGCTGATCCAGCTCATCGCGGGTCGCCTTGCGCCGCTCGCCGGCTCACCGGAAGACGCACGTCGTGAAGGCAAGGGCCTGCGCATCGGTTACTTCGCGCAGCACCAGCTCGAAGCGCTGGACCTTGAAGCAAGCCCCGTACTCCATTTGCAGCGTCTCGACCCGCGTGTCCGGGAGCAGGAACTGCGCGACTATCTGGGCGGCTTCAACTTCCCCGGCGACATCGCGCTGGAACCGGTGGCGCGCCTGTCGGGCGGCGAGAAGGCGCGACTCGCCCTTGCCCTCATCATCTGGCAGCGCCCCAACTTGCTGCTGCTCGACGAACCGACGAACCACCTCGACATCGACATGCGCGAATCATTGACCGAGGCGCTGCAGGAATACACCGGCGCGCTGGTGCTGGTTTCCCACGACCGCCATCTGCTGCGCACCACCTGCGATGCCTTCCTGCTGGTGGCCGGAGGGCAGGTCGTGCCCTACGACGGCGACCTCGACGACTATCGCCAGGCCATGACTTCACGCCGCCCCGGAGAAACGCAACCGGCGAAAGGGCCCTCACGCAAGGATGAACGCCGCGAAGCCGCGCAGAATCGCGACGCGCAGGCAAAGAACCGGCGGGGCATCGAAAAAAAGATCAAAATGGTGGAAGCACGGATCGCCTCGGTCACCGCCGAACAATTGCGCTGCGACGGCCAGCTCGCCTCACCGGAGTTCTATGGCGACGGCTCAAGCGAAGAGGTGCGAAAGGCCTTGCGGGAGCGTACACGCATCGCCACGGCAATCGAGGAACTGGAAGCCGAGTGGCTCGCCTTGAACACCGAAATCGAAAAAATGGCGGCCGACTAGCGGCGGACAGTCGGCGCCCTCAGTTCAGCACCCGTGGCTGTTCCGCGGACGCCCCGGCAATCTGCGGCCACTCCAGCTTCAAGTTCCAATCAGTTCTGTCCAGAATGTTGAGCAACAGCTTGCATACCGAATGCAGCAAGGCCTCATCCAGCGCCAGATTGATGCCCTGCCCCTTGCCCGGCAACAGAGTCAGCACGGATGAGCCATTGGGGTTGCGCTTGGTCTGGATGCGCGCGACAAGGATCGGCACATCACCCAGCGGATGGGATCTCCCGGTCGCGTCATAGGACTTGGAAAAATCACTCTTCGCCAGAGCCGCCTCATGCTGCATGCCAAGCATTGCATCCTTGGCCTCGGGATGGCTCTGCGTGACGATCTCGGGCGCCGTCTTCGCCAGGTTGACCAGCACCGGCCACAGCAGCTTCACGCAGCGGCGCGTGAACCAGAGCAGGACCTCTTCGTTGTTGCCCGTCGAGACTCGCATCAGCAGCCTGTCCTGCTCCGGCTGGTACTCGATATTGATCTGGTGCAATTTCATCTCATTGCGTTCCGCTCAAATGTTTCTCCAGTGCCCAGGCCACATGCTCGCGGACCAGCGCGGACGGATGATCGCTGCGTGCACGCAGCGCCGCAAGCACGGCATCGGAACGCGGCGCGTTACCCAGACCAACGGCCAGATTGCGCAACCAGCGCTCATGGCCGACGCGGCATATCGCGCTGCCGGCAAGCCGCGACTCGAATTCCGCCTCGTCCCACGCAAACAGCGTGACCAGTTCGGCACAATCCAGGCCGTTGCGCACCCGAAAATCCGGCTCGTCGCTCACTTTTGCAAAACCGTTCCACGGGCACACCAGCTGACAGTCGTCACAGCCATAGACGCGATTGCCGATGAGCGCGCGCAACTCCACCGGAATCGAGCCGTGCAATTCGATCGTCAGATAGGAGATGCAGCGGCGCGCATCCAGCCGGTAGGGGCCGAGGATGGCCTGGGTGGGGCAGGCCGCAATGCAGCGCGTGCAGGTTCCGCAATGTTCGCTCACCGGCGCATCGACCGGCAGCGGAAGGTCCGTGTAAATTTCGCCAAGGAAAAAATAGGACCCGGCCTCGCGCGACAGCAGCAAAGTGTGCTTGCCCCGCCAGCCCAGGCCCGCCTTGCGCGCCAGTTCCACTTCCATCACCGGCGCCGAGTCGGTAAACACACGCTCGGTGAACACGCGATGTCCGGAAAAACCCGCTTCGGCTGCCAGACGGGCCGCCAGTTGCGCCAGCCGGCTGCGCAGGACCTTGTGATAATCCCGGCCCATGGCATAGCGCGCAACGTAGGCACTGCCGGAATCTGCAAGCACTGCTTCACTGCTTTTTGCTCCAGGCCAGTAATTCATGCGCGCGCTCACCACGCGCAGCGTCCCAGGATGCAGTTCCTGCGGCCGGGTCCGTTTTGTCCCGTGGCGTGCCATATAATCCATCTCGCCATGACAGCCTGCCTCAAGCCATGCCGCAAGGCCGGGTTCTGCGGCGGAAAGATCGGTGTCAGCCACGCCCACGGCCTGAAATCCCAGGTCGCGTCCCCATGCCTTGACCGTCGCCGCCAGCATTGCGAAATCCATCACCGCCACCCCTTGTTCACACTGTCCACCGTGCCTGCAAATTGCCATGCCCGATCATAACCGCGCCCCTCTGAGACTGGAGACACTGGACCTCCCGGATGAAGGCACCACCCGTGCCCTCGGTGCCGGGCTGGCCGGAATGCTCACAGCGCTGCCGGCAACGTCTTTGGGCCTGCGCATCTACCTGCATGGGGAGCTGGGCGCCGGCAAAACCACCCTGGTTCAGGGGCTGATCGCGGCACTGGGATACACCGGGCGGGTCAAAAGTCCGACCTATACACTGGTTGAACTTTATACCCTTTCGAGGTTAAACTTATACCACTTTGATTTTTATAGATTCCGAGGCGAAAGTGAATGGCGCGAAGCCGGCTTCTCGGAGTATTTCGACAGTGATGGCATCTGTCTGGTCGAATGGCCGGAAAAGGCAGGCAATACGCTGCCCCAGGCCGACCTTGACGTCACACTTGAAATCGACGGTGACGGACGCCGTGCGACGATTGCAGCCCATACCTTGGCGGGAGCCCAGTGCTTCGATTCATTAACGCGCTCCAGTTCGCACGAAAAGCGCTCCTGAGCACGGAGCTGCTGCTTCGTATCGCCCTCGCCGGATTCATCCTTCTCCTCCTCTCGCAGTTCATCCTCGCCGCCATCGGCGCGGGGCACGCGCGCGCCGCCGACGTGGTGCGTGCAGTGCGCATCTGGCCGGCGCAGGACTACACCCGAATCACGCTCGAATCGAAAAATCCGCTGCGCCACTCGCTGATCAGCGTGAAGAATCCCGAGCGCCTGGTGCTCGACCTTGAGGACGTCGATATCGCCAGCGTGCAGCAGGCACTATCGGACAAGGTGCTGCAGAACGACCCCTATATTGCGGCGCTGCGTGCCGCGCGCTACAAGCCGGGCGTGGTGCGCGTGGTACTCGACCTGAAGGCCGAAGTAAAGCCGCAGATCTTCCTGCTGAAGCCGGTGGGCGAATACGGACACCGGCTGGTGCTCGACCTGTACCCCGCCATCCCGGTTGATCCGCTGCAGGCGCTGCTGGAGAAACCCGCATCGGCCGCATCAACCTCAACGGCCACGGTCCCCGTTGCAGGCACAAGCACCGCCGCAGCGACACCGGCAGAACCAGCCGCGAGCGATACCGTCGCATCCATTCAGCCTCCGGCGCCGGCCGCCACCGCCGAATCACGCCCCGACCTGAAGTCCATCGCGAAAGCCCCGACAGGCAAGCCCGTCGTGGACCGGCTGGTCACCATCGTCATTGATCCGGGACATGGCGGCGAGGATCCCGGCGCCATGGGACGTGGCGGCAGCCGTGAAAAGCATGTCACGCTGGCCATTGCCCGCCACCTCAAGGCCGTCATCGATGCCGAGCCCAACATGCGCGCTGTCATGACCCGTGATGGCGACTTCTTCATCCCCCTTGGCGGCCGTGTGGAGAAGGCGCGCCGCGTGAAGGCCGACCTGTTCGTCTCCATCCATGCTGATGCCTTCGTGCAATCGCATGCGCGCGGCTCATCGGTGTTTGCGCTGTCCGAGCGCGGCGCCACCAGCACGGCGGCACGCTGGCTGGCGAAAAAGGAAAATGACGCCGACCTGATCGGCGGCGTGAACCTCGATGTGAAAGACCGGTACCTTGCACAGACCCTGCTCGACCTGTCGCAGACCGCCACGATCCAGGACAGCTTGAAACTGGGCCGCTCCGTGCTCGGTGAACTGGGGGGCATCAACACGCTGCACAAGGCGCATGTCGAACAGGCAGGCTTCGCCGTGCTGAAAGCGCCGGACATTCCCTCGATCCTTGTCGAGACCGCCTTCATCAGCAACCCGGACGAGGAGAAACGGCTCGGCGACGATGTCTACCAGGGCACGCTGGCCAAAGCCATTCTGAAGGGCATCAAGGGATACTTCGCGAAGAATCCGCCGCTGTCACGCTCCACACTGGCCGCGAACGAAAAACGCTGAGCCTGCATCAATCGGGCGGGCGCCACACTTCCGGGAGGTCAATTCAGGGCAGGATGTTCGACAGCGGCCGGCGACCGCCCCGCTGCGCCAGGTCACCTAACTCGCGCGACAGCAACGCCAGCGCCGCCTCCAGCAGGGACAATTCATCGTCGGAGAGTCGCTCGATCACCTGCGGCAGAATGCCGCGTACCGGAACCGGCACGCGCTTCAGCAGCCGCAGGCCCGCGGCCGTGCAGAACAGGCGCACGATGCGGCCGTCCCCGGCATCGCGCTTGCGACGCAGGTAGCCCGCCGACTCCAGCCGCTCGATCAGATTGCTGGTGGTGGACTGATGCACGGACAACCTGCCGGCCAGTTCCATCACCGTCAGTCCGGGCGCGCTCCCTACCTGGGACAGCGCCCACAATTGGGCACCGCTGATATCGCATTGGCGACGTACATCAATCAATTGGCGCTTGGAACGACCGACGATACTGCGAAAACTGCTCAAGGCCTGCGCCACGCGCTGTTCGCGCGGCGGCCGGACAGGATCGGCTGTAACGATGGCCTTCGCCTTGCGCCTGGATAACATCATTGCGAGACAGCCGGTCCCTGTGGTTCGTATATGACGGTTCGTAGGAGCAGGCATCAGCGGACTGACCACCGCAGCGCATACTCCCCGCTTGTTCGGTTCATTATATTCGGCGCACCGCCGGAAAAGTCTGTCGCAAGCTTGCAGGGGCCTTACGCAACTTCCAGAGGAGAACACAACTGCAAACCAGGTTGTGTTGCACTCAGTTGCGCCGGAGTTTCGCCCGCACAAAACCCGCTGCAAGCGGCAGCAGGGAGGCGCCGATAATTCCGAAAATCACGAGCGTCAGATTGTTGCGTATCGCCGGAATGTTGCCGAAAAAGTAGCCGGCATAGACCAGCAACAGTACCCAGAGAAGCGCGCCAACCACACTCCAGGCAATGAACTGCGGGTAAGTCATGCGGCCGATGCCTGCCACGAACGGAACAAAGGTGCGCACGATGGGCAGAAAGCGCGCCATGACGATGGTCTTGCCTCCGTGACGCTCATAGAAGGCATGCGTGCGGTCCAGCGCCGCGCGGTTGAAGAAGCGCGAGTCCTCCCAATGGAACACCTTCGGCCCCAGGTAACGGCCAATCCAGTAATTGACGTTGTCGCCGCACAATGCCGCGGCAACCAGCGTCAGCGCCAGCCAGTGCGCGTCCATGCCGCTGATCGCCCAGAGTGTCCCGGCCACGAACAGCAGCGAATCCCCCGGCAGGAAAGGCGCAACCACCAGCCCGGTTTCGCAGAACACGATCAGGAACAGGATGGCGTAGACCCAGAGCCCGTATTGCTGGAGAAGCCCGGCCAAATGCCGGTCGAGATGGACGATGATGTCCCAGAAGCCAAGCAGTATTTCCATGCGACCATTCTACCTTGCGCCTTCCGGCCTCCGCCGTCATTGTCCATGCGGCTTTATAATCCGGGTTCGCCCTGCCAGGCAGCCTGCCCGGCACCATCGACTCACCCACCGACCTTTCCTGCATGCCCTCCATCCACGCACTTTCCGATACGCTCATCAGCCAGATCGCCGCCGGCGAAGTGGTGGAACGTCCCGCATCAGTGGTGAAGGAACTGCTGGAGAATGCGCTGGATGCCGGCGCGCATGTGATTGAAGTCGCGCTCGACCAAGGTGGCGTCAAGCGCATCCGCATCAACGACGACGGCAGCGGCATCGAGGCCGATGACCTGCCGCTTGCACTGGCGCGCCACGCCACCAGCAAGATCGCCTCGCTGGACGACCTTGAATCGGTGCGTTCACTCGGTTTCCGCGGTGAGGCATTGGCGTCGATCGCATCGGTGGCGCGGGTCGCCGTGGTATCGCGCCATGCCGAATCGCAGCGTGCCTGGCGCATCGCCGCCGAGGGGGCCGCGCCAACCGGCACGGAACCCGCAGCCCATGCGCCCGGCACCACCATCGAAGTCGCCGACCTGTATTTCAACACGCCGGCGCGGCGCAAGTTCCTGAAAAGCGAGCAGACCGAGTTTGCGCATTGCCAGGACATGCTGGAGCGCGCCGCGCTGTCACGGCCCGACGTGGCCTTCAGCCTGAAGCACAACGGCCGAGTGATCCAGCACCTGCCGCGCGGCGACCTCGCGCGGCGCATCGAGACCGTGCTGGGCGCGGAGTTCGCCGCGGCAATGCGCCCGGTGGACGAAGCCGGTGGCGGCGAGGTTGCCCTCAGGCTCTATGGCCGCGCCGGCGCACCGTCGTTCTCGCGCGCCTCACGCGACCTGCAGTTCGTGTTCGTCAACGGCCGCTTCGTGCGCGACAAGGTTCTGGCCCACGCATTGCGCGAAGCCTATCGCGATGTCATGCACGGCGACCGCCATCCGGCCTATGTGCTGTATCTGGAAATCGATCCGCGCACGGTGGATGTCAACGTTCATCCGTCCAAGATCGAGGTGCGTTTCCGCGATTCGCGCGCCGTGCACCAGTTCGTGTATCACGCCGTGGCCAAGGCACTGTCGGGGAACGCCGTGCAGGCGCCCGCCCCCTCCGCTTCGCCCATGCTCTCGGACGCCGGCGCCCTGCAGGCGCGTCCGTCTTTCGGTGGCGGGCCCAACGGACCGACTCCGGCATCCACCACCATGTTCCAGCCCGGCTTGGGCATTGCCCAGCCGCGCAGCAACTATGCCGCGTACTTTGCCGCCGCGCGCGGCACTGCGCAGGAAAGCGCCATTGCCTCTGCTGCTGCAACGCTGCCACGCAGTGAACCGGGAGGCGAACCAGGAAGCGGTGCCGATGACCATCCACTGGGTTATGCGCTGGCACAGTTGCACGGCATCTACATCCTCGCGCAGAACGCGCAAGGGCTGGTGCTCATCGACATGCACGCCGCCCATGAACGCATCCTCTACGAAAAGCTGAAGAACGCGCTGGACCAGAGCGCGATGCAGACCCAGAAGCTGCTGGTACCGGTGACCTTCAATGCCGACCGCCTCGATGTGGCCACCGCCGAAGAGCATGCGACGACGCTGCATGCCATCGGCTTCGATGTCGCGCCGCTGTCGCCCACCGCGCTTGCCGTGCGCGCAGTGCCCGCCATGCTCGCGAACGGCGACCTGCCCTCCCTGGCACGCGGCGTGCTGAGCGACATCCGCGAATTCGGCGCAAGTCGCGTCATCACCGAGCGCCAGAACGAACTGCTCGGCACCATGGCCTGCCACGGCGCAGTGCGTGCCAACCGCGCCCTGACGCCGCACGAGATGAATGCGCTGCTGCGCGAAATGGAAGAAACCGAACGCTCCGGCCAGTGCAACCACGGCCGTCCCACCTGGTATCAGATGTCGCTGTCGGACCTCGACAAGCTGTTCATGCGCGGACGCTGACCGGCGAAGTCTCCGCGCCAATACGGAGCAAAGAAAGGCGCGTAGCAGAACAGGCGCCGATCGCAGGCGCAGATGCATCACCCCACACCTCATCGAAAGTCCCCTTGAACAAAAACGCACCATCCCCTGTCGCTCATCCTCCCGTGATCCTGCTCATGGGCCCCACCGCCAGTGGCAAGAGCGCCCTCGCAATGGCTCTCGCGCGCTCGCTCGAGGTGGAGATCATCAGCGTCGACTCGGCGCAGGTGTATCGCGACATGGACGTGGGCACGGCCAAGCCGACCACCGCGGAACGCGCTGCCGTGCCACACCACCTGATCGACATCATCCCGCCCACCGAAGCCTATTCGGCAGCACGCTTTCGCGACGACGCGCTGCGCCTAGCCGCCGACATCGGCGCACGCGGCAAACTGCCGCTGCTGGTCGGCGGCACCATGCTGTACTTCAAGGCGTTGCGCGAAGGGCTGTCCGACCTGCCCGAAGCCGACCCGGCAGTGCGCGCAGCACTTGACGCCGAAGCGGCCCTGCGTGGCTGGCCGGCAATGCATGCGCAATTGGCCTACATCGACCCCGAGACTGCGGCGCGGCTCGAGCCACGCGACGCCCAGCGCATCCAGCGTGCGCTCGAGCTGCATCGCATCACCGGCCGCGCGCCCTCGGAGCTGTTCGCCGGACGGCGCAAGCGCGAAGCACCATTCCGCCTGATCGAGATTGCGCTGGTTCCAAGCGATCGCGCCGAACTGCACCGACGCATCGAGGCACGCTTCGATGCCATGCTCTCCGCCGGCCTGGTGAATGAAGTGCGCGCCTTGCGGGAGAAATACACACTTTCACCCGACATTCCCTCCATGCGCGCGGTCGGCTATCGCCAGGCCTGGGATTTCCTTGAGCGCAACTTCGACACCACCGAATTGCGCAATCGCGGCATCTACGCCACACGCCAGCTTGCCAAGCGCCAGCTCACCTGGCTGCGCTCCACGCCAGGCCAGACCTTCGACTGCCTCGATCCTGAGCTGGAGACGAAGGTGCTCGAATTCGTGAAACGCAAACTTGGCCAGTAAAGTTCGTCCTTCGATCCTTCGACAGGCTCAGGATCAGGGCGAACGGAAGTCGGTTTATTCCGTTCGTTGATCCCGGGCTTGTCGCAGACTCGAACAGTGATATGTTTCTTCCGTTCGTGGTGAGCCTGTCGAACCATGAATGGAAGAAACACAACCGAACAGCACCCGCATGCCCCCAAAGCCCGCCACCCTTCCTGACCGCCTTGCTCCCGGCCTGGACATCGTTTCAATCGGCATCAACCCGTCGCTGTACTCGGTCGAGAAGGGCTACAACTTCGCGCGGCCCGGCAACCGCTTCTGGCCCACGCTGAACGCGGCCGGCATCGTCACCGTGGAACTTACCCCCGGCAAAGCGGCGATGGATGTGCTCTTCAGGGAGTACCGCATCGGCTTCACCGACATCGTGCGCCGCGCCACGGCGCGTGCCGATGAACTGACCGAAGACGACTATCGCCTTGGCGCACGCGCGCTGAAACGCAAACTCCTGAAACACGCACCGCTCATCGCCTGGTTCCAGGGCGTGAGCGCCTTCCAGAAATATCTGGAACACGCCGAAGGTGTGAAGCGAAAAATCCAGCCCGGCCTGCAACCGGAGACTGTTGGCGCGACCCGCATCTTCGTCACGCCGAATCCCAGCGGTGCGAATCCTGCGGCGAACCCCAAAGCATTGCTGCCCTGGTATGTCGAACTCAGGCGGCTGAGAGACCGCCTTTCAGCAAAGAAAACTTGCTGACGTTCCCCCCCGGGGAGAGGGAAGAAAACGAAGGGTTCATGTTCACCCTTCTACCCCGGGGAGAAGGGCAGGGGATGAGGGAAGGTTTTGCGGATGGGGCCGGTGGCTGCTCGACTCTCCCACTCTGAGAAAGCGCCCTCACCCTCAGTCCCTCT
>CAIYPG010000021.1 GCA_903928055.1 uncultured beta proteobacterium | reverse complement strand
TGTTCACCCGCATGCTCAGCCATTGCACCGTGCTTTGCGCGGCATCGACCTTGGTGGCGATCTGGTCGCCGACATAGGCCCTGACCAGGCCGTTGGCGATGGCGGCGGCTTTTTCCGGCGTGCTGGCCCGCGCGGTCACGGTGATGCTGGTGGAAAGGCCCACCGCATCGGCGGACACATGCTTGAGGAAGGCATCGATCACCGCGTCGCGCTGGCGCTGCGGGCTGGGATAGGAATCGTCGGCGAACCATTCGCGCGGATTGAGCAGGATGCCCAGGCCAGGCTGCGCCAGCACGGCATTGAACTCAGGATCCTCGTAAAGATGCAGCTCGTCCACCACTTTGACCTGACCGGCTCTTTTTGTACCAAGCGAATTGATAGAAATTGGCTTGGAAAGGAGCTTGGAGATGCCGAAGAAGAGGCCGACGCCGGAGCAGATAGTGACGCTGCTGCGGCAGATTGAGGTGACAACGTCACAAGGCAAATCGGTGTCGATTGCGTGCCGAGAGGCTGGGATATCGGACCAAAGTTACTATCGCTGGCGCAAGGAATATGGCGGGCTCGATCTGGACCAGGCCCGGCGGATGAAGGTCCTTGAAAAGGAAAACAGCCGACTGAAGCGGCTGGTGGCCGACCTGTCGCTTGAAAAGCAGGTCCTCAAGGATATTGCCTCGGGAAACTTGTAAGCCCCGAACGGCGCCGGCAGGCGGTTGCAGGGGCGCGAGAGAAGTACAGGCTCTCGGAGCGTCAGGCCTGCCGGATCGTCGGCCAGCCGCGCGGCACGCAGCGTTACACGGTTATAGCGCGTGCTGATGAGGATGCGCTGACGCAAGCCATTATCGAAATGGCGGCGCAGTATGGCCGCTATGGCTACCGGCGGATCACCGAGATGCTCCAGCGGGCCGGATGGTCTGTCGGCGTGGATCGTGTGCTGCGTATCTGGCGCCGTGAGGGGCTAAAAGTACCCAGTAAACAAAGGCCAAGAAGGCGCTTGTGGCTCAATGATGGCTCCTGCATCCGGCTACGCCCGGAGCGGCGCAACCATGTCTGGTCCTATGACTTCGTGGAGGCCCAGACCCAGGATGGCCGCAAGGTGCGGTTGATGACGCTGATCGACGAGTTCACCCGAGAATGCCTTGCGATCCGTGTCGCCAGACGGATTAACAGCCTGGGTGTTCTGGAGACCATGGCTGACGCGATGCTGGTCCGCGGCATCCCAGAGCACATCCGATCCGACAACGGACCGGAGATGACCGCCAAGGTCGTCCGGAGCTGGCTGGCGAGCGTGGGCGCCAAAACGCTCTACATCGAGCCTGGTAGCCCCTGGGAGAATGGCTATTGCGAAAGCTTCAACGGCAAGCTGCGGGACGAGTTGCTCAACGGGGAAATCTTCTGCAGCCTCAAGGAGGCCAAGGTCCTGATCGAACAGTGGCGTGACCACTACAACACCCTCAGACCCCACTCATCGCTAGGATATCGGCCACCAGCACCGCAGACTTTTATGCCCGTGCCACCCCATCTGGATGGAACGCCAGCTATGCTGTAGTCTCACTCACGCTGGTACAAAATATACGGCAGGCCAGCCGCAAATCTCTTGAAGTTTTCGCCGGTTTATTTTGATGAATTTTCA
>CAIYPG010000020.1 GCA_903928055.1 uncultured beta proteobacterium | reverse complement strand
GGTTTCTGTTCTACCGGCAAGCAGGGATTTAACCGAAATCTCACGACTGCCGAAATAATCGGGCAACTTTGGCTGGCCAACCGCGCGCTAGGTGAGGGTACTGAAAATAAAACTTCAGTCAGTAATGTCGTGATCATGGGAATGGGCGAGCCGTTGTTGAACTACGACAACGTCGTGCCTGCACTCCGGCTGATGCTTGATGATAATGCCTACGGCTTGTCAAGGCGACGCGTTACGTTGTCTACGTCCGGAATTGTTCCCATGATCGACAGGCTTCGCGAGGAATGCCCGGTCGCGCTGGCGGTATCGCTTCATGCCACGAATGATACTTTGCGAGACCAGTTGATGCCGATCAATCGAAAATACCCTATTGCCTCACTGCTTGCGGCGTGTAATCGATATCTTGATCGTGCTCCCCGCGACTTCATTACTTTTGAGTATGTGATGCTCGATGGTGTCAATGACACCGAGTTACATGCGCAGGAACTGATCTCGCTGGCGTCCGCGGTCTCATGCAAGATCAATCTCATACCGTTCAATCCATTTCCGAACGCTGGGTTTAATCGATCTTCGCCGCAGGCCATTCGACGATTCAGCGAGCTGCTCAATACGGCTGGCATCGTAACTACGACACGCAAGACGCGAGGTGAAGAAATTGACGCCGCATGCGGGCAGCTTGCAGGTCGAGTGATGGATCGGACGCGCAGGACCATTCGATTGACAAGGGCGGCGTCGTGAGATCGTCTTTGAAATTTTCCGGGATCCTGTCGCTGTCATTTTTCTTGGTGGCGTGTGCTGGGACGCAATCCGGTAACAATGGCGGTCCCAATGGTGTGGCTTTCGATTCGCAGGCGGACTCGGGGGCGATCATCGCGGAGCAGGGCTCTCCAAGGGAGCGCGCCCGGATTCATACCGATCTTGCTGCAGCATATTATGAACGTGGGAATCTTGCCGTATCGCTTGAAGAGTTACGCATGGCGATTGAGGCTGATCCAGGCTACGCATCTGCGTACAACATCCTGGGTCTCGTACATGCGGATTTACGGGAAAACGATCAGGCACAAAATAATTTTGAACGGGCATTGAGAATTAGTCCGACAGATGCCGATACAAATCACAACTACGCCTGGTTTCTTTGCCAGACTGATCGGGAAGAGCAGTCGCTGCGCTATTTCCTGGCCGCAGTCCGGAATCCCCTTTATTCAACGCCACAAAAATCCTATTTTCTTGCCGCGACTTGTGCGGCGCGCAAAAGCAAGACCCAGGAGGCGCAAGATTATTTCGAGCGAGCAATAAAGCTGGACCCTAATTATTCCTCTGCAATTCTTGGTCTGGCACAACTCAAGTACAAGCGTGGGGACCTTGCGGATGCACGCACGCTGGTTGTCCGTTACAACCGACTGGTAGAGCCTTCGGCAGAGTCACTTTGGTTGGCTTTGCGAATTGAGCGAAAACTCGGTGACAAATCTGCCGAAAGTGATTTTGCTCAGCAGTTGCGCCGACAGTTTTCAGGGACTCCGGAATTCCAAGAGTTGGTTAAGGGGCAGTTTGACTAAAGCGCAACGTCCAGTGAATGAGGTCCCAAAAGAGATGGATGGCCAAGCAAGTGCTGGCGATCAGTTGTCTCCAGGACGAACCCTGGCCAAGTTGCGCGCAGAGCGCAACCTATCGATCGCAGACGTAGCGCAGAGGCTCAAGTATGGCGTACGTCAGATTGAAGCGCTAGAGAGCGATGATTTCCAGAAACTGCCGGGTACAACATTTGTACGAGGCATGATCCGGAGCTATGCAAAGCTTTTGGATGGCAATCCCGCTGAATTGCTTCTTGAGCTGGATCGAAGGAGAGTTCCTGACCAGGTAACGGTTGATTTTCGGACTGCGCAGATTCCATTTCCTGACGGAAATAGGCGGTCGACGCGGGTATATGCAGTGCTGTCGATCTTGCTTGTCTTGGCTGCAGGGGTGGTTGCCTACGAGTGGCAATTCGGCGCTTTTTCTTGGGTGGCATCAGAGCCGACAAGCGTTGCACTGCCAGCAGCGATGGACAGCAAGCCCTTGCCCGTTATTGCTGAACCGAAATTTGAGCACCAGATAAATGACCATGGGACAACTGGCCCTCAGTTGCAATCGATATCGGAAAGCGTGGGAGCGGAGTATCAGTCGGCACTGGCATCGCCATCCCAGATAAACAAAGAAGTCATTCAACCTGCCCCCATTGCATTTACAAATGCGAGCGGTGGGGGTAAGCGTATCGCGCTCCAGTTCGACAATGAATCGTGGGTGGAGATCAGGCAAGGAGATGGAAAGGTTCTAATGTCTCAACTGAATCTGAAGGGAACCAGGCAATTGGTTGAAGGGGTTCCTCCGTTTATATTGGTGATAGGCAATGCGTCAAACGTGCG
>CAIYPG010000019.1 GCA_903928055.1 uncultured beta proteobacterium | reverse complement strand
GGAGAAGGGAGACAAGCCGCTCTCCGTCGAGGAGAAGGGAGACAAGCCCCTCTCCCTCGGGGAGAGGGGTTGGGGTGAGGGACGGGTTTGAGCTACGCGCTACTTCTTGTCCAGCGCCAACTCCACCTTGATGTCCCTGGCCTGTGCAGTGGCCGTGGGGGCGGCCACTGAAGTACTGATGCGGTTCTCGGCAAATCCGGCATCGCGCAGTCCGCGGGCGATGGACTGGGCGCGGGCCTCGGCCAGTTGCTCCATCGCATTAGGCGCCACGGCCTGGGTTTCGCGCAGCCTGCGCATCAGGCTGGCATAGAACGGCCGCAGGTTCGTCACCTGCGGTTCGCCCGAGGTCAGGTTGCGCAGGCGATCAAGCACTGCAGGCTTGTCGGCATTGGCCTCGCGCGCCGCTGCTTCGGCCTGCGTGCGCTGCTTGTCCAGTTCCTCTTTTGAGAAGCGCTCGGCATACAGGTCACGGATGGCATTGCGCGTGCGGCGGTCTTCGATGCTGATGCCGCCGGCGCTTTCGTCTTCGCCCACATCAAATCCGGCGCGCCGCGAAACCTCCTTCGACAGCGCCTCGCGCTTCAGGCGATTGCCGTCCAGCACACTGTCGGTGCGGCCGGGGATCGTGACCCTGATTTCCGGGCGCTTTGCCAGCCCTTGTGCAATACGCTGGACCTTTTCGCGTTCCGGCGGCAGCAGACGGCTCTGTCCCGGCTCGAAGGTGATGCTCCCGACCTCGTCCTGATTGCCGCCGCCGAACAGGCTGGCCAGTGCACGGAACGGCGCGGTGACAATGCGCGTGATGAGGTTGCCGATCGCCTTGCGGATCAACCCGCCATAATCGAACTGCGGGTCGTCAAGGCTGCCGCTGATCGGCAGGGCAATGTCGATGCGGCCCTGGTCGTCCTTCAGGAGCGAGATGGCCAACTGGATCGGAAGGTCCATGGCCGTGGGACTGTCCACTTTTTCGCCCAGTGTGAGCTGGTCGAACGCGGCCTGGTTGTCGCCTTCGATGACGCTGTTGTTGATGCGATAGCGCAGATCGAGTGACAGGCGACCCGAGGCGATGCGATAGCCGGCGAACTTGATGGAGTACGGAGAAACCTTCGCCAGATCGACGTTGCGGAATTCCACCCGCAGGGCGGTGCGGTCGCGCCAGGCGAAGGGATTGAGTCCGCCCGAAAGCTTCGCATAACCGAATTCGCCGACCTTGCCTACCATCGAGAAATCGCTGCGCGTGCTGCGGTCGCTGGACAGGCCGTTGAAGACTCCGGCCAGTTCCTGGATGGCGATGTTGAAGCCCTGCGCGATGCTTTCATCGGAGAAGTCCAGCATGCCGTCGCTGATGCGCACGCGCCGGATGCCGATGTCGAAACCGCCGCTGGCGGACTTGTCATCCTTTGCGTCCTTAGTGTCCTTTACGTCCCTTGCGTCCTTTGTCGAGGCGGTCGCTGCATTGGCTGGCTGCGATGCCGGTGCGGCAGCAGGTGCCGGGGCAGGTGCCGGGGCAGGTGCTACAGCAGGCGTTGTAGGAGGCGCCACAGGAGGCGCAGCGGCTGCATTTGCCGTGAT
This sequence comes from uncultured beta proteobacterium, assembly GCA_903928055.1. GTDB lineage: Bacteria > Pseudomonadota > Gammaproteobacteria > Burkholderiales > SG8-39 > CAIYPG01. The sequence continues at coordinate 8,382 of CAIYPG010000019.1, read as the reverse complement.
GGGACTGAAGGCACGGCTGAGGTTGATGCTCTGGTCGGGGGCGATGACAAGCCTGCCCACCGGTGCGGTTAGCCGCAACTCGTCGATGCTCAAGCGGTCCGGTCCGAGGCTGAGGTTCAGGCGATCAGTGGCAAGCGACTTCCAGGCCAGCAGGCGCGTGCCTTCACCTTTCTCCACGGCTTCATGGACGGCCACATTGTTCACGGAGGCCGATCCGCTGTATTTGAATCGGGCACCTTTACCATTGAACTGCGTGCCGCCGGACTGCATGTCTCCAGCCAGCGAGACCTCACCCGAGGCCAGTTTCAGTCGGTAGCTTTTGCCAAGCAACGGTTGCGCCATGGCGACGGGCAGGTTGATGATTTCGATGTGTCCCGCGAATCCGGCGTCCTGCGGCATGACCTTTCCACGCACCGAGAGCTTGCCGCCGCCCCGTACGCCGCCGGCGACGTCGAAGGCGATTTCCTTGCTGTCCAGTGCCAATGTGTCAGCGTGGCCCTCCAGATTTTCCAGCGCCGCACTGATGCCGGTGGCGGCGTCTGCAAAGGAAATGCTGGCGCCGGCCAGTTCCGAGCGCGCGATGCTCACCGCCCAGGGCGCCGGCTTCTCCGCTTTTTCGGATGGCGCGGTGGCCGCTGCAGGTGATGCCGGTTTGGCGGTTTGCAGCAAACGGGTGATGTCGAGCGAACCATCGTTATCGCGCCGCACGGCCACGGCGGGTCCTTCGACGCGCACCAGCCGGACGCCGACCTGGCGGGCCAGCAGGTCGAGCTTGATGCCCTCGATGGCAAGGCGATCCAGCTTGATCGAGGGTACGGTGGCCTTCTCATCCGTTTTCGAACCCTGCGGACCGTGCAGTGAAACATCGGAGAACGTCACGCTGGCATCCTCCAGCAGCAATTGCGGCTTGCCGTCCTGGATGAGGAAGCGATGTGGCAGTTGCAGCCCGGCGCTGCCCGAGGCGAAGGGCACGGCGAGCAACGTGTCGAGATAGGGCGAGAGCCTGGGCAGGTTGATTTCGGTTACAGCCAACTTGCCGGAGACCGCCAGTGGCTGGAGCGAGATGTCGCCCTTCCAGTCGAGCTTTGCGCCGTCGTCGGTCTGTGCGCTCAGGGCGTAGCCGCTGGGCGCCGGCACCAGCGTGGACAGCGCGGTGAGCTTGATCGACAGTTGTTCGAAGCGGTTGCTGTACTGCTGCCGTTTGTCGGCAAAGGCGATGGTGCCATTTTCGATGCTCAGCTCGCCGATGTGAAAGCGTGGCAGACCTGTTGATTTCTTTCCATCGTCATGCGACAGCGCGGCGAGGTTGACGCGGCCCTCGGCGTCGATCTCGACATTCAGCGCGGGCTTGACCACGCGCAGCACCGAAAACACCGCGGCGCGCCGGAACAGGGAACGCCATTCCAGATCCGCTTCGAGCTGTGCTGCGCCGAACACCGGCCGGCCGGCGGCGTCTTCGATGGCGATATCCCCGGCATTGACCGTCAGGGTGAGCGGATTGAACGTGAATGTTCCCAGGCGCACGCGGTGCCCGGTGGCCTCCAGCGCGTGGGGCGCTTCGCGCTTGACCAGGTACGGTACGAGCAGGAAGCCGGCCAGCAGGTAAAGGGCGGCCAAGGTGGCCAGGACGGCGGCCAGCAGGGCGCCAAAATTGGCGGCAAATTTCCGGGAGAAAATGGCGGGCATTGAATGGAATCCTTGTCAGGGGCGATTCTGGCTGACCGCAGGGGAAATCGCCAAACACCCGCAATGGCTCAAGAAAGTTTATTATGCCGGGCGTTTTATCCCAACCGTGCGATTTGTCTGCCGGTCGGGCATGCCCGGCATCCCAGCCCGGGATAAAACGCGATGTGTCGTCCAGGAATTGTCCCTGAAGCGGTGCTGATGAAACTGCCGGCCACGGAACTGTGGCCGCTGCCGGATGTCTTTTATCCAGCACAGTCGTAAAAAGCGTCTTTAGGCTTGAAATTGCCGCAGCCAGCCGGCAAATGTGGAACCGGAAGGGCTGCGGAGAATAACACCGGCGGTGGCAAATGGCCGGGCTGAAGGAGGACTGATGATCAAGGTAGAAAACCTGTCCAAGTCGTTCGGGGCAAAACGTGCTGTGGATGACGTTTCCCTGGAGGTGGGCAAAGGCGAGGTTCTGGGATTTCTCGGCCCCAATGGCGCGGGAAAATCGACCACCATGAGAATGCTGACCGGCTTCATTCCGCCGTCGTCGGGGCGCATCAGCGTCTGCGGACACGACATGCTGGAGGACCCGATCCCGGCCAAGCGGCGCCTCGGCTACCTGCCGGAATCGGCGCCCTCCTACGGCGAGATGAGCGTGCTGTCCTTCCTCAGGTTCATTGCCGCGATTCGCGGTCTGACCGGCGAAGACAGCCGGCGGGCGGTGCGGCGCGTCGTGGAACTCTGCTCCCTCGAGTCGGTCATCGGCCAGACCATAGACACCCTGTCGAAGGGTTTCCGCCATCGCACCTGCTTCGCGCAGGCCCTGATCCATGATCCGGAGGTGCTGGTGCTGGATGAGCCGACCGACGGCCTTGATCCGAACCAGAAACATGAAATGCGCACCCTGATCCGGCGCATGGGCGAAACGAAGGCGATCATCTTCTCCACGCACATCCTCGAGGAAGTCGACGAGGCCTGCACCCGCGCCATCATCATTGACCGCGGCCGCATTGTCGCGAACGGCACGCCGAATGAGTTGAAGTCGATGTCCGAGCGCGCTGGTGCGGTGGCGATGGTGCTGGCGGGCGCCAGTGCGGCGACCGTTCAATCAAAGCTGGCGGGATTGCCGTCGGTGCTCAGGACGGAAATCCTGCAGGACGACGCGGCACGCGTGGCACTGCGGGTGTTTCCGCAAAAGGCGGGTTCTGCCAACAGCGGCGGCGTGCTGGCCGGTGCGCTGGCTGAACTTGCAGTCCACGAGAACTGGAAGATCGAGGAGTTCCGCACGGAGGAAGGGCGCCTGGACGAAGTGTTCCGCTCCCTGACGCTGTCCGATACGGCGCACCATAAGGCACAAAGCGAAGCCCAGGGCGCGGCGCAACCTGCGGAGGCGCAATCATGAAAAACCTCAGCAGCTGGGCGGTGATCCGCACCATTGCCGGCCGCGAACTGGCGGCCTATTTCGAGTCCCCCGTGGCCTATGTGTTCCTGGTGATCTTCCTGCTGCTTGCCGGCGTGTTCACCTTCACCATCGGCGGGTTCTTCGAGCGCGGCGAAGCCTCGCTCGGTTCCTTTTTCGGTTTCATCCCCTGGCTGTTCCTGTTCCTCGTGCCGGCCATCGGCATGCGGCTGTGGTCGGAGGAGCGGCGCCTGGGCACGATCGAGCTGCTGCTGACCATGCCGGTCACGATTCCGCAGGCCATCCTCGGCAAGTTCTTCGCGTCCTGGCTGTTCATCGCCATTGCGCTGGCGCTGACCTTTCCAGTGGCGATCACGGTCAACTGGCTGGGCAATCCCGACAATGGCGTGATTGCCACGGGCTACGTGGGCAGCCTGCTGCTGGGCGGAACCTACCTGGCGCTGGCGTGCATGACTTCGGCCATCACCCGCAACCAGGTGATCAGCTTCATTCTTGCGCTGATCCTGTGCATGGCGCTGATCATGGTGGGTTTCGAGCCCATCACCGACATGCTCGGCCGCTGGGCCAGCCCTCGAGTGGTGGAGGTCGTCTCCGGCTTCTCCGTGCTGACGCATTTCGACGGCTTCCAGAAGGGGGTGCTTGATTCGCGCGACCTCCTGTACTTCCTGTCGTTGATCGGCTTTGCGCTGTTCACCACGGGTGTCATCGTGCGCAATCGTCGCGCAGGGTAAGGGAACAATCATGACAATGAAACACGACGAAAAAGCCCGTCTCGAAACGCTGCTGTATTCCACCGGGGGCGTGATTGCGCTGCTGGCAGTGCTGATCCTGGCGAACTTCGTATTCGGCACGTTCAAGCAGCGCATCGACCTGACCGACGGCCGGCTGTTCACCCTGACCGAGGGAACGCGCGCGGTGCTGGGCAAGCTCGACAGCCCGGTGCGCATCCGCTTCTACTTTTCGCAGGGCGACAACAATGTGCCGCTGCAGATCAAGGCCTTCGGCCGGCGCGTCGAGGATCTGCTGGCCGAGTACCGGCAGCAGAGCGGCGGCAAGGTGATCGTGGAGAAGCTCGATCCCCAGCCCGACTCCGAGGCTGAGGATTCCGCCGAACTGGATGGCGTCGAGGCGCAGGTCATGCCCAGCGGCGACAAGTTCTACCTCGGCCTTGCGGTGAGCTATGCAGGCCAGCGCCTGGCGCTGCCGGCGCTGTCGCTGGATCGCGAAGAACTGCTGGAATACGACCTGACGCGTTCGATTTCACGCGCGGCGTCGCCGGACAAGCCGGTGATCGGCGTGATCAGCGCCATGCCGCTGTTCGGCTCGCGCGGCTCGCCACAGCGCGGCATTCCGCCTTCCGACAAGCAGGTGCTGATCTCGGAACTGGAGCGCGACTTCACGGTGCGGCGCATCGGCATGGACACCGAGCGCATCGACGATGATGTCAAGGTCCTGCTGGTCGTCCATCCGCGCGACATCCAGGACAAGACCCAGTATGCGATCGACCAGTTCGTGATGCGCGGCGGCAAGCTGATTGCCATGGTCGATCCGTTCAGCTACTTCGATGCGCAATACGCGCCGCAGGCGGCCAATGGCGCTGCGGGAACGGCTTCGGCACTGAGCAAGCTGTTCACCGCCTGGGGCATCGGCTATGACGGCTCACGGGTTCTGGCCGACACGCGCTACCAGTCCGGCGATGGCGCGCGCGCCATGCCCACCGTGCTGACGCTGCTGGGTGAGTCCTTCAACACGAACGACATCGCCACCAAGCGCCTGAGCAACCTGCTGATGCCGTTTGCCGGCGGATTTACCGGCAAACCGGCCGAGGGACTCACCCAGACGGTTCTGGTGAAGAGCTCCAAGCTGTCGCAGTTCGTCGATTCCGCTGATGCCACCAAGGCGGGGGAGGCCGCGCTGAGCGGCTTCAAGCCGTCGGGTACCGAGTATCCGGTGGTGCTCAAGCTGACCGGCAAGTTCAAGACCGCCTATCCGGATGGCAAGCCGGTCGAAGTGCCCAAGGACGATGGCAAGGGTGGCCCTCCGGCCAAACCGGTGGTCAAGCCGGTGGTGAAGGCAGATCCCAACGCGAAGCCCGAGCCTGCCCCGCTGAAGGAAAGCGGCGACACCGCCGTGATCCTGATTGCGGATGCCGACTTCGTGAATGACGGCGCCGCCGTGCAGATCCAGGACGTGTTCGGACAGCGCGTGGTGGTGCCTTCCAACGGCAACCTGGCGCTGGTGCAGGCCCTGGTGGAACAGTTTGCCGGCGATCCGAACCTGATCACCGTGCGTTCCCGCGCCACGGTGCTGCGGCCATTCACGGTGATCCGCGACATGGAAGCGCAGGCGCAGCAGGCCTATACCGGCAAGATCAAGGAACTGGAAACGCAGTTGAAGCAGAGCACCGACAAGCTGCAGGCCCTGCAACAGAGCCGCGCTCCGGGACAGCAGAACTCCACGATCCTCACCCCTGAGCAGCAGGCCGAGATCGACAAGTTCCGCCAGACCTCGGCCGAGGCGCGCCGCGAGCTGAAGGAAGTGCGCAAGGACCTGCGCGCCGAGAGCGAGTCGCTGCAGTTCTGGACCAAGGTGGTGAACATCGGCGTCGTGCCGCTGCTGGTTGCACTGGCGGGCCTGGCATTGGCGATCTACCGTCGCAAAAGGGTCGTGACACTATGAGCCGCAAGCATTTCCTGATTCTTCTCGCAGTACTGGTCGTGCTCGGCGCAGCCGGCGCGTGGATCACCTGGGCCGATCGCTCCGACTGGCAGAAGGTCGATATGCGCGTCGGCCAGAAGATGCTGCCGGCCTTCAAGGCGGTGGACGTTGCGGAAATCGCGCTGCGCGACGGGCGCGGCGAAGTGCATCTGCGCAAAACCGGCACGGAGTGGACGGTGCAGGAGCGCGCCGACTTCCCGGTTGACGTCAGCCGCCTGAGCGAGATGCTGAACAAGACCAGCGACCTGAAGATCGTGCAGACCGAGAAGCTGGAGGCTGCGCAGCGCGCAGGGTTCCAGCTGGTTGAGCCGCCGGCGGGCAAGGCCGCTTCTGCCAATGGTGCGGAGGTCGCCGGTGGCGGCACGGTGGTGGAGATGAAGGATGCTGCGGGCAAGCCCATGGCGCGCCTGCTGCTCGGTAAGATCGTCACCAAGCGCGTCACCGAGTCGCCCGAGCCGGGACAGCCGCCGCGCGAATTCGACAAGCCGGTGGGCCGCCACCTGATGGCGGGCAGCGATGCGGCGAACATGCTGGTTGTTTCCGATGCGCTGGTTCAGGCGGAAGCGAAGCCCGACGCATGGCTGGCGAAGGAAGTGCTGCACATCGATCGCACCAAGTCGATCACGGTGAACGGGCCGGATGGCGCTGAACGCTGGATCGTGTCGCGCATCGAGGAGGGCAACTGGTGGAACTTCGGCGAGACCGGTACGCGTCCGGACCAGCAGAAGGCGCAGGACTCGGTGAGCCCGCTGTATGCGGTGAACATCGTCGACGTCGTGCCGGATGTTGCGGCGGTGAAGACCGGCCTCGACAAACCGCTCATCGCGACGGCGCGGACCTTCGACAACCTCACCTACACGCTGAAGATCGGCAACAAGATCGAGGGGGCGAAGCCGGAGGACAACCGCTACTACGTCAGCTTCAGCATTGCCGGCGATCCCCCCAAGGAGCGCACGCCCGAGAAAAACGAGAAGAAGGAAGACACCGAGAAGAAGGCCAAGGAGTACGCCGATTACCGCGTGAAGCTGCTGGAGCAGGTGGCGCGCGAGAAGAAGTACTCGAAGTGGACCTTCCTGTTCCCGGCGCGTCCGGTCGAACCGCTGCTCCGTTCGCATGCCGAAATGATGCCGGACAAGAAACCTGCGGCAAAGAAGTAAGACAGACCGATAGTTAATCCGCGGTTCAACCCATCAAGAGCGGGCGTCAAAGCCGCTCCAATAGAAGCGGGCGTCAAAGCCGCCCTAGTGATGTTAAGGAGGAGAGCAGATGACTACAGCAACAGGGTTGAACCGTTCCACCGGCAACAGGCTGGCCTGCATTGCCGTCCTTGGCGCGCTGGGATTTTCCGGCGTCGCACTGGCCCAGAAACCTCCCGGCCTGCCGGGCAACTATCCCTCCAAGCCGGTGAAGGTCACCATCCCGGTGGGGGCCGGCGGCGGCACCGACTTCGTGGGCAGGCTGGTGATGGGCAAGCTGGGGGAAATGTGGGGCGCGAGCTTCCTTGCAGACAATCAGGTGGCCGGCGGCGGCATGCCGGCCATGGACCTGGTGCACAAGGCCGTGCCGGATGGCAGCACGCTCGCCTTTGTTTCGAGCGCGACCTATATTCGTGCGGCTTTCGTCACGAAGATGGACTGGGATGTGCGTACCGCCTTTGTGCCCATTGCCCCGGGGTCCGTGTCCATTCTGATGCTGGCGGCCTCCAATAACGCGCCCTTCAAGAATTTCAGGGAAATGATCGCCTATGCCAAGGCCAATCCCGGCAAGCTGGATTACAGTGCCTCGGCCCTCGGCAGTTCGGCGCACCTCACCGGTGAGCTGATCTGGTTCAAGACCGGCGTCAAGGCCACCGTCATTCCGTACAAGGGTTCCGGCCAGGCAGTCATCGATACGATCGCAGGACGGGTGCCGCTGACCATCGGCAGCCTGCCGGCAGTGGTCCCGCACGCGAAGGCCGGCAAGCTCACGGTCATCGGCGTGACCTCTGGCAAGCGTTCCGAGTCGGCACCGGAATTTCCGACGCTGTCGGAGGTGGGGCTGCCGGGTTTTGATTACTCCGGCTGGTTTGGTCTGGTCGGGCCCACCGGCGTGCCGCCGGCCATCGTGAATGCCCTCAACAAGGCGATCATGGAAATTGTCAGGATGCCCGACGTCAAGGCGGCCATGCTGAAGGCGGGGGCCGATCCCTTGTACGCAACGCCCGAAGAGTTCCGCAAGATACAACTGGATGCGCTGGACCGGACCGCCGAGGTGCTCAAGGCCACCGGGCTGGAGTTGAAGGAAGACTGATTTAGGGCACTGCAAATAAGTGGCAGAGCCGCAATGGAAAAAGCCCGCTTCGGCGGGCTTTTTCTTTGGGGAGCGAATACGCAAAAAGTCCCATAATGTTCGCAGGACCCTTAGCCAGTTGGCTTAATGGTCCATGCGCGTCGCTCGCCCTTGTCATAGGCGGGAATCTGTCCAGTTTCTAAGGATGTTGATTCACGTTGAAAGCTGAGCCATTTAGGCGGTAATTCACGCTGAAAACTGGGCCACGCAATGCACCTATCCTGTTGGGTTTTTCGACGGGGTGT
>CAIYPG010000018.1 GCA_903928055.1 uncultured beta proteobacterium | reverse complement strand
AGGAACTGTCCGGCAAGACTGCCGAGTTTCGCGAACGCATCAAGTCGAAACTTGAAGGCGTGCCTGCAGAGAGCTTGCGCGCCGCTGAGGCGGCCATTCTTGAAGAGATACTGCCCGAAGCCTTCGCCGTCGTGCGCGAAGCGGGACGACGCGTTCTCAACATGCGCCACTTCGACGTGCAATTGCTCGGCGGCATGGTGTTGCACAACGGCAAGATCGCGGAGATGCGCACCGGCGAGGGCAAGACACTGGTGGCGACACTGCCGTCCTACCTGAATGCCCTCCCAGGGCATGGCGTGCACGTCGTCACGGTCAATGATTACCTCGCCAGTCGCGACGCCGAATGGATGGGCAAGGTGTACCGCTTCCTCGGGCTGACGGTGGGCGTCATCCTGTCGCAGATGCCGCATGACCAGAAGCAGGCCAATTACGCCGCCGACATCGTCTATGGCACGAACAACGAATTCGGATTCGACTATCTGCGCGACAACATGGCGATGGCGGTGACCGAGCGCTTCCAGCGCGGGCTCAACTACGCCATCGTCGATGAAGTTGACTCCATCCTGATCGACGAGGCGCGCACGCCGCTGATCATCTCGGGCCAGGCGGAAGACAAGACCGAACTGTATTACCGCATGAACGAAGTTGCGCCGCTGCTGAAACGCCAGGAGAAGGAGCCGAAGGACGGCGTGGAGTCGCCCGGCGATTTCTATGTGGATGAGAAGCAGCATACCGTGATGCTCTCCGAAGAGGGGCACGAGCACGCCGAGGAAATCCTCGGACGCGTGGGCCTGCTGCCCGAAGGGCGCAGCCTGTACGAGCCGGCCTATGTCAACCTCGTGCACCACCTGAACGCATCGCTGCGCGCCCATCACCTGTTCTTCCGCGACCGCCACTATGTCGTGCAGAACGGCGAGGTCGTCATCGTCGATGAATTCACCGGCCGCCTGATGGCGGGACGGCGCTGGTCGGACGGGCTGCATCAGGCGGTGGAGGCCAAGGAAAACGTGTCGATCCAGAGCGAGAACCAGACGCTCGCCTCGATCACGTTCCAGAACTACTTCCGCATGTACAACAAGCTGTCGGGCATGACCGGCACGGCGGACACCGAAGCCTATGAGTTCCAGGAAATCTACAACCTGGAAACGGTGGTGGTGCCGACCCACCATCCCATGGTGCGCATTGACCGTCTCGACCAGGTCTACCGCACCGCTGCTGAAAAGAGCACGGCCATCATCGAGGACATCCGCGACTGCTACGAACGCAGCCAGCCGGTGCTCGTCGGCACGACCTCCATCGAGGCCTCGGAACATCTGGCACAGCTTCTGGTGAAGGAAAAGCTGCCGCACAGCGTGCTGAACGCCAAGCAGCACGAACGCGAAGCCGGCATCATCGCCGAAGCCGGGCGCCCGAAGATGATCACGATCGCCACGAACATGGCCGGCCGCGGCACGGACATTGTGCTCGGCGGCAATGTCGAGAAGCAGGTCGAGGCGGTGCGCGCATTGGCCGACATCGACGATGCCGAGAAAGACAGGCGCGCCGCCACCCTGAGTTCGGAATGGCAGCGTCTGCATGATGAAGTCGTGGCCGCTGGCGGCCTGCACATCATCGGCACCGAGCGCCATGAATCGCGGCGCATCGACAACCAGTTGCGCGGCCGCAGCGGACGCCAGGGCGATCCGGGCTCCTCGCGCTTCTACCTGTCGCTTGAGGATCCGCTGCTGCGCATCTTCGCCGGCGAGCGCGTCAACGCCATCATGACGCGCCTGAAGATGCCCGAAGGCGAGGCCATCGAGCACGTTCTGGTGACGCGCTCCATCGAGAGCGCGCAGCGCAAGGTCGAGGCGCACAACTTCGACATCCGCAAGCAGCTGCTGGAATACGACGATGTCTCCAACGACCAGCGCAAGCACATCTATGAATTGCGCAACCAGATACTGCAGGGCGAGGAGATTGCCGAGCGCGTTACGGCACTGCGCGAAGGCGTGGTCACCGACTTCTTCCGCGCCCATGTGCCGGAGGAAAGCGTCGAGGAGCAGTGGGACATCCCCGGCCTGGAGAAGGTGCTGGCCTCCGAACTCACGATTGACCTGCCGCTCTCCAAATGGCTGACCGACGATCCGGGGCTGGATGATGTGGCGCTGATGGCGCGCGCGCTGGCAGCGGCAAACGAAGTTTATTCGGGCAAGATTTCCGCAGTGCCGGCCGATGCCATTGCCCAGTACGAACGTTATGTACTGCTCAGCACGCTGGACAGCCACTGGCGCGAACACCTGGCGGCACTGGACCATCTGCGCCAGGGCATACACCTGCGGGGCTATGCGCAGAAGAATCCGCGCCAGGAATACAAGCGCGAGGCCTTCGAGATGTTTGGCCTGATGCTCGAGAGCGTGAAGCTGGAGGTGACGCGCAACCTGCTCACCGTGCAGATCCGCAACCGCGAGGAAGTGGAGGCCGTGGAGCAGCAGCAGGTGCCGGCCGTGGAGAACGTGCAGTACAAGCATGCCTCCTATGACGAGGCTCTGGGTGCCGGGGGTGCCGATAGCGGCGAAGCGCAGGATGTCGCAAAGCCCCAGCCCTTCCAGCGCCACCTTGGCAAGGTCGGCCGCAATGATCCCTGTCCCTGCGGTTCAGGCAAGAAATACAAGCAGTGCCACGGCCGGCTGGCCTGATTCTGCCTTGCCCTCTGTTCGTCGTTCGTGTGCCGCAGGGTTGCCGCGCCGGGCCCGAGGTCCTATAGTCGACGATCCAATATAACCATCGTTTGAGCAGACCATGGCCGTCAACCTGAATCCCCCAGACCCGGCGTCGCTGCTGACGGTTGCCGGCGTTGATCTCGGCTTCGCCGCAGCCGGCATCAAGAACGGCAAGCCTACGCGCCATGACCTGATGCTGATGAAGCTCGCGCCGGGCAGTCGTGCCGCCGGCGTATTCACGCAGAACGGCTTTGCCGCCGCGCCCGTGCTGGTGTGCCGTGAACGCCTGGCCGCATCGAATGCCATGCGCGCCCTGATCGTGAATGCCGGAAATGCCAATTGCGGCACTGGTGAACAGGGCCTGTCTGCCGCGCGCCGCAGTTGCGATGCGGTGGCCAAGGCACTGGGCTGCAGCGCTGCCGAAGTGCTGCCGTTTTCCACCGGGGTCATCCTCGAGCACCTGCCGGTGGAGAGGATCGAAGCGGCGATTCCCGCCTGCGTGAACACGCTCGCCGCGGCGAACTGGGCAGATGCTGCGAAAGCCATCATGACCACCGATACCGTCTCCAAGGCGGCATCGCGCACCGCCCAGGTCGGCGGCAAGCGCGTCGCGGTCACCGGCATGGCCAAGGGCGTGGGCATGCTGCAGCCGAACATGGCCACCATGCTGGCCTTCATCGCCACTGACGCTGCTGTTGCCGCGCCGGTACTGCAGCAACTGGTGCGCGAAGTGGCGAACATGTCGTTCAACCGTGTGACCGTGGATGGCGACACCTCGACGAATGATTCCTTTGTGCTGATTGCCACCGGCGCATCCGGAGCCGCCGAAATTGCATCGGCTTCGCATGCTGACTACGCCGCTCTGAAAACCGCGGTTGCCGAAGTGGCCGTAGTGCTGGCACAGGCCATTGCCCGCGACGGCGAGGGGGCAACGAAATTCATCACCGTGACGGTGCAGGGCGCTGCGAGCGAAGACGAAGCCGTGCGCGTTGCCAAGCAGGTGGCGCACTCGCCGCTGGTGAAGACCGCGTTCTTTGCCTCTGACCCGAATCTGGGCCGTCTCATCATGGCGATCGGCAATGCCGGCATGGAAAATTTTGATTCGTCGCGCGTCAATCTTCATCTGGGCGACGTGAAGGTCATTGACAAGGGTGGCCGCGCTGCGAGCTATCGCGAGGAAGACGGGGCGCGCGTCATGAAGCCTGCCGAGATTACGGTGCGCATTGATCTGGGTCGCGGCTCTGCCGGGACCACGGTGTGGACCTGCGACTATTCCTACGATTACGTGAAGATCAACGCCGAGTATCGAACCTGAACCGAACCTGATTTCGATCGAACGACGATGAACGATCTGGAAAAATTCCTGAAGCGCGCCGAGGGCCTGGTCGAACGGCTGGAGCAGCTGCTGCCTCCCGCGGCACAGGTGCCCGACTGGAAGTCAGCCACGGCGTTCCGCTGGAGAAAGTCCAACGGCCGGGGCTTCCTGCAGCCGGTGCGCAACCCTCATCGCATACACCTCTCTGACCTTCAGGACATCGACCGGCAGAAGGCGCTGGTGGAGGCGAACACGCGACAGTTCGTCGAGGGGCGGCCGGCCAACAATGTGCTGCTCACCGGTGCACGCGGCACCGGCAAGAGCTCGCTGGTGAAGGCCTGCTTCAACCGCTTCATGTCAAAGGGCCTGCGCCTGATCGAGGTGGACAAGACCGACCTGATCGACCTCCCGGACATCACCGACCTGCTGATGGGGCGCCCCGAGCGCTTCATCCTGTTCTGCGATGACCTGTCGTTCGAATCGTCGGAGACCTCATACAAGGCATTGAAGGCGGCGCTGGACGGCTCGATTGCCGCGCCGCTGGACAATCTGCTGATCTACGCCACGTCCAATCGCCGTCACCTCATGCCCGAGAACATGCAGGAAAATCTCGAGACCAAGTACGTCGGTGACGAAATCCATCCGGGCGAAACCGTGGAGGAAAAGATTTCCCTCTCGGAACGCTTCGGCCTGTGGGTGTCCTTCTATCCCTTCGACCAGGATGCCTACCTCGACATCGTGGCGCACTGGCTGGCCGAGCTTGGCTGCAAACCGTCCAAAAGCGCACGCGAAACGGAACTCATGCGCGAGGCGGCGCTGCAATGGGCACTGCAACGCGGTTCGCGTTCCGGCCGTGTGGCCTGGCAGTTTGCCCGCGACTGGGCTGGACGCGGCACGGTGCCTGCCAAAACGAAGTCCGCATCGCGCCGCCGCTAGCGGCGCACCCTCCATTCATGGCCTCTCCCATCGACGTTGCCGTCGCCATCTTCATGCGTCCCGATGGCAGCGTGCTGCTGGCCGAGCGCCCGGCGGGCAAGGTGTATGCGGACTATTGGGAATTCCCCGGTGGCAAGGTCGAGCCGGGCGAGTCGGTGGCCGCGGCGCTGGCGCGCGAGATCGATGAGGAACTGGGCGTGTGCATCGAACGCGCTTTTCCGTGGATCACCCAGGTCTTCACCTATCCACATGCCACGGTGCGGCTGCATTTTTTCCGTGTGACCGCATGGCAGGGCGAGCCGCGTGCGGTCGAACACAAGGGCCTGAGCTGGGAGCGTCCCGAGGCGATTCGCGTCGCGCCGCTGCTGCCGGCGAACGGGCCGGTGCTGAAGGGATTGCTGGTGCCCGATGAGTACGCCATCACCCAGGCGGCCGAAGTCGGCATTGAAGAATTTCTTGCGCGGCTCAAGCGGCGGCTGACCGAAGGGCTGCGCCTCGTCCAGGTGCGCGAAAAGCATCTGGATCGCGATGCGCTGGCCGCGTTTGCACGGCGTGTCGTCGCGCTGGCCAAGCCTTTCGGTGCCGCCGTTCTGATCAATGGTGATGCGGCACTGGCCGCAGAGGTGGGAGCCGATGGCGTGCATCTCACCAGTGCGCAAGTCGCCACGCTGAGCGTTCGCCCGGCACAGGCCTGGGTCGGTGCTTCCTGCCATACGGCTGGAGACCTGCGTGCCGCGGAAAAGCTCGGCGTCGATTTTGCGGTGCTCGGCCCGGTGCTTGCCACGCCAACGCATCCGGATGCGCAGCCGATGGACTGGGAAGGTTTCGAGAGTCTGGCGAAAGGCGCGTTGATTCCGGTCTATGCTCTGGGTGGAGTCACCTGCGCGATGCTTGATGAGGCGCGTCTGCGCGGAGCCCACGGAATCGCCATGCTGAGGGGGAGTTGGGCAGAGGCGAGGCGATAAATATGATAATAAAAATGACGTTAAATCGCTTAAATAATCATTTTTTTTCTAAAAACGATAATAATTAACCTTGCACTTTTTGCAGCGACCGCTGTTTCCCGATCCCTCAGCCCTCATCTCCGTCTGGCACTTCTTCCATGTCATTCTTCTCTTCTGGAATGCGGAATTTTTCGGTGGCCCAGGCACCAAGGTCAGTCATCTTGCAGCGCTCCGAGCAGAACGGGCGAAAGCGGGCTTCCGGCGACCATTCCACCGGGGTGCCGCAGCGAGGGCAGTTGACGATGCGTTTGACGCTCATGCTGAAACGGCAATAGCCGACTTAAAGGTTACAGAACGATAGATTGAGGGTCGTTGAAATTCTATTGCTGGCGCTGGTTTCCATGTGTCTCTTGAGTGAGCTGCTCAGCTGGCTACTCAATTAAAGTCCACTGCTAAAGTGCACTGCTTGTACAAATTCATTTTCGCACATCAGTTGGAATTTTAAAAAGATACCCTCCGTCCCATCAAGAAGAAGTGCGGAGGGTATAGATTATTCGTTCACTTCCGTTGTATCGTTATAAGGCCCAATAGTCTTAGAATTGCGAACAGCAGAGCGTGTGGGATGATCGCACCCGACTCCTGTCTCTTGTTGCACTCAGTATGCGATCATTGGATACTGGTGGCGTGGCGCTACGATAGTCGTATGAAGACTCAAAACCGAGGATTATGGAGGAAGATCGATGTCATTCTACCGAGGCATGACTTGCGAAAATGTGACGATAAAAGGCGACAACGGAACGCCGATAACGGCTTACGTGGCCAGGCCATCTGGTCCTGGCCCCTTTCCGGGCGTGGTGCTTGTTCACCATCTCCCCGGCTGGAGCGAACTCTACATCGAGACAACTCGTCGGTTCGCGCATCACGGTTATCTCGCAATCTGCGCCAACCTCTACGAACGAGAGGGGGGCGGGAGCGACGGCAACCCTGACGACGTCGCCGCCAAGGTGCGCGCCGGAGGCGGCATCGCCGACTCCCAGATGGTCGGTGATACCCAAGCCGCTGTAAAATGGATGCGCGCACAGTCCAATCACAACGGCAAGGTTGGTCTTATTGGCTCGTGCTCGGGCGGCCGGCACGCCTTCATCTACTCCTGTCAGCGAAAGGACGTCGATGCTTGCGTCGAGCTCTGGGGGGGGCGTGTGGTGATGGGCAAGGAAGAGCTCAATCCCAAGACGCCTGTCGCACCGATCGACATGACGAAGGACCTGTGCTGTCCGCTGCTCGGCCTGTTCGGCAACGAGGATCGTGCACCGAGCCCGGATCAGGTGAATCTGCATGAGGCCGAACTCAAGAAGCACGCCAAGTCGTATGAGTTTCACCGCTACGATGGTGCCGGCCATGGCTTCTTCTATTGGCACCGGCCACTTTATCGGCCGGAGCAGGCAATGGATGGCTGGAGCAAGATATTCGCTTTCTTCGGCAAGCACCTGGCGAAGTAGGAGGTCAAGACATGTGCACTTCCATCATTGAGATCGTACATGCGGAGGGGATGGCAAAGCGCGGGAACGACTGGTTCCCTCTCTCGCGTGCGGTGGTCGCCTATGACCACGCGCGCCATGCTCCGCTTGGAGACGTCATCACGCTCGACTTCATCAACACGGACCTCGACCCCGGTGCTCGGGCAGGGATTGAGCTGACGCTGGAGACGGCCAAGGAGCTGCGTGCCGCTCTCGATCGAGCAATTAGGGCCGCAGAGTTCGAAGAGGCAGAAGTGCGGGGCAAGGGCGTCGCGCCGAGCCTTGTTCGAGCTGCGTGAGGAGTCGGCCGCAGCCACTTTGAGTGGCGTGCGGGGCGCAAGTGCTGAATCTAAAGTACTTGCCAGTGAGTCGTTGACGTGCCGATCGCCCTGCGGCGGTTCGAGCCAGGCTCTATGTTTCAGCCTCCAAGGGGGCTTGTCATTTTTCGACTAAGAACGTTCGCCCCCCCGGAGCACCCTGCGCGATGGGACCCAATCGACAGGCAGCAAAATTAGCGCAGAGCATGCTGCTATCCATGGCTTGGTAAAGTAAAGCGTTACCGGAAATATCAATGAAAACCATCACCCACGCTCAGAAGAAATTGATGATCAAATACTTCGAGGTACTGGAGAATGAGTTAGGACATGCCTTAGAGAAGGGCGCCGGAGATGTGCAAACGGATAACGCGTCTCTTATCGAGACGGTTTCCGCGCATGTGCATGAGCAGGCGGTTGGCATCGCGGCACAGATTCCCGACGCCTCCGCGCCCTCAATGCAGCAGATTCGTAAGAACCTGGAGACGGTGCTCGACCCCACGTTCTTTGCGGGCAGAAAGGGCGATCCGATCAGAGCCGTGCGCGCGCTTAAAAAAGCATTGCTCGAGCAGCTTGAATACACCCGGCCTAAAGGCGGTGTGTGGAATCAGCTCCAGCGGCCTCATCGGAAGTCACCGTAGTGTCCTCTCAAAGGCTTGTCTGGCCCGCATCATCTGGTGTACTCGCGCAGCTAAAGATTCAGCGTTGATGTTGCGTCGGTTGATTAATTGGCGCGAAAAGACAGACGATCATGACAGTCTCCCTATTTAAACAATATCCGGAAGAAGCGAGGATTGTGGGCCGTATTTTGGCGGGCTATACGGACGTTGAGTGCACCTTAATGAACTTAGTTGCTGTGGCCATCGGAGATCTAGATGCTGTTTTAAAAGTGATGTACAAGACCAATGAAGCCGCCGATCGGATCGAAATGGCGAATGCGCTTGGCCGACGGTCATTTCATGCGCGAGAGCTAGAAACGGAATTCCAGACGGCGATTGTTGCAATGAGATATTGCGCGAAGATTCACAATCAATTCGGCCACTGCATCTGGTCCGAAGACAGTAAAAACCTGCGCATTGGCTTCGTGAGCCTTCCGGAAACTGCGGAACTGGACGTTAAGATCAAGAATCTTGAGAGACTTACAAAACGCTGGCTAACGCTGGAGTTGTTGGAGGCGCAGGAGAATTATTTCGTCCAAACAATCCGGTTTCTTTCATGGCTTGATTGGGAGTGTAGGGTGCAGGATGGGAATGCGCGGATGAATCCAGTAACAGATGCTTTGTTGCCACAGCAGCCATCTTTATATATTAGCGACGCATAGAGGCATTCAGTTTCATTTGAAAATAGTGCTTCAAAGGTAGTCAACGTTGTGCAACAACGAATGCGAATATGTCTAAAGAGCTACTTCAGTCGTACCAAGCTGGATGTACTAAGCACCCTTTAATTCGATTGCCTTTATCAATTGCTTTATTACCGCTTCGAGGCCTCTGGCATTACTGGCTGATGGCATTAACTCGTTGATCGGGATTTTAGTTGCCGATTTTCCCGGCTTCGCAGGAATGCTGAGGAAGATCGTGACGCCATTTTCGAGACACGTCTTAATGAATTTCAGGATGGGTCTGCCAAGGACAGCCTTCATAGAGCCCAATGCCAGAAGTACAAGTCCTTCCTCCTCGAGCCGGATCATCACCTTGGCGCGATCTGGTCGCCAAGCGTCGTCAAGTCCTTCAAGCATTCTCCATCCACAATGGAAGGAACGACACGCAGGAGGTCTTGAACCATAGATGCCACAACCGTTTGTCGGCGTCAGATTCACACACTCAATGTCGGCAGGCTTGCGCAGCATTGCTGTGTTGATTCGGAGGCTGACGCAGCATGCCGAGCAGCTCCCGCATTCGCGGCTTGGAACGAGTGGCGACGAATGGGATTTGGTTGCGAGATTCATTTAAAGCCATTCTTATCACGTCGCGTCAGTATAGATTCCCTATCGTACTTTCGTAGAAAGCATTCCATTGCTTAACCTCTAGTCGATGTCCAGATTGACTTCCTGCCAGCCCCGTTGTGGCTGACCGAGTAGTAGAAATTGATTCCAAAATAGTTGTACTTGAAGGTCCTTCCGGAACGATGTAATACAGGGTCAAGAGTCCAAAGTGCGTTTCAAAGTGAATCTCTTCACGGTTCAGAAAAACAAGCCGCTCCGTTGATCATATCCTGATTTCTGACCGCGGATAATTGCTGCTTGTCGATCGCATGCTCAAGTCTTCAGCAACCATTGGGGGTGATGTAATTCGGGATAAACTTCCTGCCATGCAAATCAAACTATCTGTCGATGCAGCCTACTTTGCCAAACTTCCCAGCGAGATCAGGTGCAAGAAGTGTGGCGAACCACTATTGGCGATTACCAAACTACCGACCGAAATGAAGGTGATCGTTGGTGTTCGTTTCAACAAGCCCCCGGAAATCCTGAACGCTGGTTTGAACAAGGGGCGGTGTCGCTGTGATCATTGCGGAACGAAGAATCCGATTGACCTCCGGCTGTTTCGAACTCGCGCTCACACAACGCGCTGAAGTTAGTCCTGTAACTTTCACTCAGATTAGGATGAGGGAAGGTCTTTCAAAAGGGAAAAAGGTAGTCTGGCACGCAATAAATGAAAATAGAGGGCGTGTAGCGATTGTGCTGAATGAACAAGGGCGGCGTGTCGTCAGATGGTTCTGACTATGAGGCTTACGAAGGCAAACGCAGCAAGAGAAAAGCCCCAAGCAGCTAGAAAGCGATTGAATGTCAGGGGCCGATCATGACGTCTCCGCGGAAGAGACGTTTTGATCAGTGGTGTGCGTTCCAACAGAACGCGGTTTTCCATCAGTCAATGACTCGTGTGACTGCCCGTGTTGCGCCGAAGCTCGGTACATAGACCGAGTGCGTGCCCGGACCGCCGGCAACGATGATGCCGATGTCCGCCGGCATTGGCGAGATTGGAATCAGGCTGTCGTCCCGGTATTCTCCCAATTCCTTGCGGCGCACGTTCTGGCTGCGTGTCCGGTCCACCGCTGAGAAGCGCGTGACTTGCATGCGCGACTGCTTCCATAAAGCTTCTTTCACCACTTGCTTGCTAAGGCCAGCCTTGGCCAGCACTTCAGCATGTTCTGGAGATAGGATGAGCCAAGGCGCGCCGCCGAACCAGTAGTCGTTGCTGCTGGGATAGACCATACTGTCGGCGATGATGCGCAGCAGGTCAGCGTCCTTGACATGGGTGTTCATGTTTATGGTGCCGGATGCGCCCACCACGGTAACGGTGCTCTGTTCACGCGTGTGGCCGCGCTCCACGTGCAGTGGTTCCCAAGGGCTAGCCTCCTCATTCTCAGCACAGCAAAAAGTGTACTTGCCCGGCTGCCCTTGAGTGGCACGGTCCATCTCTCCCGGCACTGCGCCGCCCGCATTCTGCATAACCAGCCGCAACGCGCGTCCCAGCGTGGCATTGGCCCAGTTGCCGTTGCCCAGACAGTTGATGCCGGCGTTCATGCCCAATTCTGCTGCGATGGGGCCGTTGACGATGAGCCAAACTCCCGCAGAATTGGTTGTCGCCTGTATGGCCTGCAGGTTGAATTCGGGCGCAGCGGCGGCTTCGACTGCAGCAATAAGCACCGGCAGGCTGCCTGGGTCGCACCCGGCCATGACGGCATTAATGGCTAAAAGCTCCACCGTGGCGGCACCGAAGCCGGGCGGCAGTATCGCCACGACGTCCTGGGCGGGTCGGGGGGAACCGCGCAGCATCTGCTGCACGCGTTCAACTGTGGGGGGAACGATGGGCAGTCCGTCGCCCCAGAACTGGTCGCGGAACACGCGATTGACCGCGATCAGGTCATCCTCAACATCCAGCAGCGCAATTCGCGTGTCTTGAGCAACCTTAGCGCTGGCTGCTTCGCCAGTCGATGGTTGCGCAATGGCGCCCTCACCCTGCATTAGCTCGATAATGCTGGCCACGCATTGGGCCGCAGTGGAGCGCACTTGATCGCGACTCAGCGTGCTAAAGGGATGCGGCATCACCACGATGGGCAGGTCGGCACGGCCCAGCGCCTTGGCTTGCTTGGTCGCAAGAGGCATGAAGGCCGTGGTGCAGATGAGCATCCCCGCCGCGCCCAGCTTCGCCGCCTCAACACTGTCGTGGACACTCCACGACGTACAAGAGCCTCAGTCGCCCGAGCCGGCGATCACCAAATCGCATTCCGCGACCATGTCGCGTATGACATCTGCTCCAGCAGCCATGGTGGAGGTGCGCTTCTGGTGGCGCACCACCATCTTCACGCCATGCTCGCGCTGCAGCAGCATGGCCATGTCGTCGGCCAGCAGGCTGAAATTAGGCTTGGAATTGTCAACGAAGCCTACTACCTTGCCCTGAAGGCTTTTGAGAGTGGACGATTCGACATGCGCCATTTCAGGAGCCTGCCCGGCGCCCGGCGCGGCGGTGGGATTGTGAATGGAAAGATTGGGCAAGATGCGCTCCTTCAGATTATCTGTGCTGCCGTGTCGTTTGGGATTGCCTGCCGTTACCGTCATTGCGGTGCTGGCTAATCGCTTTCTATGCCCGCTTCCTTGATTACCTTGCCCATGCGCGCCATGTCGCTCTTGAGCAGTGCGGTAAATTCCTCGGGGCTGTTAGCCACGACCTCCAGCCCACTTGCGTTGAACTTATCCTTCACCTGTGGTTGCTTCATTACATTTACCATTTCCTGGTTAAGACGACGGATGATGGCAGTCGGAGTCCCGCCAGGTGCGAATACGCCAGTCATGGTGCCTGACTCGTAGCCGGGCAAGCCGGTCTCGGTGACGGTTGGCACGCCGGGGAATAGCGGTGAGGGATGCGCGCTGGTGATTGCCAGCGCCTTAATCTTGCCTGACTTCACGTGTGGTGTGGCCGAGCCGGCCGTTGGGAACATCACATCGATGCGTCCGGCCAGCAGATCGTTGTAGCCTTGCGGAATACCCTTGTAAGGCACTCGCGTAATGTCAACGCCAGCCATTATCTTGAAGAGTTCACCAGCCAAGTGCGGGCTGCCCCCAGAGGCGGCTGTAGCGTAGTTAAGCTTGCCCGGCTCGGATTTGGCCAGCGCAATCAACTCGCGAATATTTTTCACCGGCAGCGTATTTCGCACTACCACGTAGTTGGCCGCCGTCACTGCCAGCATGATTGGCGACAGATCGCGCAACGGCTCATAAGTAGTGGTCTTGCGCATTAGCGGCGCGAGCCAGATGAAGGGGCCGTTGAGCAGCAGCGTGTAGCCGTCGTTCGGGGACTTCACAGCCACTTCAGCAGCCAGCACGCCGCGGTTGTCGATGAGAATTTGCTGTCCTAGCGGCCCGGTGATGCCTTGAGCGATCAGCCGCGCGACCACGTCGCTTTGGCCCCCGGCCTCGGTGGTTAGGATGCGAATGGGCTTGGTTGGGTAGTCTTGCGCATGAACGGGGTGCACGACAATTTGTGTGAGAATCGCCATGCCTGCCGCCAGAAGCCTCATCGGCTTGAGCGTCGCTTTCATCATTCCTCCTTGGGCGCTTTTTGCTTCTATTAAGATGATATAACCACGCAGTGTAAATAGCACGCTAATCATAAAGTGATCGCGACAAGGAGACGCAATGAATTCCCAGTCGGTGCAGACTATTCAGCAAGGGGCGCCCCGCTACTCCACGGCGCAGGTTGGCGACCTGTCCATCCACTACGACCTGAGCGACTATCGCGATCCTTGGCGCGAAGAGGCACCGCAGACCCTGCTGCTATATCCAGGCTACTGCCGCAACGTGGAGTTCTGGCGTGCTTGGGTGCCGTTGCTTGGCCGTGAATACCGAATCCTTAGAATGGATGCGCGCGGCTACGGCTACACCTCCAAGCCGCCCGAGGGTTCACCGCTAAATATCGATCAACTGGCCGGTGACGCGCTAGGCCTCATGGACGCTCTGGGCCTGGAGCGGGTTCACTGGGTGGGTGAGTCCACCGGCGGTGCGGTGGGCATGTGGGCTGCGCTCACGCATCCTGACCGTATTGCATCAATCACGCTTTGCAATACGACGGCGCGCATGCGCAATGAGACCCACGGCAAGTATGCGGTCGGCGAAGCCGATCAGGAGTCGGCGCTGAGGAAGTTCGGTGTGGAAGCCTGGTGCAAGATGACCTTAGCCGGACGCATGGACTTGAGCAATGCGCCGCCCGGGCTAGGAGACTGGGTAGCGCGCGAGATGGCACGCACGCCGGTGCACATCGCAATCGCCGCCTTCAAGCTTTTCTCCACGATAGACCTGTTTCCCGAGCTGGGCCGCATTCAGGCGCCGGTGCTACAGGTGGTGGGCAACAAGTGCGCGGAGTCGCGCAAGAAGCTTGTGGAGGAGATGCGCGACGCTTTCCCGCACGCCAAATTGGTCTATGTCGATGGCGTGGATAATGGCATCCATTTCCTCGCACCGGACCTGGTTACGGCGGAGGTGCGCGCATTTCTCCAGGAAAATTTTTCTGGCTAAAGGACCACGTACCCAGAAAAGTCGTCAAGTGAACGATGGGTATCGCAAGTATAAGTTGCCTCGAGACAACTGCCATTGACTGACTTGCAAAAGCCCTTACGTGACGTCCTACTTTGGTAAAGAAATGCAGACTCCTCAGCAATGTCAAGAAAGTAGTCAGGCAATGTAATTCTAGAAGTAGTCGTTGAGACGTTAAATCTGTTGTACGAGAAACGATTGCCGGATATCAGTGTGCAGGGATTCCTTTGTGTATTGGGGGCGAGAATCGCGGAATAACTATTGCTGCAACGTAATATGAGCCTTCTCGATGATTTCCCGCCAGCGTTGTATGTCGTCTCTGATATATGCACCGGCCTGTTCGGGACTGCCGAGCAGGGGTTCTGCGGAACTTTGATTCATCAGTTTTATCCCTATATCCTGGATCTGCGCAGTCTTGTTGACGATATCATTGAGACGCTTAACTATGGGTTTTGGCACGCCGGCGGGCGTTGAAAGGGCGAACCATGCGCCGACATTGAAGCCGGAGAAGCCGGCCTCGATTACTGTCGGTAGATCGGGTGCCATTGCGCTGCGTTCTGCACTGGTGATCGCGATTGCGCGCACACGGCCGGCCTTGACCTGTGGCATAACTTGGGTGGCAAAGATCATGGACAGGCGGCCACCGACGAGGTCGGAAATGGCCTGAGCGGTCCCCTTGTAAGGCACATGAAGCATGTCAATTCCGGCTCGGAATTTCAGGAGTTCGCCTGCCAGATGCGTTCCGCCGCCTTCGCCAGAAGATCCAAAGGTTAGCTTGCCAGGGTTGGCTTTCGCCAGCGCAA
Source organism: uncultured beta proteobacterium (assembly GCA_903928055.1). Lineage (GTDB taxonomy): Bacteria > Pseudomonadota > Gammaproteobacteria > Burkholderiales > SG8-39 > CAIYPG01. The sequence continues at coordinate 17,741 of CAIYPG010000018.1, read as the reverse complement.
TGAGTTCCTTAATATTGTTGGCAGCAATGGACGGGTGAACAGCCAATATGTATGGCGTCGATGCCAACAGTGCTACGGAATCGAAGTCCCGCGTCAGATCGTAGGTGGGGACTTTGGAAAATGCCTGAGTAATGGTGTGACTACCGGATACGGTTACGAGGGTGTAGCCGTCTGGAGCAGATCGGGCGGCAATTCCTATTCCTATGGAGCCTGTTGCCCCCCCGCGATTGTCGACGATGAAGGGTACCTTCATTTCCTCGGTGAGTCCGGGAATAAAAAGCCTGGTTATAAAGTCTGCGCCGGCTCCGGGTTCGTACGGAACGATGACATGAACTGGTTTTGTCGGATAGGTTTGCGCATGAAGGCCGTCGTGCAATACAAAAGTGCTTAGAAGCATTATTGCCATTCCAAATCGCCCGGCATGTTTGGTCATGTTCTTCTTCCGAATATAAAGAGATCAGATGAATGGCATCTAGCAACCTAAAGTGGTCTGATGAATTTCGACTTTTGCAGTGGCCGATAACTTTATCCCCGGGCGAGGCCATTGTGGAACTCCATCCACAGTTTGTGCGCTACCTCGTATAGATGCCACAAATAGTATGCGCCGTGCATTTATTGAACAAAAATAAAAATTTTGCATTGATGTCTCTGCTTTCCGTATCAATGAAATACGGGCGCCGCTCAGGATGAAGCCAAAGGACATTCATGCGTCGAGTCAAATGATTCATGCATTTTTTTAATTTTTGTTCAATAAATGAGCGGTGCATAATCGATTGATAATCAAAGTCGCCAGTTAAGCTTGTTCGTCGACATTAGAGGAGACACAGCATGGCAAATGAATCGATGCGCGTACTTGATCCCATCGGGGTTCCGAGTGTGCGGCCTCAGCAACTGCGCAAAGTCTTGTCAGGGCTGGAGGGCAAGGTGATCGGCTTCATTGACAACGGCAAGCCGAACTTTCATTACCTGGTCGACGATCTTGAAGAATTGCTCATGCAGAAGTACGGTGTGTCGTCAGTGGTCAGGCATAGGAAGCGGGGATCGGTGCCCGTTGGTGACGCGGCCATCAAAAGCATGGTGGACCAGTGCGACGCGATTATCACGGGATCGGGAGACTGAGGCTCCTGTACGTCGTGGAGTATCCACGACATGGTCGAGGCAGCTAAACGCGAAGTACCAGCGTTGGCGATCTGCTCAACGGCTTTTGCCACCTTGGGGAAGTCTCAGGCAAAGGCCTTGGGGCATGCTGAGCTTCCCATAGCGATTGTTCCTCATCCCTTCGGCATCCGGGATCGTGAAGAGCTCCGGGAAATTGCCGCCAAGACCGTTGATGACATTGCCAAATTGCTGTGTGAATCCGGGGATGTGGAAGCTTTTGGCAAAGACTCAGCCACATTTTCGGCAGGCCGCAGGGCGGAACAAATCACCGTTCCTTCGGACTTCGATGATTTCAACCGCCTTCTTATGGAACGCCACTGGGGGGACGGCTTTCCGGCCATCGCGCCGACGCCGGAGCGTGTGACAAAAATGCTGGCACATACCTCCCGGGCACCGGATGAAATTGTGGCCAGGATCGCGCCGGGCTATGGAGAGGCGACGGTCGAGCGGATTGCCATCAACGCGGTGATGGCAGGCTGCCGTCCTGAATATCTTCCGGTGCTGCTGGCAGCTGCGGAGGCGGTTGCCGATCCTGATTTCAACCTGCAGGGGATTCAGTCCACTACCAATCCGGGAACGGTCTTCCTGATTCTTAATGGTCCTATTGCCCGGAAACTGGGCGTCAATAGCGGGAACAATTGCCTGGGACAGGGCAATTGGGCAAATGCCACGCTGGGTAGGGGATTACGCCTAATCTTGCAAAATATCGGTGGTGCGCTGCCCGGAGAGATGGACCGCGCCACCCAAGGGCAGCCGGGAAAGTATTCATTCTGTTGCGCTGAAAACGAAGAAGCCAATCCCTGGGAACCATTGCATGTGGAGCGCGGCTTTTCTGCCAATGACAGTACGGTCACCGTCGTTCCACCACTGGGCACATGGAACATCAATACCCACGCCAAGGATGTAAGCGACCTGCTGCGGGTCATGGCTGATGTCATGGCATTTCCTGCCGGTAGCGATTACGTCTATGGGGGAGGGGCTCCTTGGCTCGTTCTTTCGGCCGAGCATGCCTTCATCCTAAAACGCGAAGGTCTAAGCAAGCGGGACGTCAAGCAGCGGTTGTGGGAATTGTCCAAGCTGTCGGCCAAACGCTTGTCGGAAAAGGACTTCGCCCGCACGCAGAACGGACGTCGCGCAGAACTGGGTGAGATAACGCGTGAGTCCATGCTGCCGATTTCCCCGAGGCCCGAGTGCATCGGAATCATTGTTGCCGGTGGTCCGGGTACCCATACAGTTTACATGCCGGGTTCCGGTTATACAAAGTCCGCAATCACCAGGAAAATTGTTTGAATGGCCTGATCGAATGAGGTGCACTTAGCCGGTGGCGAATGGATGGCAGGGCATTGAGCCTGTGCGCAAACCGGTGTTAAGAAAACACTGGAGGAGCGAAGATGAATCGAAGCTTGCTTGCAAAGATGATGCTGGCCGGTGTTATGTTCATGAGCGCCGGAGTGGTCAATGCACAGAGCTACCCCAACAAGCCGGTGCGCTGGATACTTCCTTATGCTCCAGGGGGTGCGACTGAGATCATAGCGCGCATCGTGGCTCAGAGAATGATGGAGATTCTGGGTCAGCAGATCGTCATCGAGAGTCACGGAGGCGGCGCCAGTGTAGTTGGTACCAATATGGTCGCCAGGGCTGCACCTGATGGGTACACGATGTTGCTGGGCTCGTTTGGGTTTGCGATTACCCCCAGTCTGCAAGACAACCTGCCATACGATTCAATACGCGATTTTTCGCCGGTAGGGCTGATCGGCAATGGATCACTCGCGCTGGTGGTGCGCCCGTCCCTGCCGGTGCGCAGCGTAAAGGAGCTCATAGCGCTTGCGAAGGCCAAGCCAAAGCAACTGAATTTCGGGTCTACCGGCGGCGGAAGTTCCAGCAGCCTTGGTGCGCTGCTGTTTAATTCCATGACTGGCTTGGAAATGACCGGTATCAACTACAAAGGCGCTGGTCCCAGTACGATAGCTTTGATGGGTGGCGAGATAGATCTCATATTCAGCAGCATTCTCCCGGCGCTACCTAATATCAAATCCGGAAAATTCCGGGTATTGGGTGTGAGTACGCCCAAGCGAAGCAACATCCTCCCAGATATTCCCACCATCGCCGAAGCGGGAGTTCCCGGCTATGAACTCGTATCGTGGTATGGCATCTTGGTGCCGGTCAAGACTCCGGAACCAATCATAAACAAGCTCAATCAGACGGTAAGCCTGGCGGTACAGGCTAGGGATGTGCAAGAAAAACTGGTAGAGCAGGGCGTTGACCCGGCAACCAGCACTCCGACAGAGTTGGGGCAATACATTAAGACGGAAATAGCGAAGTGGTCCAAGGTGGTCAAGGAGGCAGGCATCCAGCAGGACTGAACGTCTGTCGGCTAGCTTTGGCAACAGTACTTACTACAGGTATTTCAGATAAGGTCGAACAATTGCATAAGTGAACTTCGAGGATTGGACATGACGGCAAACATCTTTGTGATGAACCCGACGGCTGCGGGCGGCAACGAACAGGCGGCAGTACCTGAAGCGCTCGACGGCCTGAGGGGCAAAGTGGTCGGTTTTATCGACAACTCCAAGCCCAATTTCGATCATCTGATAGCAGAGATGGCAGAGATTCTTGAATCCCGCTATGCGGCGCGCTCAATTGTCAGGAGAAAAAGGCTGGCCTCCATTCCAGCGGAAGACCAAGTCTTTGCCGAATTGGTGCAGGAATGCGATCTGGTCATCACGGGCTCCGGCGACTGAGGCTCCTGTACGTCGTGGAGTGTCCACGACAGTGTTCAGATCGCCAAGCGCGGAAAATTGGCGATCGAAGTCTGCTCGACTGCTTTTTCGGGCCTGGGTCGTTCACAGGCGAAAGCACTGGGCTACCCGGATTTACCGCTAGCCGTTGTTCGCCATCCCTTTGGTTCGCTGTCCAGGGCCGAAATCCGCTGGGAGGCCGAGGAGTGCATGGGGAAAATCGCCGCATTTGCAAAGCAGGCGCGCAATGACCGCGCCCGTCCACCCGGCGGAGGAACCGACGCTGTTCGCTTGATTGCCGTGGCAGACGATGCCGAATCGGTCAATCTGCTGTTCCGAGAGCGTCAATGGACGGATGGGCTGCCCATTGTGCCGCCCACCAGGGAGCGCGTCGAACACATGCTTTCGCGTTCCGGGTATATGCCGAATGAGTTCATTGCCAGAGTAGCGCCGGCGTTCGGCGAAGCCACTGCGGAAAGCATTGCGGTGAATGCTGTCATGGCGGGATGCGATGCGGAGTATCTACCGGTTCTGATTGCAGCAGTGGAGGCGATATCCGCGCCTGAATTTAATCTGCAGGGTATACAAACCACTACAAATCCTTCCGCGGTGTGGCTGCTTGTCAACGGTCCGATTGTCTCCCGTTTGGGCATGAATTCAGGAATCAATTGCCTCGGCCAAGGTAACTGGGCCAATGCTACATTGGGCAGGGCGCTGCACCTTGTCATGCAGAACATAGGTGGGGCGATTGGCGGAGAAATGGACAGGGCGACCATGGGGCAGCCCGGGAAATACCTGTTCTGCTGTGCTGAAAATGAGGCGGAAAACCCATGGCAACCAGTGCATGTGGAGCGCGGTTTCAGTGCCAATGACAGCGTAGTGACCGTGATCGGTGCGGAAGGCAGCCTCAATTTGAACACCCATTCGAAGGATGCCCTAGAAATTCTGCGAATCTTTGCAGAAACTCTGGTTCGCCCGTCCGGTAATGATTATTTCCTTTGCGGTGAGCCGTGGCTGATCATTTCTCCGGAGACGGCCAACATTCTCAGCGGCGAAGGCCTTGCCAAGGGAGACGTAAAACGTAGCTTATGGGAGCAATCGAAGTTGCCTGCCCGGCGCCTGACGGATGTGGATCTGAACCTGACCAGGATTCGGCGCATCGCGGAGTTGGGCGAGGTCACGCAGGACACCATGCTTCCAATCGCCACCGCTGCTGGATCCATAGGTATCGTAGTCTGCGGCGGTCCAGGAACTCACTCAATGTATATCCCAAGTTTTGGCAATACTCGTTCGGTATCTCGCAAAGTGCGTCTCAACGCATACCAGACTGAACCGTAAATCCGCGCCCGCGGCTCTCCCTGAACGAGGGGGCGCAATTCGTTGGCCACTGGCGGGCCCTTCTTATTCATTCATGAAATGCAATAAACCATAAATTAATTGCATTGCTTCAATGAATGTGGCCATGCAGAATGACGATTCTGACTGGACCGAAAAATAGGAAATATAAAGGGAGGAGCAATGTTAGAGCGCCAAAGAGGTCGGGGGCCGACTTGCCTCCCGTTTGCAAATTCCGGGCAAGGAGCGATGGCGGCGGTGCTTGGAAGCCTGTTCCTGTTGCTGGCCTGCGCAAATGTTGCCCAAGCGCAATCCTATCCGGTCAGGCCTGTCAAAGTCATCGTGGCATACCCGCCGGGAACATCGGGTGACTTTGCCACTCGCGTATATACGCCAAAACTGTCGGAGGTATTCGGGCAGTCGTTCGTGGTTGACAATCGAGTCGGTGCGGGTGGCATCGTCGGTGCTGAGGCTGCCGCAAGATCGGCGCCCGATGGCTATACGCTGATGACCAATACGGTGTCCTTTGCCATACAACAGAGTCTCAGCAAGGATCTGAGCTTCGATATCGTCAAGGACTTCGATCACATATCCATATTTGCATCCACTCCCTACGTCATTGCCGTGCATCCCTCGGTGCCGGCCAAGAACATTAAGGAGTTAATCGCCTACGCAAAGGCAAACCCCGGACAGCTGACGTATGGCTCCGGAGGCAACGGCAGCGGAATTCATTTGGCCACAGAGCTGCTAAAGTTGCAGGCGAACATCGACATGCTGCATGTCCCTTACAAGGGGTCTTCGCAGGCGACAACAGATCTGCTGGCAGGACGCATTTCACTGCTGTTTGCCTCGCAACTACTGGGGCAGGTGAGGGCCGGCAAGGTCCGAGGTCTGGCTGTCACCAGTCTGTATCGCAGTGAACTGGCACCTGAGCTTCCAACAGTTGCCGAGTCCGGTGTTCCAGGGTTCGAGGCGGGATCATGGTCCGGCCTGTCAGCCCCCAAAGGCGTTCCCAAAGACATTATTGTGCGACTCAACGCAGAGGTGACGAAGATTTCGAACACGCCCGAAACGCACAAGCAACTGAGTTCGCAGAGTGCCGCCGAGCCCCGCCCAGGTACCGCTGATGAAGCCTCTGCCTATGTTGCCAATGAAGTCGCCAAATGGCGCAAGGTCATCATCACAGCCAAGATTCAGCCCGAGTAATAGCGCGCGGGAAGCCCGAATGTAGAAAGGGCTCCCCTTTGTTCATTTAGCCTTCCAGTGCTTTTTCAGCACGGATACGAATTCCAGCGATGCCGGAGACAGGGACGTGCCTTTACGTCTGACAATGCATATGGTGCGCGACAGCGAGGGAACCACCAGTGGTCGGCCAACTAGTATGGAATTCTTCTCGGTCGGAAGCGCCAACTTCGGTACGGCAATGATGCCAAGTCCAGCCTCAACTAGTTTCAAACCGGTCCAGAACGATCGTTGAACCTCGTAGGCCCAAAGCGGACTCGTGGCGATCATGGAGGGGACGAAATCGAGTTGGCTACGGTTTCCGCTTAGGCGGCCCACTGTGATCAAGTTGTGCTTTTCCAGATCGGTCCATTTAACCTGCTTTCTGCGTGCCAACGGATGGTCGCGACGACAGGCAAGAACGAAGGGATCGTCGAAGAGCTTCTCGAATTCCATTTCCGGGATGTTTCCCACCAGGGTCGTGATACCGAATTCGGCCTCGCCTCGCACCACTGCCTGCAGCGTTTCGTTGCTATGGTCATCGAGAATGCGTACGTGGTTTTTGGGGAAATGCGCACTGTATTCCGTGATTACATCGGGTAAAAGCGATATGGCGACGGTGGGAATACAGGCGACGACCACATGTCCGGTGCCGTGACGCGCCATTTCCTTTAGTCCGCCCAACGAAAGTTCCAGTTCACGCACCAAGCGCCGTGCGTGAGGGAGGAAGTTCTTGCCTATCGCAGTCAGGCTTACCCGTCTGGTGGTGCGGTCGAAAAGTCGTACCCCCAGATTTTCTTCAAGTTTCTGCAGCCGGCGCGATAGTGCCGGCTGCGTAAGAGAGAGCTTGTCGGCGGCCTGGTGGAAAGTGCCGAATTCCGCAATCCACAGGAAGGCTTGCAGTCCATCAACGTCTATATTCATGTCTGTACCTTAATAATCGATGCAATAAATTCATTATATTTAATAATACATCCATGGAAAAATAAACAAAGAAGTCGCCAAAGGTAGTTCGTGGGCAAGCCGCCTTGTTCAATGAACGTCCGCGAAAACCTTCGCGCCCGTGATTTTGTCTCTATCAAGAGAACTGCGGTGTTCGGTCGCATTGCAGGTCGCGGCGCAGCGCTTGCGGCCAAGGCAGGCTAGCAGGAGCCGGAAAAGCATAACAAGCAGGGCTGGCGCAAACTGCTGAGTAATCAGAATTTCCAACCGCAGCTAATAAGGAGGCGCGGCGACTAGTGAAATTGAAGTTCGGGCTGCAGAGCCCGGAATTCCATTTTGATCGCAGCCGCATTCGACATCATGACATTTGCTCTTGAACTCGCAGAACGCGTCAAGTCCCTGACCTACCCGACTCTACCAACGGAGGCAGTCTATTGGGCCAAGGCGCTACTCCTTGATCTGGTGGGCGTGACACTGGCAGGCGTCAACGAAGAGGCGCCGCGAATTATGAGGAAATTGTCCGAGCGCACCGCCGCTCGCGGTCCGGCCATCGTCTTCGGTTCCGATCTGAGGCTGAACGGGCTTGACGCAGCCCTGATCAACGGGGTGGCGGCACATGTTCTAGACTTCGACGACGCCAGCAACACCATGGGGGGCCATCCGTCTGCATCCATATTGCCGGCCCTGTTTTCCGCCGCTTCGGAAATGCGTGGCGTAAGTGGGGAGCGCTTCATCTCGGCATTCGTGACAGGGATAGAGGTGAACTGCAAGATGTCCAGAGGTGTCAATTTCTACCAGTACAACAAGGGCTGGCACCCTACTTCCACGATAGGGATTTTCGGCTGCACCGCTGCGTGTGCGCAACTGATGAATTTGAGTGTTGAGGAGACTGCGACGGCCTTGTCTCTAGTCACCTCGCTGGCCTCGGGCGTAAAGTCGAACTTCGGCACTATGACCAAGCCGCTGCACGTCGGGCACAGCAACCGGGACGCCCTATTTGCGGTGATGCTGGTAAAGGAAGGTTATACCGCCAGCCCTGTGGCTTTCGAGCATCACCACGGCTACTTCAATGCCTTCAACGGCGCGGGCAATTTCGACATGGCTGCCATCCTTCCTGAATGGGCTAACCCCTTGGACATCACTCGGCCGGGTATGACCATGAAGCTTTATCCCTGTTGCGGCGCAACCCATCCCGCCATTGAGGCGATGATGGCTTTGGCTATTGAACATGACTTGAAACCGGAACAAGTTGATCGCATCGACGTGCTGCTGCAGACGCGGCGCCTAGAGCACACAAACCGCCCCGATCCCCAAAGCGACCTGGACGCGAAATTCAGCACCCAGTATGTCGTTGCAAGGGCTCTGACTGACAGAGGCATCACCATGGAGCAATTTGAGGGCGATGCGTACAAGGATCCCGTGGTGCAGAATCTGCTGCCCAAGATCCACGCAGGCACTTACACCGAGGAGCACTTCCCTCTGGATCATCATTTCGGTTCCGTGGTGACAGTCAGGACGACCAGCGGACTGACCTTGTCCAACAAGGTGTTTTTCCAGCTGGGTCGCACCGTCGACATTCCGGCGCCTCCGGAAATCATGAAGGCCAAGTTCGACAACTGCGCTGAGCGGACGCTGCCATCCGGGCGTGTCTCGGAGATTTACTCAACTATTCAGGGCCTGGATAAGCTGGATGATGTGCGCAAACTCAGTGAACTTTTTGCACTCAATGCAAAGACAGTTGCCTAGTTTGGCGAACCAACCAAGATCGCGGACTCCAGGTGGATGGCCACGTTTGTCCTGATAACAGAACTATGAAAAGGAGGATCCAATGGGCCTGACGCGGGAACTATGCGAGACGATCAACGCCTTCGATTACGATAGCCTCGGCGACGAGTGCGTGTTTCGCGTCAAGCAGGCGATCCAGGATGGCATCGCGGTGGCGCTGGCGGGGTGCCGCGAACCGCAGATCAGGATTAGCGTCGAGCATTTCAAGTTCCTGGGTGGCAATCCCCAGGCCAGCATCTGGGGGCTTGGCACGAAGGCAAGCGTGGTGCAGGCCGCCTACGTCAATGCCGCTGCCACGCATGTGCTGGACTTCGAGCCCATGTCCACACCGCCCACTCACTGCGTATCACCCACTGTCCCTGTGGCGCTGGCGCTGGCGGAAATCCTCCCCGTAACCGGAAAGCAAGTAATTGCGGCGGTGGCCAAGGGCACCGAGATACAGGGGCGCATGCAACTGGCCGGAGGCATGCTGGTGGCGAGCAAGCTGAAATTCCATCCTACCGGCACCGCAGGCGTACTGGGCAGCGCGGTGGTCGCATCCGACCTGCTGGGGCTGGGAGTCGAGGGCATGCAGCATTCCATTGCCTTCGCCGCTTCAAGGCTGGGTGGCCTGCTGGCGAATATCGGTTCCATGGTGAAGTGCACCCATAGTGCCACCGGTGCGGCGTCGGGACTGGACGCAGCGCTCCTCGTCAGCCGGGGGTTCCGAGCCAATCCGGACGCGCTGGAGGCATCCAAGGGGATCATCGAGACGCTGTATCCCGAGCAGTTTGACAGGGATGTACTGCTGTCATTCGGTAAGCCATTCCGCATTGCCGATCCGGGGTTCGCGATCAAGCTGTTCCCTTCGCAGATTTCGACACACTACGCCATCATCGCCGCTATCGAAGTATCGTCCCAGATACCAGACAAGAGGAAGATCAGGAAACTCCGCATCACGGCGCCTTCGCTGCATCACATAGATAGGCCTAAGCCGGCTTCAGGCTTGGAGGGGAAGCACAGCCTGCAGTATGCGAGTGGGGTCGCTGTGCTCGACGGCTTTGTGAAGATCGGCAGCTTCCACGACGAAAGGCGGTTCCGTCCGGACATTGTCGATCTGCTCGAAAAAACCGAACTGATCATGGATGAATCGATTCCAGCAGCCACCAACAAGATGCACATGGAAGTGGCTGCCGAACTGGACGACGGCCGGGTCGTGACAGCGCTGTGCCGGGCACCCAAGGGCGTCTGGGGGCATCTGCTCACTGCGCAGGAGCATCGCCCGAAGCTGGACGACTGTTTCAGGGAGGTACTGCAGCCCCAGGCATCGGACGAGGCCCTTGCGCTGCTCGACCGGTTAGAAGCGCTGGATAACAGCGGGGTGAGGAAAATCGCCTCGCTGATTTCAGTGTCGAAAAACTGACTCCAGAGCGTACGAAATATCGCGTAGTCGGTACATTTTTTAAAGGACTCGATCATGTACGAAGTCGTCAACCCGCTGGGAAAACTGACACAGAAGGCAAAAACCGAGACCACGCGCCTTGACAATCTGGATGGCATGACCATCGCAGAGTTGTCCAACCACAAGTTCGGCAGCGAGTTGACCTTTCAAGTGCTGGAGAAGGCGCTCATGAAACGCTTTCCCAACCTCAAGTTGATTCCGCACACGGCATTTGGCGACATGTACGGCAATTCGGAATCCGATGTCATCAAGGCCTTGCCGGACAAGCTGAAGGAGTTTGAAGTCGACGCCGTAATATCCGGTAACGGTGGTTGAGGAAGCTGCACGTCCGCGAGTTCGCGGGCTAGCATAGTCGCCGAGAACCTCGGCCTGCCTACGGTCACCGTGGCGATTAAGGGATTTGCCGATACGGTAAAGGCGATTGGGCGAAACGCCGGATATCCGGAGCTTCGTGTTGCCGAGTACCCCGGGGTCATATCACTGGACCATGAAGACACGATTGCCAGGAATATCGAAGATGTACTTGTCGACCAGGTCGTCGCGGGACTGACCTCGCGCAAGCAGCAGGGTAGCGCACTGGAGCGGCCACCCGAGCCGGGCGACAGGGACATTGTAATTCGCGGCAGCTTTGAGGAGGTCAATGAGTACTTCCACAGGTACGAATGGTCCGACGGGTTACCCATCGTTCCTCCCACAATCGACAAGGTGGAGCGTTTCCTGGCGTTCACCGATCGCAAGCCGGAGGAAGTGCTCGGTATCCTGCACCCGGGCCAAGCCGAGGCCAGTGTCTGGAAGGTGGCCGTCAACGGTGTGATGGCAGGTTGTCGTCCGGAGTACATGCCCATCCTGCTGGCCATCGTGGATGTCATGTCCAATCCACAATTCGGCATGCGGCATGGTGGGAGTACGCCTGGGTGGGAGGCGATGATCGTTCTCAATGGGCCTATCGCCAGGCAATTGGGCTTCAACGACAAGTGGGCGGTGCAGCGTCCGGGCAATCAGGCCAATACCAGCATAGGTCGCTTTTACCGGCTATTCAGCAGGAACGTTGCGCGTTTCATGCCGGGCACTACCGACATGGCCACCTTCGGACAGATGTTCAGGGCGGTGATCTCCGAGAACGAAGACGCCTGCCGCAACATCGGTTGGGAGCCATTGCATGTGATGCAGGGCCTGCGGCCCGAAGACAGCGCGGTGACGATTACCTCGATCAGGGCGATGAGCGATCCTTTCTCCACTGCCGGCGAGAGCGCTGAGCGACATCTGGATTACGCGGTTGATTGGGTCAAGCGGATGATTGAGCCGTATCAGGCGTCGCGCGGGTATATAGAAACCAACGTGCTGTTGATGACGCCCGTCATCGCGACTCTGGTGGCGAAGGCCGGCTATTCGAAACAGGCGGTGGCCTACTACCTTTCAAAGAACGCTACGGTACCGGCGCGCTATTTCGAATGGAACATGACAGTGGGAACTTCTCATCCAGAGGGCACGACGGTGTGCGACCTGGTTGACCAGGGCGTACTTCCGAAGCGTTGGTGCGAGTCACGGGACCCCGATCGGATGGTGCCGTTGCTGCTGCCGGAGAGCAAATGGCTCATCGTCGTAACTGGCGATCCCACCCGAAATCGTTGTTCGATCTATCGGCAGAACTTCAAGCAGGGCTACGCAACCACCAGCAAGGTGCGCCTACCTGGGAATTGGGATGCGCTGCTGCGTGATGCACAGTCAGGCAGATGACGCAGGCAATGTGAATGCGTGAAACAAGGAGGCAGGCATGCATATGATGATGCAGAAGTTGGTATTGCTGGCATCCGTGATCTTCGCGATTTGCAGCACTTCCGCTACAGGCCAGACTTTTCCAACGGGCCCGATACGACTGGTTGCGCCCGAGCCTGGGGGAGGGGCGGATCTGGTTGCGAGGATTGTCGCCCAGGGGCTGACTGAACGGCTGGGCCAGCAGGCCTTGGTCGACAATCGTGGCGGCAGCGCGATAATTCCTGCGGAGATCGTTGCCAAGGCGCCGCCCGACGGACAGGTGCTTCTGTTCTGCGCCAGCGCACACTGGCTGCTGCCGTTGTTTCAGGAGGTGAGTTATGACCCAATCAGGGATTACGCACCAATCACCCTGACCACCACCTCTCCCGCGGTGATCGCCGTCAATCCCTCATTGAACGTCTCGAGCGTGAAGGAATTGATCGCACTGGCCAAGAGCCGTCCAGGGCAGCTCAATGTTGCATCTGGCACCAAGGGCTCCACCACCTACCTGTCGGCCGAATTGTTCAAGGCGGAGGCGGGCGTGGATATCGTCGGCATACCCTACAAGGGTGCAGCCCCGGCCCTGACCGCCGTAGTTGCCAAGCAGGTCGACATGATCGTTATCACTGCCAGCTCGGTCATGCCTTACGCGAAGTCCGGAAAACTGAAGGTGCTGGCCGTTGCCAGCCCTCGGCCCTCTGTGCTTGCGCCGGGCGTGCCGACCACCTCGGAAGCCGGAATGCCCGGTTTCGAATCGGGCACCGTCCACGCGTTGTTCGCGCCCGGGCGCACTCCCGAAAGGATCGTGATGCGGCTGAACCAGGAAGTGACCCAATACCTGAAACAACCGGAAATTCGAGAAAAACTGCTGGGACTGGGACTGGATGTCGTTGCCAGTTCGCCGGCCCAGCTCACCGCCACCGTCAAGTCCGAGACGGAGAGAATCGAGAAGATGCTGAAGAAAATCGGCTCGTAGCGAACGAGCCATCGCATCGCAGTGATTGCTTGGTGTTCGATGATCGAGCCTGAATCATTTTGAAATCATCACTCTCATCGGCCATGCCGATGATCGAGGAGACCACGTGGTAACAAGAAAACTGGCGGCCTTCGCTGCCGAGCTGCATTACAAGGATCTCCCCACACCCGTCGCTGCAATGGGAAAACGGCTGCTTCTGGATGGCCTGGGTTGCCTGCTTGCAGGGACCGCTGGCTGGCCGGGTGCCAGCGCGGCCAGGATGGTGCTCGAGCTTGGCGGCAATCCCCAGGCAACGATGTTTGCCGGCAATGTCAGGACCTCTGTTACCAATGCGGCATTTGCCAACGGCATTACCCTGTATAGCGTTGGCTTAAATGATTTTCTGCAGAAAGCCAGTGCTCATCCCGGGGCCAGTGTGATTCCTACGCTATTGGCCGTGGGTGAGTGGCGCAATTGTCATGGTTCCGATCTTCTGGCTGCGATGGCGGCCGGTTACGAAGTCATCGATCGGGTCGCGCGCTCAATCATGCCCAGCCACCGGGAGCGAGGGTTCCATCCCACAGGCACTTGCGGAACCTTCGGCGCCACGGCGGCCGCCGGTCGGCTCCTGGGTTTCGACGCCGAGCAGATAGCGTGCGCATTCGGCATCGCCGGAAGCCAGGCCGCCGGACTCTACGAATACATCAACGATGGCACGTCGACCATCATGTTTCACGCTGGACGAGCGGCAAAGAATGGCGTCGAGGCGGCGCTGCTGACGAAGGCTGGCCTTACCGGCCCCGCGACTATCTTAGAAGGCGACCGCGGTTTTTTTCGAGCCACCGCCGATTCGATCGACTCGGCGACCGCGCTGGTGGGATTGGGTGAACGCTACGCCTTTCTGGACACTACGTTCCGGCCGTATTTCGGTTGCACATCTACCATTGCGGCCTCGGGAGCGACGGCGCAGATCGCCAAGCGGAGGGGGGGCTTCCGGTTCGAGGAGATCGAAGGGGTCAAAGTGATCTGCAACCCGGTGGTGGTGAGAGACAATGCAGAAACCAATCCACAGACCCTGCTTGCGGCACGCCTGAGCATGGCCTACAACGTAGCGCTGGTGATGGCTCGGGGCGACGTCTTGGTGCGCGATCTCGAGGAATCAGACCTCAGGGACGAAAAGATGCGACGTTTCATGCCGCTAGTCAGCATGACCGGCAATGATGAAATGCCCAGGTTCGGCTGCACGGTGGAGGTGACACTTAAATCGGGCGAGGTGGATAAAGAGCCCATGCCGTATTGGCGCGGCGACTCCAGCCATTCATTGCCGTGGGATGAAGTCGTATGCAAGTTTGAAAGCCTGGTCGGCGACCTTGTCTCGGCAGAATACAAGGAGAAGATTGCCCATATCGTCGAAAACATAGAGCGATTCGACGGTAGGACGCTGGCGGAAGCATTGAGCAAGGGTCTGAAGTCCACTCTTTCATGAAATTTGCGCGGATGGAGATATCTGAAAAGAATTGTCTGGCCCCAACAATTGATAACGAGTGGTTATAGCGGTTACGCGTAGTGGTACGTTGGCGAATCCATCGCATATGACAAGTAAAGTTCGACGCCATTGTTCGTCGTGCGATAGGAAGGTGCTCCCGCAAAAAAGCGGACAGGGCAATAACCGGGTTTCTATAACCGAATCGGCGTTTACTTTGATCCAATTCATTACAAAAGCAACATAATCAATGCAATATTTTCAATTTACTCATGGATGTACCAAAGCGATAATTCAAACGCCAGCATCACAATGTTTAGGTAAGCACTAAAGAATTGACTCGGCTCATGGCTCGAAAAAAACACTCATGAGATCAATAGCATGCCCTTCGTCCTGATCTGGTCGAACAACTTATTCTGTAATTCCTTGGAGGTGCAACGTATCGAAGATGCACCTGTTACCGAGTATTTCATTTCAATAGATCATCTTCGTTTAAGCCACTTGGAAGTAAGGAACTGAAGTCAAATGAACTCAAACCATTTCGATGTGGTAGTAGTTGGCGCCGGAAACGCCGCTCTTTGCTCAGCTCTGTCCGCCAGTGACTCGGGTGCTCAAGTGCTTGTACTCGAAAAGGCGCCTGAGTCGGAAAGCGGTGGAAACTCGCACTACGTCGGAGGACTGATGCGATTTCCCCATGAAGGTACAGCGGACCTCCTTGAGATGCTGGAAGAACTTCGAGGGCCACTAGCGGATACCCTGGAAGTCGCGCCATATCGGGAAGCGGATTTTTTCAACGAGATCGCAGTGATGGGTCAGTATCGATCGGATCCTGAGCTAGTCGATGTTCTCGTTAGTCAGGCTCGAGATGCTGTGAAGTGGGTCCATAGCAAGGGCGTGAGATTCAATTGGTCAGTCGGTCGACACGCCCATAAGGTCAAAGGTCGATTCAGGTTCTTCGGCGGAGCCGGGCTCGAGGTTAGTGGCGCGGGCGCGGGACTTCTGGAGAGGCTCAATAAGGCGGTCGCTAGCGCTGGAATCTCCATCCGCTACGGCACCCAGGCACTTGACCTGCTTGGAACGTATAACAACGTGGTGACGGGTGTCCGCGTTCGGGAAGACTCCGGTCGAATTTATGAGATTTCAGCCGGAGCTGTGGTTCTCGCCTGCGGCGGGTTTGAGGCCAACACCGAGATGCGTGCTCGGTATCTTGGCCCGAACTGGGACCTCGCGAAGGTTCGAGGAACCAAGCACAACACTGGCGACGGTATCAACATGGCGCTCCGATTCGGCGCGACTCCTTACGGCCATTGGAGCGGATGCCACGCTACACCGTGGGACGCTAATGCGCCTGCGACGGGCGACCGAAGTGTTGGCGATCAGTTCTCGCGTCACTCGTATCCGTTGGGTATCGTTGTTAATCAAGAGTGCCGGCGGTTCATGGATGAGGGAGCCAACTTCCATACTCACACCTATGCCAAGTACGGCCGGGAGATTCTCGCCCAGCCCGGGATCATCGCATACCAGATCTTCGATCAAAAGGTCGTCGGTTACTTGCGTAGCGACTATCGCGCCAAACAAGTTTCGAAGTCCGTCGGCGATACCATTGAGGAACTCGCGAAGGGTTTGGAGTTAAACCCGGAGCGGCTGGCGGAGACGGTACGCGAGTTCAATAACGCCGTGGATGAGGTCAAGGAATTCGATCCGAATGTGCTTGATGGGAAGGCAACGCGTAACTTAAGTCAGGTGAAATCCAACTGGGCTCAGAAGTTGGATTCGCCACCCTACGTGGGCTTCCCAGTGTCAACCGGTATTACCTTTACGTTTGGGGGCTTGCGCATAAACCCGCAGGCTCAGGTCCTTGATGGCAGCGGTGCGGTGATCAACGGCCTCTACGCCGCCGGCGAACTGGTCGGAGGACTCTTTTATCATAACTACCCGTCCGGCTCGGGTCTATCTTCAGGGGCAGTATTCGGGCGTGCCGCAGGCGCTGGAGCCGCCGAGTTCGCCCGAGCTCAGGCCGCCGTCACAATGGTCTCCAAGTGACCTGCCCTGAACATCTGTACCAATTGAAGTGATAGGTTAGATTGGTCTTGCCGAAAAATAGTAAACACGTTCATGTGTTTGGATTCTAGTTTGTAGTGCGCCGGGTTGGCATAGCCGGTCGAGTACACCAGAACTAACAGCTAGACTGGCTACATTTTTCAACCGCAGATCAGCGGCATTTCTGCTCACTGAGATATTGTCACGGTCTTTGCAATCCTCGACCACATCTCAATGTCGGACTTAATGACGCGTCCAAACTCTTCTGGAGAGCTGGCGGTGATGTCCACGCCCTCCTTCTCGAAGCGCGCGGCAATGTCGGGGGAATTTAGCGTGCGCCTGATTACCTCACTCAGCTTGCTGGTGATCTCCTGTGGCAGCTTGGGCGGACCCGAGACGCCGTACCACGACGCGACGTCATAGCCAGGAATCCCGGCCTCGCTCACCGTGGGGATGTCAGGAGCCAGCTTCGAGCGCGTGGCCGTGGAGACGCCAATGGCACGCAGCTTGCCACTTTTTACAAAAGGCATGGTGGCCGGTATGGCGCCGGTGGTAAACTGGATCTGACCACTCAACATGTCGGTGATAACTTGAGAGGTGCCTTTATAGGGTACGTGCGCCATATCCACCTTACCCATCTGCTTGAAGAGTTCCACGGCCAGATGCGAGATCGCGCCCGTGCCCGTAGATCCATAGTTCAGCGTCCCGGGATGGGAACGCGCATATTCCAGGAACTGCTTAAGCGAGGTCTTGGCCAATCTGACGCATCGCCGTGCCGCAGTTGGGGCAGTTGCACGAGGGCTCGTGCACCACGCGCTCGCGCGGCAGATGATCGGGCAAAGGCCGGCGCGCTGGCTTGGCGGGTTGTTCGGCTTCGGGCTTGGCTGT